>NZ_JBHUTX010000015.1:0-174754 GCF_042671245.1 Streptomyces sp. NPDC057099
CTCCCTCACCGCACCACCTCGTACAACACCTGCCCCCCAGGCCCCCGCCCCCCCACACGCAACCCCCACCCCCCGCCCCCCCCCCGCGGCCCCCCGCCCGCGCCCCCGGGGCGCGCCCCCCCCCGCCCCCGCCACGGTCACCGACGACGACTCCGGGGCCGAGAGCGCCCCCGAGGAGCGCCCGTTCCGCATCGTCGCCGTCACCTCCTGCCCCACCGGCATCGCCCACACCTACATGGCGGCCGAGTCGCTGGAGAACGCCGGCCGTGAGGCGGGCGTCGAAGTCACCGTCGAGACACAGGGCTCGGCCGGGTTCACCCGGCTCGACCCGGAGGTCATCGCGGCGGCGGACGGCGTGATCTTCGCCCACGACGTGTCCGTACGGGAGAAGGACCGCTTCGCCGGCAAGCCGACCGTCGACGTCGGTGTGAAGGCGGGCATCAACCGCCCCGCCGAACTCATCGCCGAGGTACGGGAGAAGGCCGCGCGCGGCGAGGTCACCTCCGGCTCCCCGGGCACCACGCCCGTCGAGCGCGCCGGCGACTCCGGCGAGGGCTACGGCACCAAGCTGCGCAAGTGGCTGATGTCCGGCGTCAGTTACATGGTGCCGTTCGTCGCGGCGGGCGGTCTGCTGATCGCCCTCGGCTTCGCGATCGGCGGCTACAAGGTCAACAAGGCCCCGTCGGTGATGGACCACTTCCTGTGGACGCAGGCCGACAGCTGGGCGGCCCTGCTCTTCCAGATCGGTGGCGTCGCCTTCGGCTTCCTCGTCCCGGTCCTGGCGGGCTACATCGCCTACGGCATGGCCGACCGGCCCGGTCTGGTGCCCGGCTTCGTCGGCGGCTCGATCGCACTGACCATCAACGCCGGTTTCCTCGGGGGCCTCGCGGCCGGTCTGATCGCCGGTGGCGTGGTCATCGCGATCCAGAAGGTGAACATCCCGGCGGCGCTGCGCGGCATCATGCCGGTGGTGGTGATCCCGCTGATCTCCTCGGCGATCGTCGGGTTCCTGATGTTCGTCGTCATCGGCAAGCCCATCGCCGAGGCGCAGAAGGGCATGACCGACTGGCTGAACAGCCTGTCCGGCGCCAACGCCATCCTGCTCGGCACCCTCCTCGGCCTGATGATGTGCTTCGACCTCGGCGGGCCCGTCAACAAGGTCGCCTACACCTTCGCCACGGCCGGTATCGCGGTCTCCGACCCCAGCGACTCCGCGATGAAGATCATGGCGGCGGTCATGGCGGCCGGCATGGTGCCCCCGCTGGCGATGGCCCTGGCCACGACCGTGCGCGGCAAGCTCTTCAACGCCACCGAGCGCGAGAACGGCAAGGCCGCCTGGGTGCTCGGCGCCTCCTTCATCTCCGAGGGCGCGATCCCGTTCGCCGCGGCCGACCCGCTGCGCGTCATCCCGGCCTCCATGGCGGGCGGCGCGATCACCGGTGCCCTGTCGATGGCCTTCGGCGCCACCCTGCGCGCCCCGCACGGCGGCATCTTCGTGGTCCCGCTGATCGGCAACCCGCTGCTCTACCTGGTCGCCATCGCCGCGGGCGTCTGTGTCACGACCGCCCTGGTGATCGTCCTGAAGGGCATGCGCAAGCAGGCCCCGGGCGCCACCGCGGCCCCCGGCGAGGGCACCGCGGCCCCGGCGGCGGAGACCAAGCAGCCGGTGGCGGCGTGACACCCGAAGCGGTCCGTCCCTTTCGTGGCGTGTGAACCGTTCATGCCACCTGCGAGATAGATCACGAAAATCACGGCCCGGGACCGAAGTCCCGGGCCGTGGTGTCTACTGGAACGCATGCCTGAGCACCTCTCCGGGTGGCCCGAAGGCCACTCACTCCCCGCTCTCCCGCAACAGCGGCAGACAGGCCCCCGGTCGGAGTCCGTGGAGCTGACCACGGAGGAGAGAGACGCCTTCACCGAGCTGGTGCGCCAGTTGGGCGGAGGCCGGGGCGTCTAGGAAGGCCGCGACGGCTCCTACGAGAGCTGCGCCGCCCGCCGCTCCATCGCCTCGCGCGCCGCGTCCTCGCTGACGTACACCTCGCACATGTGCCGCCCGTCCGGCGTCGCCGTGTGCTCGACCTCCCAGAGGGAGAGCTCCTCGCCGTCACCCAGCAGGAACGCGTGCTCGTAGAGCGAGAAGCCCAGCCCCGCCCGGCCGGCGCGGCAGGGGCGGCCGAAGGCCTGGGTGATCCGGTGGCCGGACGCCGTGGCCAGCAGCGCCGCCGTGTCCGCGCCCGGCCGGTCCGTGTTCTCCGCCCGGCGCAGTAAACGGCGCGCGTGGTCCGCCGAGTCGTCGCTGGCATAGGCGTGCCGGGGCACGGGGACCGGTGACAGCTGCACCGTCACCGGCAGTTCGAAGTCGGGCGTGTCCGGCGGCAGCGGCAGACGCGCGGTCGCGGCCCGCAGCTCCTCCTCGTCCACATAGACCTCGTGCTGCGGTTCGCTGCCCGGAGCGGTGTTGTGGACGAGCTCCCAGAGCGTGAGCGCCGAACCGTCGGCGAGCAGCCACGTGTGCCGGTACGTCTCCCGGTGCAGGCCCGCGCTGTGGTGCGCGGAGTGCAGCGAACCGTCGTGGGCCAGGGCGCAGTCCAGCCGCCGGATCGTCTCGTCCGGTAGCTCGAAGGAGTTCAGGGCGCGGCCGAGGAGTCGCGCGAGGTGCTCCTCCGGAGACTCGGGCGAGTCGTGGGGTTCGTACGCTGCCGTCTCGTACGGAACGCTCAAGGTTTCTCCCGGCGTTGCTGCATGTCACCTTGTGGGTGCATACCGTAGCCCCTCGGTCGGACATCATGTCCGGGAACCGAGAAAACGTACGTCCGGGAAAACGCGCGGGCCGCGCGAATGGTTCCCGCGCGGCCCGGTCGGTCCGTCAAAAACCCCAGTTGGGGCGGCTGTTCAGTCGCTCACGACTCGCTGCCCGCGACCCACTGGCTCCAGTCCATGTTCCAGCCGTTGAGCCCGTTGTCCGGCGACACCGTCTTGTCGGGGGAGTTCTTCACGATCACCACGTCCCCGATGAGGGAGTTGTCGTAGAACCACTTGGCGGGCGTGCTGCCCCCGGCGCCCTGGACGTCCGCGAGGCCGACGCAGCCGTGGCTGGTGCCCTGGCGCCCGAAGGGTGGGTTGCCCTTGTTGTACCAGTAGTTGCCGTGGATGAACGTGCCGGACGTCGTCAGGCGCATCGCGTGCGGCACGTCCGGGATGTCGTACTCACCGCCGAGACCGACCGTCCGGCTGTTCATACGGGTCTGCGTGAACTTCTCCGAGATCACCATCTGCCCGTTGTACGTGGTGTGCTCCGGGCTGCCCGCCGAGATCGGGATCGTCTTGATGGTCTTGCCGTCCCGGACCACCGTCATGGTCTGCGTGTTGACGTCGACCGTGGAGACCTGCGAGCGCCCGACGGTGAAGGTGACCGTCTTCTTCTGCACGCCGTAGACGCCGTTCGCGCCCTCGACCCCGTCCAGGTCGATCTTCATCGTCACCTTGGAGCCGGCCTTCCAGTACTCCTCGGGCCGGAAGTCGAGCCGCTGCCCGTTGAACCAGTGCCCGACCACCTTCTGCCCGCTGCTGGAGGTGACCGTGATCCGCGACTGCACGGCCTTCCGCTCGGTGATGGCCTTGTCGAAGGTGAACGACACCGGCATGCCCGCACCGACCGTGGTGCCGTCGTCCGGCGTGTACGTCCCGATGAAGCTGTTCGACGACGACACCGTCGTGAAGATCGAGTTGGCGGCGGCCGTCCGGCCGTCCGAGTCCTTCGCGGTCGCGGATATCTGGTACTTCGTGCCGCGCTCCAGCTGCTCCTTCGGCTTCCACGCCTTGCCGTCGGAGGAGATCGAGCCCGGCACGGCCTCACCGTCGCCCGCCAGCGTCATCTTCACCTCGGTCAGCTTCCCGTCGCTGACCTTCACACCGGTCGAGTTGATGGACGCGCCCGTGGAGCCGTCCTTCGCCGAGATGGCTATCTTCGCGACGGACGTGTTGCCCGTGCCCTTGCCGCCCTTCTCGTCGTCCTTGGCGGTGGCGCTGCCACCGCAGGCGGTGAGCGTCAGGGCGCCGACCATCAGGGCGGCACAGGCCCCCAGTGTGCGCCGCGCGGCAATGTCCGGCGTTGTCACGGGCTGCTCCCAGTTCGTGTGATGTGAGTGATCCGCTCCAGTACGTGAAGCAAGAGGGGCCCGGCGGCCGTTCGGGTTCCGTCCGACCGCCAGGAACGACATCACCGTTACATTGCCGGGACAATGTCCGGCACCGCTGTGGAGCCGCTGTGCGGTGCCCGGCCGCTCAACGGCCCGCGTACAACTCCCCGTACGACGGCCACGCCCCGCCCGGGCCGTCGACCGACTCGGCGGCGCGCACCGCCCCCACGATCGCCCGGGTCACCACATCGGCGCCCGCCGCGAGGACCTCGTTGAGGGCGAGCGGGTCCGCGGCGTCCAGGGCGCGCTCTCCCGTCGCCAGCGTGAACACCGTGTCCCCGTCGTTGAGCAGGTGTACCGGCCGCACCGCGCGGGCGATGCCGTCGTGCGCCGTGCCGGCCAGCTTCTGCGCCTGTGCCTTCGACAGATCCGCGTCCGTGGCGACCACCGCGAGCGTGGTGTTGAGCGGCGGAGGCGCGCTCCTCGCGGCCGTCTCGGCGAGGCGCCGCCGTGCGGCCTCATGGACCTCCGTCTCCGGATACTCCACCCGTCCCTGGAACAACTCCCCGTACAGCACCCCCGTTTCCGGATCCACCGTCGAACCCGCCGCGTTGGCCACCACCAGCGCGGCCACCGTGACCCCCGAGCCGAGCACCGTGCTCGCGCTGCCGATACCGCCCTTCACCACCCCGGTCACCGCCCCCGTACCTGCGCCCACGCACCCCTGGGCCACCCGCGCGCCGGGCCCGCTCGCCGCCGCCGCCTCGACCGCGGCACGGCCGGTGGCCGCGTCCGGCCGGGCCCGGAAGTCGCCGCCCCGCCCCAGATCGAAGACACAGGCGGCGGGCACCACCGGCACGACATGCGCCGGATCCGCCCCGACCCGGATCCCGCGCCCCCGTTCCTCCAGCCAGGCCATCACCCCCGAGGCCGCGTCCAGCCCGTAGGCGCTGCCGCCGGTCAGCACGATCGCCTCGACCTTCCGCACCACGTTGCGCGGGTCGAGCGCGTCCGTCTCCTTGGTGCCGGGGCCACCGCCCCGCACGTCCACGGCGGCCACGGCCCCGCCCTCCGGGGCGAGCACGACCGTGGTGCCGGTGAGCCAGCCGTCGCCGGCGCGGGTCGCGTGCCCCACACGCAGGCCGGAGACATCCGTCAGAGCGTCCACCAGAGCGTCAACTGTCATGGCGCCCAGTGTTGTCCAGTCGTCGGCCCTCGCGGGTGCACCGGGCCGGACGGCGCGCTCAGCCGGCCGGGCTCGACGACTGCCGGGCCCTCGCCGGGCGCGCGGCCAGAGTCTCTCCCGCCACCACCGACAGCACGCAGACCACGCCCGCCGTGAGCACCGCCCAGTCACCCAGGAACGTGCAGCAGATCACCAGCAGTGCCGTCGTCGGCAGCACCAGCTGCTGGGCGATGCCCGCCTTGAAGTGACGCGAGTGCAGGGCCCACACGGTCAGCAGATACAGGGCCGTCGGCAGGGTCACGGCGGCCGACGCCGCCAGCAGGGAGATGTGCGCCTCGCCGACCGTCTGCTCCACCGCCACCTCCAGCCCGGCCCCGATCGCGGCCGCCGAGGCGAAGACCACGTAGTGGCCGTAGCCCCACAGGAACGCCTGCCGGTTGGAGCGCAGATGGCCGTGGATCGGGACCACGAAGTAGATCCACCACGCGGCGAAGATGATCAGCAGCCCGCCCGACGCGATGGGGAGGAGCTCGCCCAGCGCGTCGTTCTCGTCGATACCGGACTTCACGGCGATCGTGGCCGCGGCGATCGTCTCGCCGAGCACGATGATGGTGAACAGCCCGTAGCGCTCCGCGATATGGCGGGGATGCCAGGACGTGGGACGGCCCCGCTCCGCGAAGAGCGGCACGCACATCTCCAGCAGCGCCATCACCAGGAACCACCAGGGCCGGGCGCCCTCGGGCAGGAGCAGCAGCCCCAGCCAGCCGACCTGGCAGAGCAGCACCCCGCCGGCGTAGCGCAGGGCCGTCGTACGCTCCGCGCCCTCGGCGGCACGGGCCGCCCGCAGCCACTGCGACGCCAGGGCCAGCCGCATGATCACGTAGCCCAGCCAGACCACGAGGTAGTCGTGGTCCTCGAACGCCTGTGAGACCCCCGCCGCGAGGACCAGCACACCCGCGATCTGCACCAGCGTGACGACCCGGTACAGCACGTCGTCGTTGTCGTACGCCGAGGCGAACCACGAGAAGTTCATCCAGGCCCACCACACCGCGAAGAAGATCATCGCGTAGTCGAGGATCCCCTCGCCGGCATGGCCCTCGGCGACGGAGTGCACCAGCTGGATGCCCGCCTGGGCGACGGCCACGACGAAGCACAGGTCGAAGAAGAGCTCCAGCGGCGAGGCCGTCCGGTGCGCCTCGTCGCGTCCGCGGGCCCTGAGCCTGCGCAGCGGTCCCCGGTCGGCGGGCGGGCCGGAGGGGACGGGCGGGGGAGTGGGGCTGGGCGTCATGATTCCCAGCACAACAGAAGGCGCGGGGATTTTCTCCGCGACCGTACCCTGGACGCATGAGCAGCGCCCCCGATCCCCAGCCGCCCGCGCCGAAGCCGGCGCTGGTCTTCGACGACCCGCTCGACCAGCAGTCCTCCGACGACACGGACCGCGGCTGGGGCGAGCGCACCGACTCGGGCGGTGGCGCGGCCGACCTCAAGCGCTTCCTCGACGAGAAGCCGCCCCACCACATCTGAGCCGGCGCTACCGCTCCTGCTGGTCGTGCCCCGCACCACGCTGTGCGACCAGCGTGTCCCGGATCTCCTTCAGCACCTCCAGCTCGGTCACCTCGATGACCTCCTGTGTGCCTTCCTTCGCCTTGCGGCGGGCCTCCTGCCGGGCCAGGTACTTCGCCATGGGCAGGACCATCAAGAAGTAGACGACCGCCGCGGTGATCACGAAGCTCATGGCGGCGCCGAGAACGGAACCCCACAGGATCTGGATGCCTTCCTCGCCCTGGCACGTCGAGCTCAGGCATGAGCTGTAGTGGTCGAGGTTCTTGGTCCCGATGGCTCCGACGACCGGGTTGACGATCCCCTTCACCACGGCGTTGACGATGTTCGTGAACGCGGCGCCGATCACCACCGCCACGGCCAGATCGACGACGTTCCCGCGCATCAGGAAGGCCTTGAAGCCCTCCCAGAGGCTCGGTTCCTTCTTCTCGCTCACCTCGGGGCCTTTCCTCGCACGAGCAGCTTATGGAACAAAACGCTCCGCAACCTACGTCACGCTTGGGCCGAATCGAGCACCTGGGTCCCTCGAACGAGGGCCTTGACCAGATCGTGCACAGCATCACCACAGGGTCACCGCCAACCGTGCCGTCGCGCTCGCCCCGGCGAGCCGGGCGGCGGTGGCACGCGGCACCGAGAGGACGACCAGTGCCCCGCCGTCGGTCGCGCCCTCCAGGGGCTCCGGCACCTTCGTCACCCTGGCCCCGCGCGCGACGACACGGGCGTCGCCGCCCGACACCGTCCCCTCGGCGGCGATGACGTCGACCCGGTCGCCCGGCCGCAGCAGCCGTACCGTCGCCGCGTCGGCGATCCGGATCGGGGCCGTCACCGGGCCCGTCGCACCCGCACCCGCACCCGCACCCGCTCCCGCCACCGCCGCACCCGCCCCCGCGGCATCACGCGTCCGCCCGGACCGCTCCCCGGACACCGAGGCCGTGTGCGCGGGGGACTGGGCCCGGGGCTGACCACGGGCCCCGTCACCGTCACGCGGTCCCGCCGCCACCAGCGCGGTCGCGGTGACCGCGAGCCCGACGGCCAGGGCCCGCCGCCGGTGCCGCCCGAGCCGGCCCGACCGGTACCGGCCCCCGCGCACCCGCACGGGATCGAAGCGCGGCACCTCACGCGTCGCGGGCACCTCGGGGCCGGGCGGGAGTGCGGCGACGGGGGAGCCGCCGAAAAGAGCGGACGTGAGCGGAGCGAGGGACACGGGAACCACCACCTGCGACGAGGACCGGCTTGCGCTCCCCACGATGAGGCTTCCCGCCGCCGCCCGCTCGGGCCTGTGGACCTACCCCGGCCTGTGGACAACTCCCTCACCCGAACGGCGAGTTCCGCCGCCCCACCACCACGGCCCGCCACCAGACGCGCACCACCAGACGCCCACCAGCTACGGCAACACGAACCCCGGATCCATCCCACCCAACGCCCCGCCACACAGACAGTCCCGCTCGTCCTCCCCCGGCAACCCGGCCACCGCGTCGAACAGCACCCCCCGCAACCGCCCCACGTTCGCCGCGAACACCCGCAGCACCTCGTCGTGCGAGACGCCCTCCCCGCTCTCGGCACCCGCGTCGAGGTCGGTGACCAGGGTCAGGGACGTGTAGCAGAGCTCCAGCTCACGGGCGAGGGCCGCCTCGGGATGCCCGGTCATCCCCACCACCGACCAGCCCTGCGCCTGGTGCCACAACGATTCGGCACGGGTCGAGAAGCGCGGCCCCTCGACCACGACCAGCGTGCCGCCGTCCACCGGCTCCCAGTCCCGGCCGCGCGCCGCCTTCAGCGCCACGGCCCGCCCGGCGGAGCAGTAGGGGTCGGCCAGCGACACGTGCACCACGTTCGGCACCGACCCGTCGGGCAGCGGCTCTCCGTCGAAGTACGTGTTCGCGCGGGACTTCGTGCGGTCGACCAGCTGGTCCGGCACCAGCAGCGTGCCCGGCCCGTACTCGGGACGCAGTCCGCCCACGGCGCACGGGGCGAGCACCTGGCGCACGCCGACCGAGCGCAGGGCCCACAGGTTGGCCCGGTAGTTGATCCGGTGCGGCGGCAGATGGTGGCCCCGCCCGTGCCGCGGCAGGAAGGCGACCCGCCGGCCGGCGATGTCACCGAGGAAGAGGGAGTCGCTGGGCGGCCCGTACGGGGTGTCGACCTGGACCTCGGTCACGTCGTCGAGGAAGGAGTAGAACCCGGAGCCGCCGATGACGCCGATCCCGGCGCCCTGCCCGTCCACCGGGCCCGCCACGTCCGTCGAGCCCGCCACGTTCGCCTTGTTCGCCATGTCCGCACCCTAACCGCACGCGGAAACGCCGAGGACCCCGTCGCCCGAAGGGCGGCAGGGTCCCGTGGAAATCAGGCCTTACGCGGCGGTGGTGCTGCTGCTGGTGGAGCTGCCCGTGCCCGACGAGGAACTCGAGGACGAGCTCGACGAAGAGCTCGAACCGGAACTCGAGCCGGAGCCCGAACCGGAGTCGGAGGACGATGAGGAGCTCGACGACTTCGCCGGGGAGCTGCTCGACGAGGAGCCGCGGCTGTCGTTCCGGTAGAAGCCGGAGCCCTTGAAGACGATGCCGACCGCCGAGAACACCTTCTTCAGGCGGCCCGCGCAGTTCGGGCACTCGGTGAGGGCGTCGTCGGTGAACTTCTGCACCGCCTCGAGGCCCTCGCCGCACTCGGTGCACTGGTACTGGTAGGTCGGCACTGTCTTCCTCCTGGCACTCTCACTCGATGAGTGCTAACGACGGTCCATAGTGACGTATTCCAGCCGCTCAGTCCACTGCCACCGGCACGCGGTGACCCACGCCACGTGCGACCGTCCGCCCGTGGGCACGCCCCGCCAGCCGGGAACGCAGGGCCAGGAGGGTCGCCAGGGCGAGCACGGTGCCGCCCATGGGCACCAGGAAACCGGCACCGCCCCACAGGCGGTCCTCCAGCTGCCCGGCGATGCTGACGGCCGCCGCCTGGCCGAGTGCCACCGCGCCGGTCAGCCAGGTGAAGGCCTCGGTACGGGCACCGGCCGGGACCAGGCCGTCGACCAGGGTGTAGCCGGTGATCAGGGCGGGCGCGATGCACATGCCGACCAGCAGGCCGAGGCCGGCCAGGACCGGTACCGAGTGGGCGGCCCACAGGCCCGAGGCGGTGAGGGCGAGTGCCGTGTAGCCGATGACCAGGCGCCGCTGCGGGGCCGCCTTCCAGGCGATCGCGCCGCAGACGAGGCCGGAGATCATGTTGCCCGCCGCGAAGACGCCGTAGAGGACACCGTTCAGGCCCGGTTCGCCGATCGACTCGGTGAACGCGGCCAGCGAGACCTGCATGCCGCCGAAGACGGCGCCGATGCCCAGGAAGGTCACGATCAGCACGCGCACACCGGGGACGCGCAGCGCGGAAGCGTGCTCCACGCGCGCGTGCCCGCCGTCCTCGACGGAGGGCTGGGTGCTCTTCTGCGCGGCGAACAGCAGACCGCCGATCAGTGTCAGCGAGGCCTCGGTGACCAGTCCGGCGGCCGGGTCGATCGCCGTGCACAGCGCGGTGGCCAGCAGCGGTCCGACGACGAAGGTCAGTTCGTCCGTGACGGACTCGAAGGCCGCCGCGGTGGTCATCAGGGGCGAGTCCTTGAGCTTCACGCCCCAGCGGGCCCGCACCATGGGCCCGACCTGCGGCACCGAGGCGCCGGTCGGGACGGCCGCCGCGAACACCGCCCACAGCGGGGCGTCCAGCAGCGCGAGCGCCGTCAGCGTCAGGCCGGAGACCGCGTGCAGCAGCACCCCGGGGATCAGCACGACGCGCTGTCCGTGGCGGTCGGCGAGGCGGCCGCTGTAGGGCGCGAACAGGGCCATGGAGACACCGGTGACGGCCGCGGCGGCGCCCGCCGCTCCGTAGGAGCCGGTGGTGTGCTGCACCAGCAGCACGATGGAGATCGTCAGCATCGCGAACGGCTGGCGTGCCGCGAAACCGGGGAGCAGGAACGTCCAGGCGCCGCGGGTGCGCAGCAGCCGACCGTATCCGGGGCGGGCGGAAGCCGTCGATTTCTTCGAGGTCCTCGAGTTCTTCGACTTCTTCGAGGTGACCGTGGATGCCACGGCCCGTGCCTTTCTGCCGCCTGGTAGCACGGCCCGGCGGGCGGGCGGCGCCGAGAGCTGTCCTCTTGCGCGGAACTGCGGTAGATGCCGGGGCCCGCTGAGGGGGGACGTCCCGACCGCCATACGGTCGCGCCAGCTCTGCGTCAGACAGAGTTGGTTCGATCTTGGGTCAGACGTTCATCGTACAGGCACCGAGTACAGGCACTGAGTACAAGCACCGAGTACAAGCACCGAGTGCAGGCACCGAGCCTCAACGACCCGCCCCGTCCGTCCCCAGCCATCCGGCCAGCTTGCCGCCGTGGCCCACCGCCCGCAGCCGCTTCTCGGTCGCGTCCCGGACCGGATCCGTGGCCACGACGAGGAGCTCGTCCCCGCGTTGCAGCACGGTCGTGGGGAGCGGAACGAACGATTCGTTCGCGCGCACGACGAGCGTCACGGCCGCGCCGGGCGGCAGCCGCAGCTCGCCCACCTCCACGCCGTGCATCTTCGACCCCTCGGGGATCGCCACGGACAGCAGATGCCCGCGCAGCCGCTCCAGCGGGGCCGACTCGATGCCGAGGTCGGCGGCCTCCGAACCGTCGCCCAGACGCAGCTTGCGGCCCAGCCACGGCAGCGTCGGGCCCTGGACCAGGGTGTAGACGACGACCAGGACGAAGACGATGTTGAAGATCCGGCGGCTGGCGTCGACGCCCTCCACCATGGGGATGGTCGCCAGAATGATGGGCACGGCCCCGCGCAGTCCCGCCCAGGACATCAGGGCCTGCTCGCGCCACGGCACCCGGAACGGCGTCAGGCAGAACACCACGCTCAGCGGACGCGCCACCATGGTCAGCACCAGCCCGATGGCGAGCGCGGGCACGATGTCGTCGCCCAGCTCGTGCGGACTGACCAGCAGGCCGAGCAGGACGAACATGCCGATCTGGGCCATCCAGCCGAGCCCGTCGGCGAAGCCGCGCGTGGCCGGCCAGTGCGGCAGCCGCGCGTTGCCCATCACCATCGACGCGAGGTACACCGCGAGGAACCCGCTGCCGTGGGCCAGCGCGCCCGCCGCGTACGCCACCGTCGCGATCGCCATGACGGCGATCGGGTAGAGGCCGGAGGCGGGCAGGGCCACGTGCCGCAGCCCCCAGGAGCCCAGCCAGCCCACCGCGAGCCCGATGGCCGCGCCGATGGCCAGCTCCAGCAGGATCACGCCCAGCAGGACGTACCAGTGCTCGACCGGGCCCGCCGTGGACAGGGAGACCACGAGGATGACCACGGGCGCGTCGTTGAAGCCGGACTCCGCCTCCAGCGTGCCCGTCACGCGCGCGGGCAGGGGCAGTTTGCGCAGCACGGAGAAGACGGCCGCCGCGTCGGTCGAGGAGACGACCGCCCCGATGATGAGCGCCTGCCGCCACTCGAGACCGATCAGGTAGTGCGCGGCCGACGCCGTGATCCCGACGCTCACCGCGACACCGGCCAGCGCCAGTGCCGTGGCGGCCGGCAGGGCCGGCTTGATCTCCTTCCACTTCGTGCCGAGACCGCCCTCGGCCAGGATCACGACCAGGGCCGCGTATCCGATGACCTGGGTCAGTTCGGCGTTGTCGAAGTGGATGTCGCCCACGCCGTCCTGGCCCATGGCGACGCCTATGCCCAGGTAGACGAGCAGGCTGGGGAGCCCGCTGCGCGAGGAGATCCGTACCGCTGCGACGGCGACGAGCAGGACGAGCGAGCAGACGAGCAAGAGCTGGTTGAGGTGGTGAACAGTCAGCGGCCGAATCCTTCCCTGGCCCGCACGCACACGCGCGTGGGCTCTCGTACATCGCACATGAAGCTGTGGCGCACCGCGCCAACTACTTCGTTACCTTACCTAACTCTTGACGATTTCTTGACACTTCCGAGGGCAAGATCGAACATTCGTCCGTGCTGGTTCCCGACTCCGCGTCAAGGGGCGCGAGACCCTGCGCCTATCGTTGCTCCAGCGCTCAGTTAAAAGCACAGCCGAACCTGCCGCTCGCGTTAGGACAGCAAGGACAGCGATGCCCCCCAACACCACCGCCTCCACGGGTCAGCAGCCCGGCAAGTCCGGCAGGAGAAAGGGGCGCAAAGCCCGACTGGTCCTGCTTGTCCTGGTGCTGGCCCTCATCGGGGGCGTCGCCTTCGGGGGGTACTGGTCCGTCAGCACCGTCCGGGCCTCCTTCCCGCAGACCAAGGGAACCCTCACGCTCAAGGGCCTCTCGGGGCCCGTCGAGGTCAAACGCGACAACTACGGCATTCCGCAGATCTATGCCTCGTCCGACGCGGACCTGTTCATGGCGCAGGGCTACGTCCAGGCGCAGGACCGGTTCTACGAGATGGACGTACGCCGCCACATGGCCTCAGGGCGGCTGTCGGAGATGTTCGGCAAGAGCCAGGTCGACAACGACGAGTTCCTGCGCACGCTCGGCTGGGACCGCGTCGCCAAGAAGGAGTACGACACCAAGCTGTCGGCCTCCACGAAGAAGTACCTCCAGGCGTACTCCAAGGGGGTCAACTCCTACCTCCAGGGCAAGGACGGCAAGGACATCTCCCTGGAGTACGCGGCGCTCGGCTTCACGAATGACTACAAGCCGCAGAACTGGAGCCCGGTCGACTCGGTCTCCTGGCTGAAGGCGATGGCCTGGGACCTGCGCGGCAACATGCAGGACGAGACCGACCGCGCCCTGCTGACCAGCCGCCTCGGCCCGAAGCAGATCGCCGACCTGTACCCGGAGTACCCGTCCGGCCGCAACAAGGCGATCGTCCAGGAGGGCCAGTACAGCGAGCTGACCGGCACGTTCGAACAGGGCGGCACGAGCGGCACGTCCGGCACGTCCGGCGGCTCCACAGGCACCGGCTCCTCCGTCGGCACCGGGGGCACCGCCGCCGGCAGCTCCGCCGGCTCCGGTACGGAGGGTCTCCAGAGCCAGCTCACCGGCCTCACCAAGGTCCTGGACGACCTCCCGCCGGCGGTCGGTGTGAACGGCGACGGCATCGGATCCAACTCCTGGGTCGTCTCCGGTGAGCACACCATCACCGGCAAGCCGCTGCTGGCCAACGACCCGCACCTGTCGCCCTCGCTGCCGTCCGTCTGGTACCAGATGGGCCTGCACTGCCGCAGCGTCTCCAGCGCGTGCCAGTACGACGTCAGCGGCTACACCTTCGCGGGTATGCCCGGCGTGATAATCGGTCACAACCAGGACATCGCCTGGGGCATGACCAACTCCGGCGTCGACGTCACGGACCTCTACCTGGAGAAGATCACCGGCAACGGCTACCAGTACGACGGCAAGATCAAGCCTTTCCAGACGCGCGAGGAGACCATCAAGGTCGCCGGCGGCGAGTCCAAGAAGATCGTCGTCCGCGAGACCGACAACGGGCCCCTGCTGTCGGACCGCGACGAAGAGCTGGTGAAGGTCGGCAAGAAGGCCGGCGTCAACACCGCCGCGCCCGACAGAGGCGACGGTTACGGTGTCGCCCTGCGCTGGACCGCGCTGCAGCCCGGCACCACCATGGACGCCGTCTTCGCCATGGACAAGGCGAAGGACTGGAACGGCTTCCGCAAGGCCGCCGCGCAGTTCGAGGTGCCCTCGCAGAACCTGATCTACGCGGACACCCAGGACAACATCGGCTACACCCTCCCGGGGAGGATCCCCGAGCGCGCGGAGGGCGACGACGGCTCGATCCCCGCGCCCGGCTGGGACCCCAAGTACCGCTGGACCGGCTACATCGACCAGGACGCTCTGCCGTACGAGTACAACCCGAAGCGGGGCTACATCGTCACCGCCAACCAGGCCGTGATCGACCCGGACAAGTACCCCTACACGCTCACCACGGACTGGGGCTACGGCACGCGCAGCCAGCGGATCAGCGATCTGATCCAGTCGAAGATCAAGAACGGCGGCAAGGTCTCCACGGACGACATGCGCCAGATGCAGCTCGACAACAGCAGCGAGATCGCCCGGCTGCTGGTGCCCACGCTGCTGAAGATCGACCCCGAGAACAAGGACGTCCGCGAGGCGCAGAAGCTCCTCGAGGGCTGGGACTACACCCAGGACGCCGACTCGGCCGCCGCGGCCTACTTCAACGCGGTCTGGCGCAACATCCTCAAGCTCGCCTTCGGCAACAAGCTGCCCAAGGAGCTGCGGCCCAAGGGCCAGTGCCTGTGGGTCAAGCCGGTCAACATCACCGGGCCCGCCGACGAGACCGAGGAGGCCCGCGAGTGCGGCCAGCGGGACCCCGACCAGGCGCAGCCCGACGGCGGCGACCGCTGGTTCGAGGTGGTCCGCAAGCTGATGGAGCAGCCCAAGAGCGACTGGTGGAAGACGCCCGAGGCGGGCACCCGTCCCGAGGCCGTCAACCGTGACCAGCTGTTCAGGCGGGCCATGATCGACGCCCGCTGGGAGCTGACCGCCAAGCTCGGCAAGGACATCGACAGCTGGAGCTGGGGCCGGCTGCACCGCCTGTTCCTGGACAACCAGACCCTCGGCAGCGAGGGCCCCGGTTTCGTCCAGTTCGCCCTCAACCGCGGCCCGTGGGAGCTCGGCGGCGGCGAGGCGACGGTCAACGCGACCGGCTGGAACGCCGCCGGCGGCTACAGCGTCGTCTGGGTGCCGTCCATGCGGATGGTCGTGAACCTCGGCGACCTCGACAAGTCGAAGTGGATCAACCTCTCCGGCGCGTCCGGGCACGCCTACAGCGCCCACTACGTCGACCAGACGGACAAGTGGGCCGAGGGCGAACTGCTGCCGTGGTCCTACTCGGACAAGGCGGTCGAGGACAGCGCGACCGACAAGCTGGTGCTCAAGCCGTGAGCCGCTGACGCCCGCACCACGAGAACGGCCCTCCACGCACGCGTGGAGGGCCGTTCTCGTCGCCGGTATCAGTCGGCGGGCCGGCTGAACCGCCGCACCCCCGAGGGAGTCACCACCGCGTGCACCGGCCGGTCGTGCGCCTCCTCCGGGACCCGCTCGATCACCTCGGAGTCGTACAACAGCACCACCAGGGACGGCCGGGCGTCCGCCCGTTCCAGCCGCGCCAGGACACGGTCGTACGAGCCGCCGCCACGCCCGAGCCGCATCCCGCGCGTGTCGACCGCGAGCCCCGGAAGCAGCACCGCGTCGGCACCGGTCACGGCGTCCGGTCCGAGGCGCTCGCCGGAGGGCTCGAAGAGCTCCATCCGGCCGCCGCCGTGCCGGACACGCGCGAGCGAGCCCTCGTCTTCGTAGACGCCCCAGTCCAGATCGTTGTCGGCCAGCAGGGCCGGAAGAAGGACGCGCACGCCCCGGGCGCGCAGCGTGTCCAGGAGCGCGAGGGTCCCCGGTTCACTCCCCACGGAGACGTACGCCGCGACCGTGCCGGCCCGCGCCAACTCCGGCAGTTCCAGCGCCCGCGCGGCCAGTGCGGCCGAGGTTTCCCGCAGGTCATCCGCCGTCAACCTGTTCCTCACCGAGAGGAGCCCTCGCCGCAAACTCCGCTTGTCAGGCTCGCCCGGACGCCCGATGTGACTCAATGGTTGCTCCCGTATCGTGCTAATACGCTCATATGAGCGTCCATGAACCGGAGCCGCAGATTCCGCCCAAAGGCACCGGATATGGTGGCGGACATGACTCAGGCACACCCTCGGATCAGCAAGGCTGTCATTCCCGCAGCAGGCCTCGGCACCCGGTTCCTGCCGGCCACCAAAGCCACTCCCAAGGAGATGCTGCCGGTCGTCGACAAGCCGGCGATCCAGTACGTGGTCGAGGAGGCCGTCGGCGCGGGTCTCGACGACGTCCTCATGGTGACGGGCCGCAACAAGCGCCCCCTCGAGGACCACTTCGACCGCAACTACGAACTGGAGTCGGCGCTTCAGAAGAAGGGCGACGCCGGCCGCCTCGCCAAGGTCCAGGAGTCCAGCGACCTCGCGACCATGCACTACGTCCGCCAGGGCGACCCCAAGGGCCTCGGCCACGCCGTCCTGTGCGCCGCCCCGCACGTCGGCGAGGAGCCCTTCGCCGTCCTCCTCGGTGACGACCTCATCGACCCCCGCGACCCCCTGCTCCAGCGCATGGTCGAGGTCCAGGAGCAGCACGGCGGCAGCGTCATCGCGCTCATGGAGGTCGCCCCCGAGCAGATCCACCTCTACGGCTGCGCCGCCGTGGAGACCACCGAGGACAGTGACGTCGTCAGGGTCGGCGGTCTCGTCGAGAAGCCCGACCCGTCCGACGCCCCGTCGAACTACGCGGTCATCGGCCGCTATGTCCTCGACCCGCACATCTTCGACATACTGCGCCGGACCGAGCCGGGCCGCGGCGGTGAGATCCAGCTCACGGACGCCCTCCAGCAGCTCGCGGCCGACGAGAAGATCGGCGGCCCGGTGCACGGCGTCGTCTTCAAGGGCCGCCGCTATGACACCGGCGACCGCGGCGACTACCTGCGTGCCATTGTCCGACTCGCATGCGAACGTGAAGACCTGGGCCCGGACTTCCGGACCTGGCTTCGCAGTTACGTAGCCGAGGAGATGTAACACGTTGAGCAGCGCCGCGCCCCGCACCCCGGTCCAGGACCACTCGGGCCCCGACCACCTCTGGTCGGTGGACGAGCACCTGGAGGACATCCTCACCACCGTCCGCCCCCTGGAACCCATCGAGCTGCAGCTGCTCGACGCGCAGGGCTGCGTCCTGGTCGAGGACATCACGGTGCCGGTGTCCCTGCCGCCGTTCGACAACAGCTCCATGGACGGCTACGCGGTACGGGTCGCGGACGTGGCGGGCGTGAGCGAGGAGTTCCCGGCGGCCCTGGAGGTCGTCGGGGACGTGGCGGCGGGCCAGGCCGAGCCGGTCCATGTGGGCCCCGGCCAGGCGGCCCGCATCATGACCGGCGCCCCGCTGCCGCCCGGCGCCGAGACCGTCGTGCCCGTGGAGTGGACCGACGGCGGGCTCGGCGAGGGCCCGGTGCACGGCATGCGCGCCCGCAGCCTCGGCCCCGAGGGCGCCTCGGGCCATGTGCAGGTGTACCGCCCGGCCGAGGCACGCGCGCATGTGCGCGCGCAGGGCAGCGATGTGAAGGCCGGCGACCGCGCCCTGCGGGCCGGCACGATCCTCGGCCCGCCCCAGATCGGCCTGCTCGCCGCGATCGGCCGCGGCACCGTACGCGTCCGCCCGCGCCCGCGCGTGGTGGTGCTCTCCACCGGCAGCGAACTCGTCCAGCCCGACGAGAGGCTGCGCACCGGTCAGATCTACGACTCCAACAGCTTCGCCCTCACCGCCGCCGCCCGCGACGCCGGCGCCATCGCCTACCGCGTGGGCGCCGTCGCCGACGACGCCGAGACCCTGCGCTCCACCATCGAGGACCAGTTGGTCCGCGCCGACCTGATGGTCACCACGGGCGGTGTCAGCGTCGGGGCGTACGACGTCGTCAAGGAAGCCCTCTCCCATGTGGGTGACGAGGACGAGGCGGGCAGCGGCATCGAGTTCCGCAAGCTCGCCATGCAGCCCGGCAAGCCCCAGGGCTTCGGCTCCATCGGCCCCGACCACACCCCGCTGCTGGCCCTGCCCGGCAACCCGGTGTCGTCGTACGTCTCCTTCGAACTCTTCGTCCGCCCCGCGATCCGCGCCCTCATGGGCCTGCCGGACGTCCACCGGGCGACGACCCGGGCCACCCTGGCCGCCGACAAGGCGCTGACCTCGCCGAAGGGCCGCCGCCAGTTCCTGCGGGCCACCTGCGCCGACGGACGGGCCACCCCGGTCGGCGGCGCCGGATCCCATCTCGTCGCGGCGCTCGCCCACGCGGACGCCCTGATCGTCGTCCCCGAGGACACCGAGTCCGTCGAGCCCGGCGCCGAGGTCGAGGTGGTCCTGCTCGGCTGAGAGCCGCTGGTTGGGGGTACCGTGTCGCGCACAGCAGGCCCGGACCGGGAGCGCCACACAGCATGAGCACGCAGGATCCCCCTACGCAGGACCGACTGACGCACATCGACGACGCCGGCGCCGCCCGCATGGTCGACGTCTCGGAGAAGGACGTGACCGCGCGCACCGCCCGAGCCAGCGGACGCGTGCTCGTCTCGCCCCGCGTGATCGAACTGCTGCGCGGCGAGGGCGTCCCCAAGGGCGACGCCCTCGCGACCGCGCGGATCGCCGGAATCATGGGCGCCAAACGCACCCCCGACCTGATCCCGCTCTGCCACCCCTTGTCGGTATCCGGTGTGAAACTGGACCTGTCGGTCGCGGACGACGCCGTGGAGATCCTGGCCACCGTGAAGACCACGGACCGCACGGGGGTCGAGATGGAGGCCCTCACCGCGGTCTCCGTCGCCGCGCTCACCGTGATCGACATGGTCAAGGCGGTCGACAAGGGAGCGGTCATCACGGACGTACGGGTGGAAGAGAAGACGGGCGGTAAGTCGGGCGACTGGAGCCGGGCATGACGTATCGCGCTCTCGTCGTCACCGCCTCCAACCGGGCCGCCGCCGGGATCTACGAGGACAAGGGCGGCCCGCTGATCTCAGCAGGTCTGAAGGGCTTCGGCTTCGAGGTCGACGGACCGCAGGTCGTCCCCGACGGCGACCCCGTGGAGGCGGCCCTGCGCGCCGGTGTCGAAACCGGCTACGACGTCATCGTCACCACCGGCGGCACCGGCATCTCGCCCACCGACCGCACCCCCGAGGCGACCCGCCGGGTGATCGACCACGAGGTGCCGGGCATCGCCGAGGCCATCCGGGCGTTCGGCCGGGAGAAGGTGCCGACCGCGGCGCTCTCCCGGGGCCTGGCCGGAGTGGCCGGCGCGACGCTGATCGTCAATCTGCCCGGGTCCAGCGGTGGTGTGAAGGACGGACTTGCCGTCCTGGAGCCGCTGCTGGTCCACGCCGTCGAGCAGCTCCGGGGCGGCGACCACCCCAGACCCGGCACGGGGGGTGCGAGCTGAACAGCGCATCCTGGCCCGTCGAGCTGGTGGACGGCGACATCGTCCTCCGGCCGATAAAGCTGCGCGACCAGCGGGCATGGCGCGAGGTCAACCGGCGCAACCGCGACTGGCTGCGCCCCTGGGAGGCCACCATCCCGCCGCCCGCGCCCGGCGGGCCGCTCGCGCACCGCCCGACCTTCCGCCAGATGGTGCGGCACCTGAGGTCGGAGGCGAACGCGGGCCGGATGCTGCCCTTCGTCATCGAGTACCAGGGGCGGCTGGTGGGGCAGTTGACGGTCGCCGGGATCACCTGGGGCTCGATGTGCTCGGGGCACATCGGCTACTGGGTGGACGAGTCGGTGGCCGGGCGCGGGGTGATGCCGACGGCGGTGGCGCTCGTCGTGGACCACTGTTTCCGCACCGTCGGACTGCACCGCATCGAGGTCTGCATTCGCCCCGAGAACGGGCCCAGCCGCCGGGTCGTGGAGAAACTCGGATTCCGCGAGGAGGGGCTCAGGCCCCGTTATCTCCACATCGACGGGGGCTGGCGCGACCACCTCGTGTTCGCGCTCACGGCGGAAGAGGTGCCGGACGGGTTGCTGCGCCGCTGGCACCGGGCACGATCGCAGAGTAATCCGGGAATCCGGCACCGCCCCGGAAATTGAATATGTGTTCGAAAATGATCGGCCAGTGACCGTCTCAGGGCAATGAATTCCCGGCCTGGGCGGTCTGCTGATCGCATCGGTCACAAAAAAAGTTCGAAATATCAGCCAGATCGTGCGACACACCGGCTCAATTGGCAGATGGCCTCACGCAAACCCCTCTACGGTGTGAGACGTGAGCAGCAGCGGCCTCATCTACGCAGTCATTGTCGGGGCCTGGGCCGCCTACTTGGTGCCGATGTGGCTCCGTAGGCAGGACGAGCTGAACGAGGCCCGTCCGACGGAACGCTTCAGCACCGCCATCCGGCTGCTTTCCGGCCGGGCGGGGATGGAGCGCCGGTACGCCAAGGACCTGCGGGCGCGCTCCACCGAGGAGGGGGAGCAGGGCGCCGACGATCCGGATGCCGTCACCGACTCGGTGGACGTCCGGGCCTTCGCCGTGTCCAAAACGCGTCCGCAGACCCAGGCACCCGTACCGTCGCCCGCCCCGGAGCAGCCGGCGCGAGCGGCGCAGCCGGCCCGTCCGGCACCCGCGTCGAACGCGGCGTCCGCGGCCCGCGGGGAGGGCCGTGTGCCCGCCGCCCGTCGCCGCCCGTCACCCCAGGCCCAGGCGGCCGCAGCGCGGGCCCGGCGCTCGAAGGTGCTCGCGCGCCGTCGGCGCACCACCACCATGCTGTTCCTCGCCTTCACCCTCGGCGCGATCGTCGCCGCGGTCGGAGGGCTCGCGTTCCTGTGGGCGCCCGGCGTGCCCGCGGTCATGCTCAGCGTGTACATCGCGTACCTGCGCACCCAGGAGCGCCGCCGCTTCACTTACCAGATGGACCGCCGCCGGGCCGAGATCGCGGCCCAGCGGCTGCGGGAGCGGCAGCGCCAGCCCGGCCGGCGCGTCGCCGACGAGGAGTCCGACGAACCGGAGGACGGACCCGAGCCGGTGACCGACCCCGGCCTGTCCGCCCTCGCGGCCGACCGGCGCGCACTCGTCGAGCAGACCGACCACGCCGAATGGGTCGACCAGCAGCGTGAGCGGCAGCGGCGCCCCGGGCAGGGCGACAGCTGGGACCCGGTGCCGGTGCCCCTGCCGACCTACGTCACCGCACCGGTCGCCCCCCGGGCCACCAGTGACGTGGATCTCGGGGCCCCCGACACCTGGAGCTCGGCACGGTCGAGCTCCGTCACCCCGGACCTGGAGGGCGACGCCGACCTCCCCGGCGAACCGGAGCCCCACCCCGAGGAGCGGGGCGACGACGACGGGCGCACCGACGCCCGCCGCGCGGCCTCCGCACGGCGGGCCCGGGAGCGCGGCCGCACGCCGCTGTTCGACCAGTACGAGGACGGGGACCGGCCCCGGGCCGCCAACGAGTAGCCCCCGAACCCGCAGGTGACCGCCCCTCGGGAACGGATTTCCAAGCAGGGCGATCGGGGTGCTAAAGTTTCACTCGTTGCAAGGGCCTGTGGCGCAGTCCGGTAGCGCACCTCGTTCGCATCGAGGGGGTCTGGGGTTCAAATCCCCACAGGTCCACGCACGCAGCTCAGAGCCCCGGTCGGGAATCCCGACCGGGGCTCTGACGTATGTTCAGCGCCCCACGCGTCAGAGGCTCTTGGCGAAGCAGCGGCTCGACTCGTAGTGCCGGTAGTAGCCGAACTTCCCGCACGGCTCGTAACCGCTGGACGTGTAGAGGGCTATGGCCTCCGGCTGCTTCGTGCCGGTCTCCAGGACCATGCGGGTGCGGCCCGCCGCGCGGGCGTCCTCCTCCAGGGCGGCCAGGATGCGGCGCGCCAGGCCCCGGCCGCGCATGCCGTCGACCACGTACATGCGCTTGATCTCGGCGTCGCCGTCCAGGTTGCCCTCGTGGTTCGCGTCCTGGGTGCGCCAGCCGCCGGAGGCGACGGGGGAGTCGTGCTCGTCGTACGCGATCAGGTAGGTGCCGTTCGGCGGTGCGAAGTCCTCGGCGGCCATGGTCGTGGCGTCGCCGCCGTCGCCGTAGCGGACGTGGTACTCGGCCTGGACCTGGTCGTTGAGCTTCGTGGCGTCGGGGTGGTCGAAGGGGACCCGGCGTATTTGCATGCTGTGTACCGTATGTCAGCTCATCTGGGGTCGGGAGCCCGGAGGGTTCGGCCGGTTCCGGGCGTGACAACGCGCACCGGGTGTGTGGAGCATCGCGGTATCGCAGCGTGTGGCGGAGAAACGGGGGATCACATGTCGGTACGTCGTGCTGTGTCGTGTCTGGCCGCGGTCGGACTGTGTCTCGGGGTGGCCGCGACCGGAGCGTCGGCGTCATCGGGGCCGGCGGCGGGGGAGCGGGTCGCCGCGCCGCCCGGCGCTCAGGCCCAGTGGTGGCGTTCGGGCTTCTACGAGATCGAACGACGGTGTGACGAGGATCGCAAAGCCAAGGAACACAAGGGCGTCCCCACCAATCCGACGGACGGCTGCTTCCGGAACGCAAACGGGTACTACTTCTCGTGGTACGGCAGCTTCTGGGACTGACGTCCGGAACTGGACCTCGTCCAGTGTGCCGGTATCGTGCCGGGGTGCTGACTGTTACCTCTGTGAATGTGAACGGGCTGCGTGCCGCCGCGAAGAAGGGCTTCGTGGAGTGGCTGGCGGCGACTGACGCCGATGTGCTGTGCCTGCAGGAGGTGCGGGCCGAGCCGGGGCAGCTGCCCGAGTCCGTGCGGGCGCCCGAGGGGTGGCATGTGACACACGCGCCGGCCGCCGCCAAGGGGCGGGCCGGGGTGTCCCTCTACAGCCGCCGCGAGCCCGACCGGGTCCAGGTCGGGTTCGGGTCGGAGGAGTTCGACGGCAGCGGGCGGTATGTGGAGGCCGACCTGCCGGGCGTCACCGTCGCCTCCCTCTATCTGCCCTCGGGTGAGGTCGGCACCGAGCGGCAGGACGAGAAGGAGCGCTTCATGGGCGAGTTCCTCCCCTATCTGAAGGGCCTCAGGGAGCGCGCCGCCGCCGAGGGGCGCGAGGTCCTGGTCTGCGGCGACTGGAACATCGCCCACCAGGAGGCCGACCTCAAGAACTGGCGCGGCAACCGGAAGAACTCCGGGTTCCTGCCCGAGGAGCGGGAGTGGCTCACCCAGGTCTTCCAGGAGGCGGACGGGGGGTACGTCGATGTCGTGCGGTCGCTGCACCCGGACACCGAGGGGCCGTACTCGTGGTGGTCGTACCGGGGGCGGGCCTTCGACAACGACACGGGGTGGAGGATCGACTACCACGTGGCCACGCCCGGGCTCGCCGGGCGGGCGGTCAAGGGGTTCGTGGAGCGGGCCGCCACGCATGAGGAGCGGTGGTCCGATCACGCGCCCGTGACCGTCGTGTACGAGAGGTAGGGGCTCAGGGCCTGCGCATACGCCGGTCCAGCGCCAGCGACAGTTCCGCCTCCACCACGCTTCTCGCCAGTGGGCGCAGGCGCGGTAGGTCCTGGGCGGAGGCGTGGCGGAGGACCAGGGCCGTGAAGAGGTCGGCCAGGGCGTCGGCGTGGGTGCGGACCTGTTTGGCGGCGGCGAGGACGTCGGCGAGGGGGATGCCCTCGTGGACCAGGGCCGAGGAGACGTCCAGGAGGCGGCGGCTGATGTGGACGATCTCGTCGCCGTCGGTGGCGAGGTAGCCGAGTTCCAGCGCGGCGGCGAGGTTCTCGGGCGTGGTCTCGCCGGCGAAGTGGTCGGCGAGTTCCTCGGGGGTGAGGTGGACCGGCTCCTCCTCGGTGGGGGCGCCCTCGACGCCGAGCAGCTCGCCGACGTCCCGGCCGTTGTCGAAGGCCTCCGCGAGTTCCGCGATGCCGCTGAGGGTGTGGCCGCGCTCCAGCAGGGCCGTGATCGTGCGCAGCCGGGCCAGGTGGTGGTCGTCGTACCAGGCGATGCGGCCTTCCCGGCGGGGTGGCGGGATCAGTTTGCGTTCGCGGTAGAAGCGCAGGGTGCGCACCGTGATCCCGGCGAGGCGGGCCAGCTCTTCCATGCGGTATTCACGCTTCTCGGCCACCTGGGCACCTTAAGGCGTACCACGGGTAACTTCCTCGTTCCGCCCCCTACCCATCAGTACGCCGCTGCCCTACGCTCCCATTGCGCCAGTGTTCACTGGCGTGGTTCTCGTGGTGTGTGTGGAGGTGTCGGCATGGGCGAACGCGAACACGAACGCGAGCATGTACGGGTCGCGGTGGTCGGGTCCGGGTTCGGCGGGCTGGGGGCCGCCGTGCGGCTGCGCCGCGAGGGCGTCACCGACTTCGTCGTCCTGGAGCGGGCGAGCAGCGTCGGCGGCACCTGGCGGGACAACAGCTACCCGGGGTGCCGGTGCGACGTGCCCTCGCATCTGTACTCGTTCTCCTTCGCGCCCAACCCCGACTGGCCGCGCACCTTCTCCGGGCAGGAGCACATCCGCGCCTATCTGGAGCACGTCACGGACGTGTTCCGGCTGCGGCCGCACATCCGCTTCGACTCGGAGGTGAAGCGGATGAGCTGGAACGCCGAGCGGCTGTGCTGGGACATCGAGACCAGCAGCGGGAATCTGTCGGCGGACCTGGTGGTGTCGGCGACCGGGCCGCTGTCCGATCCGAAGGTGCCGGAGATACCGGGGCTGGAGTCCTTCCCCGGCAAGGTCTTCCACTCGGCCCGCTGGGACCACGACTACGACCTGCGCGGCAAGCGCGTCGCGATGGTGGGGACCGGGGCCTCGGCCGCCCAGATCGTGCCGGCCGTCCAGCCCGACGTCTCGCACCTGACCCTGTTCCAGCGGACCCCGCCGTGGGTCATGCCCCGCGTCGACCGGAACATCAGCGACGGCGAGCGGTGGCTGCACCGGCAGCTGCCCTTCACCTCGCAGCTGCGGCGCGGACTGCTGTGGGGTATCCGGGAGTTGCAGGTGCAGGCGTTCACCAAGCACCCGGGCCAGCTCGGTCTCGTCGAGGAGATGGCCCGCCGCAACATGGCCCGCTCCATCAAGGACCCGGCGCTGCGGGCGAAGCTCACCCCGGACTACCGCATCGGCTGCAAGCGGATCCTGCTGTCCAGCGACTACTACCCGGCGCTCGCGCAGCCCAATGTGGACGTGGTCGCGAGTGGTCTGGCCGAGGTCCGCGGATCGACCCTGGTCGCCGCCGACGGCAGTGAGGCCGAGGTCGACGCGATCGTCTTCGGCACCGGGTTCCACGTCACCGACATGCCCATCGCCGACCGGGTCGTGGGCGCCGACGGACGGACCCTAGCCGAGACCTGGAAGGGCGGCATGGAGGCCCTGCGCGGTGCCTCCGCCGCCGGGTTCCCCAACTGGATGACGATCATCGGGCCCAACACCGGCCTCGGGAACTCCTCGATGATCCTGATGATCGAGTCGCAGCTGAACTACCTGGCCGACTACGTCCGCCAGCTCGACGTCCTCGGCGGCCGGGTCGCCCTCGACGCCCGGCCGGGTGCCGTACAGGCCTGGAACCACCGGGTGCAGGAGCGCATGAAGCGCACGGTGTGGAACACCGGCGGCTGCACCAGCTGGTACCTCGACGCGAGCGGCCGCAACACCACCATCTGGCCCGGCACGACGGGCGAGTTCCGGCGGGCGACGCGACGGGTGGATCTCGCGGAGTACGACGTCCTGCGCGTCCCCGCGCGGAAGGAAGCCGAGAAGGCCGGGGTGGACGCGTGAGCCGCCTCCTGCACGTCGACTCCGGGCCCTACGCCCCGCCCGCCCCCGCGCGCGAACTGACCGCCGTGTCCGCCGACGGCGCCCGGCTGCACGTCGAGATCCACGGTCCCGACGGTGCCCCGGCCGTCGTCCTCGCCCACGGCTGGACCTGCTCCACCGCCTTCTGGGCGGCGCAGATCCGTGAACTGGCCGCCGACCACCGGGTCATCGCCTACGACCAGCGCGGCCACGGGCGCAGCCCCGCGAGCCCCGCGTGCAGCGCCGAGGCGCTCGCCGACGACCTGGAGGCCGTACTCGAAGCCACCCTTGCGCCCGGCGAACAGGCCGTGATCGCCGGGCACTCCATGGGCGGCATGACCGTGATGGCGGCCGCCGAGCGGGCCGGCTTCCGGGCGCACGCGGCCGCCGTCCTGCTGTGCAGCACGGGCAGTTCGCAGCTGGTCGCCGCCTCCACCGTCGTACCGATCCGGGCCGGTCGGCCGCGCACCTGGCTGACCCGGCGGATCCTCGGTTCCCGGGCGCCGCTCGGCCCGGTCACACCCCTGGCCCGCCGGATCCTCAAGTACGCGACGATGGGCGCCGGTTCGGCCCCGCACATGGTCGAGGCGTGCGCCCGTATCGTGCACGCCTGCCCCCGCAGGGTCCGCCACTCCTGGTCGCAGGTGCTGGACCTGCTCGACCTCGACCACGGCGTGCGGGAACTGCGCGTGCCCACGGCCGTCGTCGTCGGTACGGCGGACCGGCTGACCCCGCCGGTGCAGGCCCGGGCCCTGGCCGCCGCGCTGCCGCAGTGCACCGGGCTCACCGAACTGCCCGGCATCGGCCACATGACGCCCATCGAGGCGCCGGGTCTGGTCGGCCAACGCATACGGGAACTCGTCCACGCACACATCCAGGTCGTATCCGAGGAGAGCGCATGAGCAGGGTGAGCCTCGAGGGGAAGGTCGCCGTGGTGACCGGGGCGGCGCGCGGCGTCGGGGAGTTGCTGGCCCGCAAGCTCTCCGCGCGCGGCGTGAAGGTGGCGCTGGTCGGCCTGGAGCCGGACGCGCTCAAGGAGGTCTCCGGGCGGCTGCACAGCGACAGCGACCACTGGCACGCCGATGTCACCGACCACGAGGCGATGGCCAAAGTGGCGAGTGAGGTGAAGGAGCGCTTCGGGAGGGTCGACATCGTCGTCGCCAACGCCGGTGTCGCCACCGGCGGTCCCTTCGCCGACTCCGACCCGGAGTCCTGGCGGCGGGTGATCGAGGTCAATCTGATCGGCTCGGCGGTGACCGGCCGCGCCTTCCTGTCGATGCTGCTCCAGAGCCGGGGGTATCTGCTCCAGATCGCGTCCCTCGCCGCGATCACCCCGGCGCCGATGATGACCGCGTACTGCGCCTCCAAGTCCGGTGTGGAGGCGTACGCGCACAGCCTGCGCGCCGAGGTCGGGCACCGGGGCGTGAAGGTCGGCGTCGGGTATCTGTCGTGGACCGACACCGACATGGTGCGCGGGGCCGACCAGGACGACGTCATGCGGGAGTTGAGGCAGCGGCTGCCCTGGCCGTCCAACAAGACCTATCCGCTGGGTCCGGCCGTGGACCGGCTGGTGGCCGGGATCGAGAGCCGGTCGAGCCATGTGTACGGGCAGTGGTGGCTGCGCGGCATGCAGGGCGTGCGCGGCTACCTGCCCGGGGTCATCGGGACCGTGGGGCAGCGCGAGATGCGGCGGTTCGCGGAGCGGCTGACGGGCATGCGCTCGGGCCTCGTCGGGGCAGGCGGCGCGGCCGATGAGCAGCAGCGGGCTACGCTCCGTAAGTGATCGACATGCGCAGGGTCACGACCCGTGTGAATCTGATCGAGCCAGATCCCCTCACCCCCAACGGGAGTGAACCCACATGGGTATGAAGGACCAGTTCCAGGAGAAGTCCGAGCAGTGGCAGAACCAGGCCCGTCAGAAGGCCGACCAGGCCCGCGAGCAGATGCAGGGCCGCGGTCGCCGGCGGGACGAGGACATGGACTCGCCGCAGCACCCGCAGCACCCCCAGCACCCGCAGAACCCGCAGCGTGACCGCGAGCGGGAGCGCGAGCAGGAGGACCGCTTCGACCAGGACTACGACGCCTGACGACGCGTGCTGAAGGGAAGGGGTGCCTCGCGCGGGGCACCCCTTCCTCGCGTCCCGCTCAGGCCCGGGGCGGCAGCTTCGGCCGGGAGCGGTCCGGTACGTCGCTGTACGTCGGGGGCACCGCCGCGGGATTGCTCTCCAGCAGCCCGAGCGCCAGCTCCACCGCGTCGGTCAGCTGGGCGTGCCGGCCCTCCGCCCAGTCCAGCGGGGTGCGCAGGACGTCGATGTCGGGGGCCACGCCCCTGTTCTCCACCGACCAGCCGTACGCGTCGAACCAGGCCGCGTTCATCGGCACCGTGATCACCGTGCCGTCCCCCAGCTCGTGGCGGCCGGTCATGCCGACGACACCGCCCCAGGTCCGCTGCCCCACCACCGGGCCCAGCTTCAGCAGTTTGAAGGCGGCGGTGATCATGTCGCCGTCGGAGGAGGTCGCCTCGTCCGCCAGGGCCACCACCGGGCCCCTCGGCGCGTTCGAGGTGTACGACACGGGCTGGGCGTCGCGGGTCAGGTCCCAGCCCAGGATCGTGCGGCTCAGCGTCTCGATGACCAACTCGCTGATGTGGCCGCCGGCGTTGCCGCGCACATCCACGATCAGCGCCGGCCGGGACACCTCCATGCGCAGATCGCGGTTGAACTGCGCCCAGCCCGAACCGCCCATGTCCGGGATGTGCAGATAGCCGCAGCGCCCGCCGCTCAACTCCCGTACCACTGCCCGGCGTTTGGCCACCCAGTCCTGGTAGCGCAACGGCCGCTCGTCCACCAGCGGGACGACGGCGACCCGCCGGGGCGGACCCACGCCCTCCGCCGAGTCCCCGGCCGGGGTGAAGGTCAGCTCCACCGTCGAAGCGCCCGCGCCCGCCAGCAGCGGATAGGGGCCCGCGTCCGGATCCACCGGGCGGCCGTCGACGTGGGTGAGGACCGCGCCCTCCCGGATGCCCGTGCCGGCCAGCGGGGAGCGGGCCTTGGAGTCGGAGGAGTCGCCGGCCAGGATCCGCAGAACCGTCCAGCCGCCGTCCCGGCGTACGAAGTTGGCGCCCAGCAGGCCTTGGCGGCGCTGGTAGTGCGGCGGGCCCTCGTTGCGCCGGGCGGCGGTGACGTACGCGTGGGAGGTGCCCAGCTCGCCCAGCACCTCGCGCAGCAGGTCCGCGAACTCGTCCGGGGAGGCGACCCGTTCGACCAGCGGCCGGTACTGGTCCAGCACCCCGGACCAGTCGATGCCGCACATGCCCGGCTCCCAGAAGTACGCCCGGATCAGCCGCCCCGCCTCCTCGTACGCCTGCCGCCACTCCGCCGCCGGGTCGACCACGTGCAGGATGCGGCGCGCGTCGATCCACACCGTCGAGTCGGCGTCGCCCGACTCGGTGGCCGGCACCGCGCGCAGCTCGCCCTCGTCGACCACGACCAGCCGGCTGCCGTCGCCGCTCACCGCGAACCAGTCGAGGTGATCGACGAGTTCGGACTTCTTGGCCTTGGTGATGCCGAAGTGCTCCAGGGTCGGTCGGCCGCTGGTGTCGTCCGGGTTGGCGAACGTCTCGCCCAGCGCGCCCGAGATCGGCCAGCGCAGCCACACCAGCCCGCCGCCCGCTACCGGGTACAGCGCCGAGTACTTGGAGGCGGCCACCGGGAACGGCGTGACCCGGCTCTCCAGGCCCTCGGCCTCGACGGTCACCGCACCGCCGTCGCCGTTCTCGTCGTCCTCCACCGGGTCGAGACCTCCGGCGGCCGGACGGCCCTCCGGGTTCACCGCGAACGGGGAGGGCGTAGCGGAGGACAGCGGCACGAGGTACGGGCGGCAGCCCAGCGGGAAGGACAGGTCGCCGGTGTGCACGTCGTAGACGGGGTCGAAGCCGCGCCAGGACAGGAAGGCGAGGTAGCGGCCGTCGCGCGTGAACACCGGGTTCTCGTCCTCGAAGCGGCCGTTGGTGACGTCGATGACGGCACCCCCCTGGATCCTGGCCATCTTGATCTGCCGCAGGGTCCGCCCGATGCCCGGGTGCGACCAGGTCAGCCACGCCCCGTCCGGGGAGAACGCGAGGTCGCGCACGGGCCCGTTGATCGACCGGATCAGCTCGGTGACCTCGCCGTCCGCGTCCTCGGTCACGTCCACGAGCAGCAGCCGCCCGTCGTGCGAGGCGACCGCGAGCCGCTCGCCCTCCGGGTCGGAGACCAGCTCGCGCACCCGGCCCAGCGCGCCCGGCGCCAGCCGCCGCGGCACGCGGTCGCCGGACGCCCGGGGCAGCGAGGCGATCTCGATCGCGTCCTCGCCCTCCGCGTCCGTCACATACGCCACCCGCCCGCTCGCGCCGAGCATCTCCGGCATCCGCACCCGGACGCCCGGGGTGTCGGTGAGGGTGCGGGCGGGCCCGTCGCGGTGGGTGAGCCAGTACAGGCTGCCGCGTACGACGACCGCGCTGGCCCGGCCGGTCTCGTCGACGGAGATTCCGTCGAGGTGCTGGGCCGCCGCCACCTGGTACGGGCGCCGCCCCGCGCGCGGCCCGCCCATCCGTACGTCGAGGCGCCGCGGCGCGGAGTCCGGCGACAGATCGTCGACCAGCCACAGGTCGCCCGCGCACTGGTACACCACCCGGGTCCCGTCGCTGGAGGCGTGCCGGGCGTAGAAGGCGTCGTGGTCGGTGTGACGGCGCAGATCGGAGCCGTCGTGGGCGCACGAGTAGAGGTTGCCGACGCCCTCGTGGTCGGAGAGGAAGGCGATCCGGCCGCCGACGAACATGGGGGAGTGCAGATGGCCGCCGAGCCCGGCCAGCAGCCGTTCGCCGTGCAGCCACAGCCGGCCCGTGGCCCCGCCCCGGTAGCGCTTCCAGGAGGCCGGCTCGTGCGGCGGGGTGCCGGTGAGGAGAAGGGTCTTGCGCTCCCCGTCCAGGTCCGCGACCTGGAGGTCGGAGACCGGGCCCCAGGGCAGTTTGCGGCCCGGGGCGCCGTCGAGGGGGACCTTGTAGCCCCAGGTGAAGAAGGAGAAGGGCTCGCCGTGCGAGGCCACGGCCAGGATCTCGCCGTCCGGGGTCCAGCCGCAGACCCGTGTGTCGGCACTGCCCCAGTGGGTCAGCCGGCGGCCCGGACCGCCGTCCACCGGCACGAGATGAACCTCGGGTCCCAGGCTGCGCCAGCTCGTGTACGCGAGGTGGCGGCCGTCGGGCGAGAAGCGGGGGTGGCCCAGTTTGGTGCGGTCGACGGTGAGCCGCCAGGCGCGGCCCGGGGCGTCGAGCGGGGCGAGCCAGAGGTCGTCCTCGGCCACGAAGCACAGCAGGTCGTCATGGAGGTGCGGCAGACGCAGATAGCTCACCTCCCCATGCTTGGCCTCGGGGCAGACCGCAGCAAGTTATGACAAACAGGCCGCCGTGACGCAGCACACGTACGAAACGGTTTCGTTTCTCTAGGCTCTGCGCTAGATTCCTCTTGTGCCGGAGAAGGAAGGTGAGCGAGATGGCTGAGGCCGCCACCGCGCGTCGCAGTCGGATCTCCCCCGAGCGGGAGGCCGAGCTGTACGCGGCCGTGCTCGACCTGCTCCGGGAAGTCGGCTACGACGCCCTCACCATGGACGCCGTGGCGGCGCGCACCCGGTCCAGCAAGGCGACGCTCTACCGCCAGTGGGGCGGCAAGCCGGAGCTGGTGGCGAAGGCGGTCCGGCACAACAAGCCGGGCAACATCGCCGACGTCGACACCGGCTCCCTGCGCGGCGACCTCCACGCCCTCACCTCGCGTGAGGACGACTGCACCATGCAGCAGAACGCCGCGCTGATGCGGGGTCTGTTCATGGCGGTGCACGCCAACCCGGATCTTCTCCAGGCGTTCAGGGAACTGCTGATCGAGCCGGAGATGGAGGAGTTCCACCGGGTCGTGCGCAAGGCGGTCGAACGCGGCGAGATCCGCGCCGACTGTCCGGCCCTGGACTACGTCGTGCACATGCTGGTCGGCGCCTTCGCCACCCGCACGCTCATCGACGACCAGCCGCCGACGCAGGCCTTCCTCCTCTCGTACATCGACGCCGTGGTCCTCCCCGCCCTCGGCATCCCCACCACCTGAGCAATCCCCCTCATCTGAGAAACCGCAGCACCTGACGCGATCACCGCTCACGTCGTCGGGCTGATCTCCCCTGCCCTGAAACACCCCACGACCTGACCGGGAGTACGCCCTCGTGGCCACTTTCCTCTACAAACTCGGCCGGCTCTCGTACCGGCGGCGGCACTTCGTCGCCCTGATCTGGGTGGCCCTGCTGACCCTCGCCGGGGTCGGCGCGGCCAGTGCCCCCGCCGCCGGCAACAGCTCGTTCTCCATCCCCGGCACGGAGGCTCAGAAGGCCTTCGACCTGCTGGAACAGCGCTTCCCCGGCGTGAGCGCCGACGGCGCCACCGCACGCGTCGTCTTCAAGGCGCCGAGCGGCGAGAAGATGACGGACCTCGCCAACAAGGCGACGGTCCGCGAGACCGTCGAGGAACTGGCCGACGGCTCCGAGGTCGCCCGCGTCACCGACCCGTACCAGGCGAAGGCCGTCAGCAAGGACGGCACGATCGCCTACGCGCAGGTGTCGTACAAGGTCTCCGGCATGGAGCTGGAGGACTCCTCCCGCGACGCCCTTCAGGACAGCGCGCGGGACGCGCGCAAGAGCGGACTGACCGTCGAGATCGGCGGTGACGCGCTCCAGACCGTCCCGCACACCGGCTCCAGCGAGATCATCGGCATCGCGGTCGCCGCCGTCGTCCTCGTCATCACCTTCGGCTCCCTGGTCGCGGCCGGTCTGCCGCTGCTGACGGCGCTCATCGGCGTGGGCATCGGCGTCTCCACGATCACCGCCCTGGCCGGCGCGCTGGACCTGGGCTCCACCACCTCCACCCTGGCGATGATGATCGGCCTGGCGGTCGGCATCGACTACGCCCTGTTCATCGTCTCCCGCTACCGCGCCGAACTGGCCGAGGGCCGCGACCGCGAGGAGGCCGCGGGCCGGGCCACCGGCACGGCGGGCTCGGCGGTGGTCTTCGCGGGTCTGACGGTCGTGATCGCGCTGGTGGGTCTGTCGGTCGTCAACATCCCGATGCTGACCAAGATGGGCGTCGCGGCGGCGGGCACGGTGGCCATCGCGGTGCTGATCGCCCTGACCATGATCCCGGCGCTGCTCGGATACGCGGGCCGGAAGGTGAAGCCCATGGGAGAGAAGGGCAAGCGGTTCGGCCGGTCGTCGAAGAAGCCGGAGCGCCCCAACCTGGGCACGCGCTGGGCGAGTTTCGTCGTCCGACGCCCGATCGCGGTCCTGCTGCTCGGTGTCATCGGCCTCGGCGCGGCGGCCGTCCCGGCGTCGAGCCTGGAACTGGGCCTGCCGGACGACGGCTCCCAGCCCACCTCCACCACCCAGCGCCGCGCCTACGACCTGCTGTCGGAGGGCTTCGGCCCCGGCTTCAACGGCCCGCTGATGGTCGTCGTCGACGCGAAGGACAGCGACGACCCGAAGGCGGCCTTCTCGGCGGTCGGTGACGAGATCAAGGGGCTCAAGGACGTCGTCACGGTGACGCCGCCGGCGCCCAACAAGGCCGGTGACACGGCCACCATCACTGTGATCCCGGGCTCCCAGCCGTCCTCCGTGACGACGGAGAACCTGGTGCACGGCATCCGCGACGCGGGCACGGACATCAAGGCCGACACGGACGCGAGCGTCCTGGTCACCGGCAGCACGGCGATGAACATCGACGTCAGCGAGAAGCTCAACGACGCGCTGGTCCCCTATCTGGTCCTGGTGGTCGGCTTGGCCTTCCTGCTCCTGATCGTGGTTTTCCGCTCGATCCTGGTCCCGCTGAAGGCGGCGCTCGGCTTCCTGCTGTCGGTGATGGCGGCCCTCGGCGCGGTGGTCGCGGTCTTCCAGTGGGGCTGGCTGTCGGACCTGATGGGCGTGGAGCAGACGGGCCCGGTCATGTCGATGATGCCGATCTTCATGGTCGGTGTGGTCTTCGGCCTGGCCATGGACTACGAGGTGTTCCTCGTGACCCGGATGCGGGAGGCCTACGTCCACGGCGAGAAGCCGAGCCAGGCGATCGTGACGGGCTTCCGGCACGGCGCCCGGGTGGTCACGGCCGCGGCGGTCATCATGATGGCGGTCTTCGCCGGCTTCATCGGCTCGTCCGAGTCGATGGTCAAGATGATCGGCTTCGGCCTCGCGATCGCGGTCTTCTTCGACGCGTTCATCGTCCGCATGGCCATCGTCCCGGCCGTCCTGGCCCTCCTCGGCCGCAAGGCCTGGTGGCTGCCCAAGTGGCTGGACCGGGCCCTGCCCAACGTGGACGTCGAGGGCGAGGGCCTGCGCCCGGACTCCGACCGGGGGGACACGGACCGGGAGCTGGTACGCGCCTGACGTTCCGCCGCTTCCGGTGAGACCGGCCGGTGAGGGCTCCGTGGGGACGGGGCCCTCACCGGCATCCTGGAGCGGGCATCCTCCGCCTCGAAGTTCTCGAACACATTTGCTCGAATCGTGTGCAATTCCGGTTGGATGTGACCTTTCGCCGCGAGCGGCCATGAAGCGTCCATACGGTGATCGGTATACAGCTTCGCTACAACTACCGGGCCTACCCGGACGCCCCGCAGCGCCGTTCGCTGGCGAAGGCGTTCGGGTGCGCCCGTGTGGTGTGGAACGACTGCCTGCGCGACCGCAAGGAAGCGCACGCGGCGGGACTGCCGTACGTGAAGTCGGCGGATCTCTCCAAGCTGCGCATCACCCAGGCCAAGCGCACCGAGGAACGCGCCTGGCTCGCCGAGGTATCGGCGGTCGTCCTGCAACAGCGCCTTCTCTCTCCAGGACGACGGCACGGTGTACGTGGCCAAGGTCGGCGATCTCAAGGTCAAGTGGTCGCGCTGGCTGCCCAGCAAGCCGACGTCCCTGACCATCACCAAGGACAGCTGCGGCCGGTACTTCCTCAGTTTCGTGGTGGACACTGAACCGGACATCCTCCCCGGCCTGGAGACCGACGCCGGGATCGATCTGGGCCTGTCCGCGTTCGCGGTCCTGTCCGACGGCCGGAAGATCGACAGCCCGCGCTTCCTGCGCCGGGCGGAGAAGAAGCTCAAGCGTCTTCAGCGGGAGCTGTCCCGCAAGACGAAGGGGTCGAAGAACCGGGCCAAGGCCCGCATCGAGGTCGCACGCCAGCACGCGCGTGTGGCGGACCGGCGCCGGGACTGGCACCACAAGGCTTCCACGCAGATCATTCGCGACAACCAAGCGGTGTATGTGGAAGACCTCGCGGTGTCAGGTCTCGGGCGCACCTTCGCCAAGGTGGGCCGTGCCTTCCCGTCCTCCCAGGTCTGCTCGGCCTGCGGGTTCCGGGACGGTCCCAAGCCGCTGCACGTCCGGCAGTGGACGTGCAGCGCGTGCGGCACGGTGCACGAACGCGACCACAACGCGGCCCGCAATGTCCTCTTCGAAGGACGTCGTATCGTCGCCGCCGGACGGGCGGAGACGCTAAACGCCTGTGGAGCGCCGGTAAGACGGGCACATGTGCCCGCACAGCGCGGTGAAGCAGGAAGCCACCGGAAGGGTCAGGCGACCCAGGCCGGAATCCCTGGACTTCAGGACAGGGAGCACGTCAAAGGCTGCGGGCGGTGATGTCGCCGTAGGCGGTGGTCGCGCGGATGTTCAGGCCGGCGGCGGCGCCGTCGGCGTTCATCAGCGCGTTGTGGATCCGGCCGAAGCCGGTGCCGGCGTCCAGCGAGGCGGAGACGCCGCGGCCGGCGCCGATCGAGATCTCGCCGTGCTCGGTGCGCAGCTCGACCGTGCCGCCCATGGCCTCGGCGACCCGGATGTCGCCCTTCTGGGTGCTGATCTCGGCGGAGCCGCCGAGCCGGCCGACCGAGACGTCGCCGGAGAGGAGGGTGAGGCGGGCGCCTTCGGTCTCGTCGAGCTTGACCAAGCCCTGCGCGCCCTCGAAGGTGACATCGCCGAGCCGTCCGACGCCCCGGAACTCGGAGCTGTCCGCCTTCGCCTCGACACGGGAGCCCGCGGGCAGCTGGACGGTCACCTCGACGGATCCGGAGTGGCCGAGGATCCGGTTCTTCGCCGGTGCGGCCTCGATCCGCAGGACACCGTCGCCGTACGCGACCTGGATCTGCTCCGCCGCCTTCACATCGCGGCCGTTCGAGCTGTCCGCGGGCCGGACCTCGACGGTGGTGTCGGCCCGGTCGGCGGCGATGAACTGGATGCGTCCGGCGGGGATGTCGAGGACGGTGGCGATCGGGGCGGGGGTGGTGAACTTCTGCATCGTGCTCTCCTTGGGCTCGTTGTTTCTGATGAATGAAACGCTACGTTGCGTTCATGGATCTGGCAACGCATTCGTTGCGCTGGAATGACGTACTTCCAGCTCAAGGCAGCAATTTCGTTGCAATGGTTTCCCATTTAATGCAACGTCAGTTACGTCGTCGTTGCAATGAAATGAAGGTGAACGCTATGCTGAAGGCCACTTGGGGAGAACGAAGGAGATCGCGATGCCGGGAGGCAGGCTCACCCAGCAGGAACGTCAGCAGATCGCGCTGGGACTGGCCGACGGCCTCGCCTACGCGGAGATCGCCCGACGTGTCGACCGCCCGACCTCGACCATCACACGCGAGGTCATGCGCAACGGCGGCCCCACCGCCTACCGCGCCGACCTGGCCCACCGCGCCACCGAACGCCGGGCCCACCGGCGCCGGCAGGCCACGCCCCGGGCTGCGGAGGCGCCCCCGCAGGCCCACGGGCGCGACGCCGAGGCCGTGCGGGAGTACGAGGAGGTGTTCACCACCGTCCTCATGGCGTCGGGCATGACGACCATGCCGGCCAGGGTGATGGCCTCCCTCACGCTGACCGACAGCGGCAGCCTCACCGCGTCCGAACTGGTCCAGCGCCTCCAGGTCAGCCCGGCGTCCATCTCCAAAGCGGTCGCGTTCCTGGACAGCCAGGGCCTCGTCCGCCGGGAACGCGACGAACGCCGACGCGAGCGCTACATCGTCGACGACGACATCTGGTACCAGTCGATGATGGCCAGCGCCCGGTCCATCGCCCAGCTCGTCGAGATCGCCCGCCAGGGCGTCGGCGTCCTCGGCCCCGGCACCCCGGTCGCCGCCCGCCTCGAGAACATCGCCCGCTTCCTCGACTTCGTCAGCGAGAGCACGGCCCGCGCGGCGGAACAGGCCCGCGAGATCCTCCGTACGAACGTGGAGCGGCCTTAGGGCCTGTCGTCGGCTTCGTCGACGGACACCGGCCGCCGCTCGCGTGTCCGATACACGGACCGCTAGCGTGCCCCCATGACGACGACAGCCGCCACGGACGCCGATGACTCCGGTGCACACCCCCTCTTCGCCCAGGCCCTGCGGGAGCTCGGGCTCGACGAGGTCGTTCCGCTCGTCCGGCGTTTCCCGGAAGCCACCCGTACCGCCTCCGAAGCCGCCGCCGCTCTCGGGTGCGAGCTGAGCCAGATCTGCAAGTCGCTGATCTTCGCGGCGGACGGGGTGCCCGTGCTGGTGCTCGTGGACGGGGCCTCCCGGGTCGACCTCGAGCTGGTGCGCAAGGAGCTCGCCGCGGACAAGGTCACCCGGGCCAAGGTCGATGTCGTGCGGGAGACGACCGGCTATGCCATCGGCGGCGTGCCGCCCTTCGGGCACCGGACGAGGACGCGCGTGCTCGCCGACCGGTCCCTGCTCGGCCACGAGACCGTGTGGGCGGCGGCCGGGACGCCGTACACCGTGTTCCCCATGACGCCCCGCGACCTCGTCGCCCACGCCGGCGCGACTCTGGTGGACGTGCGCGAGAGCGCCGCGTGACGCCGCTGGTCACGGCCGCGGTTCTGCTCGCCGCCGTGACCCACGCCAGCTGGAACGCCCTCGCGCACAGGATCACGGACAAGCTCGCCGGGTTCGCGCTGATCTCGGGCGGCGGGCTGGTCATCGGGCTGGCGCTCGCGCCGTTCGTGGCGTTCCCGGCGGCCGGGGCGTGGCCGTATCTGTTCCTCTCCGCGGCCATCCACATCGCCTACTACGCGCTGCTGATGAAGTCCTTCCGGCTGGGCGACTTCGGGCAGGCCTATCCCATCGCGCGCGGCACCGCGCCCCTCGTCGTGACCCTGCTCGCGGCGCTCTTCGCACACGAGGTGCCCGACGGGTGGGCCGCGGCCGGCATCGCCCTGTCCTGCGCGGGGCTGACCGGCGTCGCCCTGTGGGGGCTGCGCGGGCGGCGGCCCGACTGGGCGGCGATCGGGGCGGCCCTGGCGACGGGGCTGACGATCGCCGTGTACACCGTCGTGGACGGGCTGGGCGTGCGGGCGTCGGGGTCCTCGCTCGGGTACATCGCCTGGCTGATGACCGTGCAAGGGGTCGTCATCCCCGCCTACGCCGTGAGCCGCTGGCGCGGGCGGACCGTCGCCCTGCTGCGGCCGTTCGCCGTGACCGGGCTCATCGGGGCCGCCCTCTCCGTCGCCGCCTACGCCCTCGTCCTGTGGGCCCAGACCAAGGCCGAACTCGCGCCCATCGCGGCCCTGCGCGAATCGTCGATCATCGTCGGCGCGGCCATCGGCGCCGTGTTCTTCAAGGAGCGGTTCGGCGTGCCGAGAATCGCGGCGGCCGGGCTGCTCGTCGTCGGGATCGGGTTGATGCTGCACGCCGGTTAGGCGCGTCGGGACGGGTGCGCCAGGACGGTGCGAGGAGCACCCTGGAACTAGGTCTTCCGGAGGTGATCGTCATGATGCACACCCGAGCGGGATGGCACGTCGAGATGGAGTTCATGGAGGACGACCAGCACACGCGCGCGGTCGCGATGGTGCGGCTGCCCGACGGCAGCGAGGTACGGGCGCACGGGGCGGCCAACCGGCACCGGTCCGACGCCAATCAGCCCAGGGTCGGAGAGGAGATCGCCGGGGCCCGGGCGCTCAACGAACTCGCCATGCGGTTGCTGACCAAAGCGCACGAGGAGATCGACCAGGCGTCCGGGCGGATCTCCCACCCGATCCACGTCTAGAGGCCGAGAGGCCGGAGACCGGGAGTCTCAGAGGCCGAGCGCCTGCCGTACCGCCCGCACCAGGGTCTGGGCCCGCGGATCCGCCGTCACCGTCTTGCGGAAGCCGTTCGTGACGTAGCCGAAGGCGATCTTGGACTCCGGGTCCGCGAAGCCCAGGGCGCCGCCGCGGCCCGGGTGTCCGAAGGAGCCCGGGGCCAGGAAGGGCGAGGCGCTGCCGTGCAGCATGTAGCCGAGGCCGAAGCGGGTGCCGACCACCAGGACGCGGTCGGGGCCCGCCGACTCCTCGGCGCGGGCCAGTTCGACCGTCTCCGGCGTGAAGAGGCGTGCGGCACCGGCCGTGTCGCCGGTCAGCGTCGCGTAGAAGCGGGCCAGTCCGTCCGCCGTCGCGATGGCGTTGGTCGCGGGCAGGGCCGCCGCGCGGTAGGCGGGGTCGTTCTGTTCCGGGAACGGGGTGATCGCCGCGAAGGCCCGGCGGGTGAGGGAGGCCGGGTCCTCGTAGGCCTCGGTGACCGAGCGCTTCGGCCGGGCGCGCAGGCCCCCGGTCGGCTCGGGGCCCTCCACGCGGCCCGCGCGTCCCACCCGGTGGGCCTCCGACTCGGGCAGACCGAGCCAGAGATCCAGGCCCAGCGGGCCGGTGATCTGCGCCGCTAGCCACTCGCCCGCGCCCTGCCCGGTCACGCGCCGCACCAGTTCGTCGAGCATCCAGCCGTAGGTGAGCGCGTGGTAGCCGTGGTCGGTGCCGGGCTCCCACACGGGGGCCTGGGCGGCGACCGCCGCGGGGCCCCGCAGCGGGTCGAGGGCCTGCTCGGGGGTGAGGGGGTGGTCGAGGACCGGCAGTCCGGCCCGGTGGTTCAGGACGTGCCGGACCAGCACCCGCTCCTTGCCCCGCGCCTTGAACTCCGGCCAGTAGTGGCCCACCGGCGCGTCCAGGTCCAGCTGTCCGCGCTGGTGCAGCAGGAGCGGTACGGCGGCGGCTATGCCCTTCGTCGCCGAGCGCACGACCTGGGCGGTGCCGTGCTCCCAGGGGCTCGTGCCGTCGACGTCCTTCGTGCCGGCCCACAGGTCGACGACCCGCTGCCCGTCCCGGTAGACGGCGACCGACGCGCCCCGTTCCCCGAGCGTCTCGAAGTTCCGTACGAATGCTTCCCTGACCGGCTCGAAGCCCTCGGCGACTGTGCCGTTCACGTCCACGTCCGTACTCCTCGTCCTGCTTGCGGTACCGCTGTGCTCCCCCTTAGCCAAGCAGGATCGTCACGTCGATGTTCCCGCGGGTCGCGTTCGAGTACGGGCAGATCTCGTGGGCGGCGTCCACCAGCTTGGTCGCGAGGTCGGGGTCGACGACCGGGAGGGAGACGCTCAGGGCGACCGCGAGGCCGTAGCCCTGTTGGGCGTTGGGGCCGATGCCGACCTTCGCGGCGACCGTGGAGCCGGCCAGGTCGTAGCCCTCGCGGTTGCCGACCAGGATCAGGGCGTTGTGGAAGCAGGAGCTGTAGCCGGCCGCGAAGAGCTGTTCCGGGTTGGTGCCGTTGCCGTCGCCGCCGAGCTGCGGGGGCATCGCGACCTTGAGCTCGATCTGGCCGTCCTGGCTGGTGACATAGCCCTCACGGCCGCCGTGGGCGGTGGCCTCCGCGACGTACATGATCTTCGTCGGGCGGGTGTCGACGGCGGGGCCGTCAGTCATGCTGTCCTCCCCCGGAAACAGGTGTGCACAAACACATCGTGCACAAGGTACTGGCCAGTAACCGGCCTGCGCCACCAGGGGGTCACAACCTCGGGCAACCCTCGCTCAGCGCGCCCGCTCCGCCGCCGACTCCGCCTTCTCGGCCAGGTGCCACAGTTCCTCGCGGAGCCGCGCGATCTCCGTGCCGTCCAGGCCCGTCGCCGCGAGCAGCGCGCCGGGCACGCAGGTCGCGCGCTCCCGGAGTTCCTCCCCGCGCCCGGTCACGGCCACGAGCACCGACCGCTCGTCCCGCGCCGACCGTTCGCGCCGCAGCAGACCCGCCGCCTCCAGCCGCTTCAGCAGCGGCGAGACCGTGCCGTAGTCGAGGCGCAGGGCCGCGGCCAGTTCCTTGACCGTGGTCTCGCCGCGCTCCCACAGGACCAGCAGCACGAGGTACTGGGGATAGGTGAGGCCGAGGTCGTCGAGGAGCGGGCGGTACGCGGCCGTCACCGCGCGCTGGGCGGCGTACAGGGCGAAGCACAGCTGGTCGTCCAGCAGCAGTGAAGCACCCCCGCTCGGGGGCTTCTCGTTCGTCACGCGCTCATTGTCACGGACGGGCCTCGGCGGCCGGCACGGAACGCGGATCGAATCCGAACGGCAGCTCCAGCCGGTGGGCGCGCATCAGCTCCTCGTCGGAGAGCAGCGTGCCGGTCGGGCCGTCCGCCGCGATCACGCCCTCGCTGAGGACCAGGGAGCGCGGGCACAGCTCCAGGGCGTAGGGGAGGTCGTGCGTGACCATCAGGACCGTCACGTCCAGCGAGCGCAGGATGTCGGCCAGTTCGCGGCGGGAGGCGGGGTCGAGGTTGGAGGAGGGCTCGTCGAGGACGAGGATCTCCGGCTCCATGGCGAGGACGGTCGCCACGGCCACCCGGCGGCGCTGTCCGAAGGAGAGGTGGTGCGGCGGGCGGTCCTTGAACTCCGCCATGCCGACCCGCTCCAGGGCCCGGTCCACGCGCTCCTCCAGCTCCGGCCCCTTCAGCCCGGCCGCCGCGGGCCCGAACGCCACGTCCTCCCGGACCGTCGGCATGAAGAGCTGGTCGTCCGGGTCCTGGAAGACGATGCCGACCCGGCGCCGGATCTCGGCCATGTGCCGCTTGTCCACGGGCAGCCCGGCGACCCGCACCGTGCCGGCGCCGCCGGTCAGGATGCCGTTGAGGTGCAGCACGAGGGTCGTCTTGCCGGCGCCGTTCGGCCCGAGCAGCGCGACCCGCTCGCCGCGCGCGACCGAGAAGTCGACGCCGAAGAGGGCCTGGTGCCCGTCGGGATAGGCGAAGGCCAGTCCGGCCACTTCGAGCGAAGGTGTCATAGGGCCCATCCCAGCAGACAGACGACGAGGGCCGCGCCCGGGAGGGCCAGGGCGTACGACCACTGCGCCCGGGACGCCGTCACCTCGTCGATGACCGGCATGGCACCGGCGTAGCCCCGGCTGACCATGGCCAGATGCACGCGCTCTCCGCGTTCGTAGGAGCGGATGAACAGGGCGCCGGCGGACTTGGCGAGCACGCCCCAGTGCCGGACGCCCTTCGCCTCGAAGCCGCGGGACTCCCGGGCGATCCGCATGCGCCGCATCTCGTCCGCGATGACATCGCCGTAGCGGATCATGAAGGACGCGATCTGCACGAGCAGCGGCGGCAGCTTGAGGCGCTGCAGGCCGAGGAGGAGTTCGCGCAGGTCGGTGGTGGCGGCGAGGAGGACGGAGGCGGCGACGCCGAGGGTGCCCTTGGCGAGCACGTTCCAGGCGCCCCACAGGCCGTTGACGCTCAGGGACATGCCCAGGACGTCGACCCGCTCGCCCTCCGCGACGAACGGCATGAGCACCGCGAAGGCGACGAACGGCACCTCGATCAGCAGCCGCCGGAGCAGGAACCCGGCGGGCACGCGCGCGACGCCCGCGACGACGCCCAGCAGCACGGCGTACCCCCCGAACGCCCACATCGCCTCGCGCGGCGTCGCCACCACGACCAGCACGAACGCGAACACGGCGGCGAGCTTGGTGTGCGGCGGCAGGGCGTGCACGGGCGAGTGCCCGTGCCGGTAGAGCTTGTGCGCGTGTCCCGCACCCATGTCAGACGCCCGGGCTCGTCGCGTTCGTCGAGTCCGACGTGTTCGACGGTGAGGTGTCGTCCGAACGGCGCCGGCGTACGGCCCAGAAGACCGCGCTGCCCGCGACGACCGTGCCGCCCACGCCGATGACGCCCGCCAGCCCCCCGGACAGGCGGGCGTCGTCGACATCCTTGACGCCGTAGTCGGCGAGCGGGGAGTCGGCCGCGGCGTGCTCCTCGGCCTTCTGGTCGATGCCGTGGTCGGTGGCGACCTTCTCCAGGCCGTCCGGATCGGCCGAGGCGTAGAAGCTGACGAGTCCGGCCAGCAGGAGGGAGGTGACCAGGCCCGCGGCCCACACCCTGCGGTGGGAGGCCCGGGCGGCCACGGGTGCGGGCTCGGGCTCGGCGCCGGGCGCGTCGACCAGTTCGCCGTTCACCCGCAGCTTGAGCTTCGGGGTGAGGCCGCGGGCGCCGTGGACCAGGTCCGGGCGCACGGCGAGGACCGCGCCGACGGTCAGCGCGGTGATCGCGGCCTCACCGATGCCGATCAGCAGGTGCACGCCGATCATGGCGGTGGCGACCTTGCCGATCGACACGTCGGTGGTGCCGCCGATGGCGTACATGAGCGTGAAGGCCAGAGCGGCGGCCGGGACGGAGACGAGGGCGGCGACGAAGGAGGCCGCGGTGATCGACCGGCGGGAGCGCGGGAGCACCTTCGCCAGGCCCCGGAAGAGGGCGTAGGCGACGACCGTGGTGACGATCGCCATGTTGGTGATGTTCACGCCGAGCGCGGTCAGACCGCCGTCCGCGAAGAGCAGGCCCTGCATCAGCAGGACGACGGAGACGCACAGGACCCCTGTGTAGGGGCCCACGAGGATCGCGGCGAGCGCACCCCCGAGCAGATGGCCGCTGGTCCCGGCCGCGACGGGGAAGTTGAGCATCTGCACCGCGAAGATGAACGCCGCGACGAGACCGGCCAGCGGGGCGGTGCGCTCGTCGAGTTCGCGCCGCGCGCCGCGCAGGCTCACGGCGATGGCGCCCGCGGCGATCACACCGGTGGCGGCGGAGGTGGGGGCGTCGATGAATCCGTCAGGTACATGCACGCTTCGATGATGTGGCTTGATGCGAACGGTTTGCAAGAGCGTGACGCTTGTCTTATCTCACCCGTGATATGTCCGGTCCCCGAGGGCGCAATCCGGAAAATATGCGACATTGGAGAGGGAGTGGACGCACAGTTTCCGCTCAGGTCGCCCACGGTGAAGGGGCCGTCCGATGTCCGTAGTCGAGCAGTACGCGCGAGCCCATATCGTCACGGACGCGGCCGTACCGTTGATCGATGAGCTGGAGGCGGTTCCGGTCACTCTGCGGTACGACCCGGACCGGGATCCCCGTGCGGTGGGCATCAAGCTGCCGGGTGCCGGGGCGCGCGAGTGGACCTTCGGCCGTGAGCTCCTGGAGGAGGGCCTGCGGGCCCCCGCGGGCAGCGGTGAGGTGCGGGTGTGGCCGTGCGGCCGGGTGCAGGCCGTGGTCGAGTTCCACTCCGCGGAGGGCGTGCTGGTGGTGCAGTTCGAACGGCAGGCGCTGCTGCGGTTCCTGCGGCGGACGTACATGGCCGCCGCGGAACCGGTCATCCACTGACCTTCCGGGTCAGCTCCCCGCCTTCAGCAGCGCCGCCACGATCGGCCCGGCCGTCTCGCCGCCGTGGCCGCCCTGCTGGACCACGCCCGCGGCCGCGAGGTCGCCCCGGTAGGCGGTGAACCAGCCGTTCGGCTTCTTCTGGTTGTCGACCTCGGCCGACCCGGTCTTCGCACCGACATCGCCGCTGACCCCGGACATCGCCTCCGCGGCCGTGCCGTAAGCGGCGGTGTAGGACATCAGCTCGCGCAGCTGCGACAGCGTGCCCGCCGACATGGTGCGCGAGGCGTTGGCGAGCTTGCGGTCGTCCACGTCCGGGGAGACCAGGTACGGCTGGTGGAAGGTGCCGGCCTTGACCGTCGCCGACACCGACGCCATGTTCAGCGGGTTCATCCGGACCCCGCCCTGCCCGATCAGCGAGGCCCCCATCTGGGCCGCCGACTGCACCGGCACGGCGCCGTCGAAGGACGGCACACCGATCGCCCAGTCGTTCATCCCCAGGCCGAAGACCTGCTGGGCCTGCTTGGTCAGGTCGTCGTCCTTGAGCTTGGGTGCCTGACTGATGAAGGCCGTGTTGCAGGAGCGGGCGAAGCTCGCCTTGAACGTGCCGTTCTTGATCTCGAACTTGTCGTCGTTCTGGAACTTCCAGTGCCCGTACGTGAAGTACTTCGGGCACGGGTGCTTCTTGTCCGCCGAGGCCAGGCCCTTGTCCAGCAGCAGCGAGGCGGTGATGACCTTCATCGTGGAGCCGGGCGCGAGCGAGCCCTGGAAGGCGGTGTTGAAGCCGGGCGAGGCGTTGGCGGCGGCCAGGATCTCGCCGGTCGAGGCCCGCATGACGGCCACCGACGACTTGGCCTTCTTCGCGACCTGCTTCTCGGCCGCCGCCTGGAGGGCGGGGTCCAGCGTGGTCTTGACCGTGCCGGGCGTGCCCTTGCTCAGCTCCAGCAGGGTCTTGTCGGAGAGGTCGTCCGACTTGGCGGACTTCCCGCGCACGACCCGCAGCTCGATGCCGGCCTTGCCGCCGGCCTCCTTGCCGTACTTCTCGCGCAGGCCGTCCAGGATCGGGCCGAGGGAGGCGTACTTCTGCTTGGTCAGCTCGCCGCCGTCCCGGTCGAGCGCCTTGACCGGGGGCGTGCCCGCCTCACCGGTGACCAGCTTGTCGCCGTCCTTCAGATCCGGGTGGACGACCGCCGAGTGCCAGTCCACCAGCGGCTTTCCGTCGCCGGCGCGGCGGACGACGGTGAGCGCGCTCTCGTACGCCAGCGGCTTCTCGGTGTTCTTGTACGCCACCGTGCCCTTGACGGAGAACGGCACCTTGTCACCGGTGCGCTTGCCCGGGGTGAGGGTGACGTCCTTGATCCGGGCGTCCTTGGTGTAGCCGGTGAGCAGGGCCGTGGCCGCGGCCGCCTCGTCGGTGGCCGCGGCGGCCCGCGGAACCTTCCCGGACTGCCAGGCGGTGAGGAAGGCGCGGGCGGTGGTGGTGACCTCGGTCGCCGACAGCGGCCCGGTCTTCACCTCGGGCTTCTCGTCCGATGCCGCCCGGCTCCCGTCGTCGGCGGCCGCGCCGCCGCCGAACAGCGCGTAGGCGCCGAACCCGGCGCCACCGACGACCACGGCGATCACCCCGCCGATCACGGCGGGTCTGGTCTTCCGTCGCTCGGCGACGCGCCTTCTGTTGCCCACTGCTTGTCCGTTCCTCCGCGAATCCCCAGGGTCCCCGTTGCCCTCAGCTGTCCCAACGACGCCCACCACCCTAGAGTCCCGTCCTGCGCGGGTGAGATCAGCCACCCGTTCGTAGCACGGCTGCGACAATCGGCCCGGCCGCGTCACCGCCGTGACCGCCCTCCTCGGTCATGGCCGCCGCCGCGACATCGCCCCGGAACCCGGTGAACCAGCTGTTGGACTTGGCGTTGCCGTCGACCTCGGCGGAACCGGTCTTGGCGCCGATGTCGCCGCCCAGTCCCCGCATGGCCTCAGCGGCGGTGCCCTGCGTGGCGGTGAGCCGCATCATCTGCTTCAGCTGGGATGCGGTGCTCGCCCGCAGACCCTCGGCCCGCGCGAGCTGCCGGCCGTCCAGCTCCGGCGAGACCAGGTAGGGCTGGCGGAAGCTGCCGGTGATCGCGGTCGCGGTCACCGAGGCCATGTTCAGCGGGCTCATCTGGACCTGGCCCTGCCCGATGGCGCCGGCCGCCCGGTCCGGTCCGCCGACCGCGGGGACGCTGCCGTCGAAGGAGGCGATGCCGGTCTTCCAGTTGTCCTGCCCGAGCCCGAAGCGCCGCTCGGCCTCCTGCGTCAGCGAGGCGTCGGTGAGCGGCTTCTCGTCGATGAGCTTGATGAAGGCGGTGTTGCAGGACCGCATGAAGCTGTTGGCGAGCGTGGCGTCCTCGTTGGGCTTCATGTCGGTGAGGTTCTTGAAGGTCTGCCCCTGCCACACGGCGGTGTCCGGACAGGGCGCCGGGCCGTTCATCGAGGTCACGCCGTTGTCGATGAGCATCGCGGCCGTCATGATCTTCATGGTGGAGCCGGGCGCGGCCTGCCCCGCGAAGGCCGCGTTGAACCCGTCGTCACGGTTGTTGGCCACCGCCAGGACCTCGCCGCTGCTGGGCTTGACGGCCACCACCGACGACTGGGCGAACCGCTTGACCGCCTTCTCGGCCGCCGCCTGCGCGCTCGGGCTGATGGTCGTCTCGAGCTTGCCGGCCTTGCCCTTGGCGAGGGTGAGCAGCGGGGTGTCGGGAGCGCCGTCGGAGGGGTGCCGGACGACCAGCTCGATGCCGGGGGTGCCGCCGGCCTTCTCGCCGTACTTGTCGCGAAGGGCGTCCAGAACCGGGCCGAGGGAGGGGTACTTCTCCTTCGTCAGCACCGAGCCGTCGCGGCCCACGGCCTCGATGGGAGGGGCGGCCGACTGCTCGGTGACGAGGGTGTCCTGCTCTTTCCTCAGCTCGGGGTGCACGACGGACGGCCGCCAGTCGACGAGCGCGCGGCCCGTGGTCACGCCGCGCACGACCTTCAGCTCGCTCCGGTAGCTCAGCGGCTCGGACTTCCCGTCGTAGGCCACCTTCGCCTTCACCGTGTACGGCACGGTGGTGCCCCTGGCCGCCCCCGGCGTGATCTTCACGTCGGTGATGTGCGCATTGTCGGTGAACGCGGTCAGCAGCCGCTCGGCGGCAGCGTCGTTGTTGGTGTACGACGCCGCCGTCGCGGCCGCCGCCGTCTGCCAGGCCGCGAAGAACTTGGCCGTGGTCTCCTCGACCTCGTCCTTGTCCGGCGGCCCCGACTTCTCCGCGGACACCCCACTGGTACCCCCGTCGCCGGTCAGCGCGCTCACGATGTTGAAGGCGCCGTACCCGGCCCCGCCCACCATCACCGCGAACACGCCGCCTATGACAGCGACCTTGACCCCCTTGGCCATCAGGCCGTCCTCTCCCCGTAGAGCCTCCACGCGCTCCTTTGAACGCGTTCAGAAAGCTCGATCCCGGGAGCACTCTAGGGGGAAGCGGTTACCACAGGGACGGGTGTTGCGATTCTTGACCGAAACGTAGGTCAGACCCAGGTATCCAGCCACATCCGCGACCGCCAGTCGTCGATGGGGATGGCGGTGCCGGTGTACAGGGGCCAGAAGTAGATGAAGTTCCAGGCGATCAGCAGGACCAGGACGCCCGCGCCCGTGGCGCCCGTGACGCGGCGGGTGTCGGAGGAGCGGGGCGGGCCGATGATCGCGCCGAGGAGCATCGCCACCGCCAGGCACAGGAAGGGCAGGAAGACGACGGCGTAGAAGAAGAAGATCGTGCGCTCCTGGTACATGAACCAGGGCAGATAGCCGGCCGCGATGCCGCAGGCGATGGCGCCCGCGCGCCAGTCGCGGCGGAACAGCCAGCGCCACAGGACGTAGAGGACCGCGAAGCAGGCGACCCACCACAGCAGCGGCGTGCCGAGGGCGAGCACCTCGCTGGCGCACTTACCGCCCGCGTCGGCCGGGCAGCCGCCCTTGCCGGGCGCCGGGGACTCGTAGAAGTACGACACCGGGCGGCCGAGGACGAGCCAGCTCCACGGGTTGGACTGGTACGTGTGCGGCGAGGACAGGCCGACGTGGAACTCGTAGACCTGGTGCTCGTAGTGCCACAGGCTGCGCAGCCAGTCGGGCAGGAAGGTCCAGCTGCCGCCCTTGCCGCTGGTCGCGGCCCAGTTGCGGAAGTAGCCGCCCGAGCCGTCGGTCGCGGAGAAGATCCAGCCGGTCCAGGCCAGGACGTAGGTGACGACGGCGACCGGGACCGTCGCGAGGAACGCCAGGGGCGTGTCACGCCTGAGGACCACCGAGTACGGGTGCCGGGCGCCGGCCACCCGGCGTGAGGCGACGTCCCACAGGACCGCCATCAGGCAGAACGCGGCCAGGATGTAGAGGCCGTTCCACTTCGTGCCGATGGCCAGGCCCAGCATCAGACCCGCCGCCCAGCGCCAGGGCCGCCATCCCAGCCGGGTCGTCTCGGCCGTGTGCCGGTCGGGCCGGACCCGGCCGTCGGCGTCGACCGGGAGCGCGGCGGCGAGTCTCTCGCGGGCCTTGTCGCGGTCGACGAGCAGACAGCCGAACGCGGCCAGCACGAAGAACATCAGCACGCCGTCGAGCAGCGCCGTGCGGCTCATCACGAAGTGCAGGCCGTCCACCGCCATCAGGGTGCCCGCCAGACAGCCCAGGAAGGTGGAGCGGAACAGCCGGCGGCCGATGCGGCACAGCATCAGCACGGACAGCGTGCCGAGCAGCGCCGTCATGAAACGCCAGCCGAAGGGGTCGAAGCCGAACAGCAGCTCGCCGATGCCGATGACGTACTTGCCGACCGGCGGGTGCACGACGTACGCCGCGTCCCCCGGGATCGTGACGTGCCCGCCCGACAGGATCAGATCGTTGGCGTTCTTGTCCCAGTTGACCTCGAAACCGCGGTGGACCAGACCCCACGCGTCCTTGGCGTAGTACGTCTCGTCGAATATCACCGCCTTGGGGTGGCCCAGGTTCCAGAAGCGCAGCACGCCCGCCAGCAGCGTGACCAGCAGCGGGCCGATCCAGGCCGACCAGCGCACCAGCAGTCCCGCCAGGGTGTGCGGGACGCCGAGCGCCGCCCACAGGCGCGGGCCGGGCTCGGTGTACGGCGGCACCAGGCGTTCACGGACGTCGCGGGCGTCGCTTCTGGGCTGCCCCTGGTAGCCGAAGCGGCGCAGCCGCTGCTGCCAGGACGGCCGCTGTTCGAGCGGCGCCTGGCCCTGCCGGGTGTCCGTGGAGGACGCGGTACTGGTCACCGCGCCATCGTAGGGAACCGTTCTGTGTGAGTCCCGTGCATGGGCGGTATGCGTCCGCATCCTCCGCCCCTGGGAGGATGGTGAGGTGACTGGAATCCTCGTACTCGCAGGTACCCCCATCGGCGACATCGCGGACGCCCCGCCCCGGCTCGCCGACGAATTGGCCGGAGCCGATGTCGTCGCCGCCGAGGACACGCGGCGGCTGCGGCGGCTGACCCAGGCGCTGGGGGTCACGCCCAAGGGACGGGTCGTGTCCTACTTCGAGGGCAACGAGGCGGCGCGGACGCCCGAGCTGGTCGAGGAGCTGGCGGGCGGGGCGCGCGTGCTGTTGGTCACGGACGCGGGGATGCCGTCGGTGTCGGACCCCGGCTACCGGCTGGTCGCCGCCGCCGTCGAGCAGGACATACGGGTCACCGCCGTGCCCGGGCCGTCCGCCGTGCTCACCGCGCTCGCGCTGTCGGGGCTGCCCGTCGACCGGTTCTGCTTCGAGGGGTTCCTGCCGCGCAAGGCGGGGGAGCGGCTGGGGCGGCTGCGGGAGGTGGCCGGGGAGCGGCGCACCCTCGTCTACTTCGAGGCTCCGCACCGGCTCGACGACACGCTGGCGGCGATGGCCGAGGTGTTCGGCGCGGAGCGGCGGGCCGCGGTGTGCCGGGAGCTGACCAAGACGTACGAGGAGGTCCGGCGGGGCGGGCTGGGGGAGCTGGCCGCGTGGGCCGCCGAGGGAGTGCGCGGGGAGATCACCGTGGTGGTGGAGGGCGCGCCGGCGCCGGGGGCGGAGGATGTCGGGCCCGAGGAGCTGGTGCGGCGGGTCCGGGTGCGGGAGGAGGCGGGGGAGCGGCGCAAGGAGGCGATCGCCGCGGTCGCGGTGGAGGCCGGGGTGCCCAAGCGCGTGGTCTTTGATGCCGTTGTTGCCGCGAAGAATTCCGGGTGACGGTTGTGCGGGACACCCTCTGAGCAGGGCGCATGTCGTTTGAGCGTGCGCCCCATGGGTGGGCAAAGCGGGAAGGGCGCTGGGGCAAGGAACGCCCAAATCGGCGCCAATAGTCGACAGGTCTGCTGCCTTCGGTCCGGCTGAGGAGTCCACTGGGTTGCGGGGACGGAATCGTCCTCGCCACAGCGGACAACTGGAGCTGGCATGACTGAGATCGCAGGGCAGACCGGGCTCCGCGCCGGTGCGACCGCCGTCGTCAACGAGTCGTACTCCTTCGCCTGCATGCGGTGCGGGCACGGCTGGGAGCAGTCGTACGAGATAGAGCACCACACGGACGCCGCCGGGCACGAGTTCGTCCTCTACGTCGCGGACGGCAAGGTCGTGCCCTCACCCCTGTCCAAGCCCACGTGCCAGAACTGCGACGGCCACGTCGTACGGATCATGCGGCCCGGGCGTGTCGAGTCGGCGCGCAACGCGGCGCGCAGGCCCCGCCGCGTGCCGCCGCCCGGCGGGCCGGCCGAGGCACCGGAGGTGTCTGAGGCTTCTGAGGCGGATGCCGAGGACAGTGGAGCGGACGGGCGGGAAAAGCCCGAGCACCACCACTGGCATCTGTCCGATCTGCTCCACCCCTTCCAGCGCAAGGCGAGCTGACCCGTCCGGCTCCCCTTGTCCGACGCCCTCCCCGGTCCTCCCCCATCGGGGAGGGCGTACCCCTTTCGTAGGATCGGGGCATGCCTTCGAACGACTCCGGCAAGCACGCCGCGCCCCCGCTCCCGGAACCCCTCCGGGTGCCGGTCGCCGACTCCCACACCCACCTGGACATGCAGTCCGGCGCGGTCGAGGAGGCGCTGGCGAAGGCGGCCTCGGTCGGAGTGACGACGGTCGTCCAGGTCGGCTGCGACCTCAAGGGCTCGCGGTGGGCCGCCGAGACGGCAGCCGCGTACGACGCCGTCCACGCGACGGTCGCCCTGCATCCCAACGAGGCGCCCCGGATCGTCCACGGCGACCCCGACGGCTGGTCCCGGCAGGGCGCGCGTGAACCCGGCGGACAGGCGGCCCTGGACGAGGCGCTCGCCGAGATCGACCGGCTGGCAGCGCTGGAGCAGGTCAAGGGCGTCGGTGAGACGGGTCTCGACTACTTCCGCACCGGGCCCGAGGGCAAGGACGCGCAGGAGAGGTCCTTCCGCGCCCACATCGAGATCGCCAAGCGGCACGGCAAGGCCCTCGTCATCCACGACCGCGAGGCCCACGCCGACGTCCTGCGCGTCCTGAAGGAGGAGGGCGCCCCCGAGCGGACCGTCTTCCACTGCTACTCCGGCGACGCCGAGATGGCGCAGATCTGCGCGAGCGCGGGCTACTTCATGTCCTTCGCCGGCAACGTCACCTTCAAGAACGCCCAGAACCTGAGGGACGCGGTGGCGGTGGCCCCGCCGGAGCTGCTGCTGGTGGAGACGGACGCGCCCTTCCTCACCCCGGCGCCGTACCGCGGGCGGCCCAACGCGCCGTATCTCGTGCCGATCACGGTGCGGGCCATGGCCGAGGTGCGCGGCGTCGACGAGGACACGCTGGCCACCGCACTCGCCGCGAACACGGCACGCGCCTTCGGTTACTGACCCGCGCCGCCGACCTCACCGCACGACTGTGCGTAGTCGCGTCGCTTTGGAGAGTGACGAACGCTCCGCTAGGTTCTGGGGGCCCGATCCGGACCCCTCTGGACCCCCTCCGGCCCCTGGAGCGTGTCGGCGTGAGCAACTCGCAGTACGAGACGTTTGGCCCGGCCTACACGGAGCCGGTGCATGGCGGTCACGACGGTGTCTACGGGGACACCTACCGGCCCGCCTATGAGGTGCCGCCGCCCCGGCAGGTTGCCCCGGTGGACGCACCGGCGTCCGTCGTACGCCCGACACGCGCCGAAGCCCGCGCGGAAGCCCGCGCCGCGGCGCGCACCGGCTCACATCGCCGCTCCGCACGCCGACGCAAGGCGAGCCCCGCCGAGCGCACGGACGGCTCCATGCGGCGGCTGCTCCCGCAGGCCCTGGTCGTCGCCTTCCTGGCGGGCGGGACCACGGCGTTCGTCGCCAAGGACAAGGCGATCGAGCTGAACGTCGACGGCAAGGCCCGCACGCTGCACACCTTCGCCGACGACGTCACCGAGCTGCTGTCGGAGGAGGGCGTCGAGGTCGGCGCCCACGACGTGGTGGCGCCCGGGCCCGGCGCGGAGATCGCCAGCGGCGACGAGGTCGCCGTGCACTACGCCCGCCCCGTACGGCTCACCCTCGACGGGCACCGGCGCGAGGTGTGGACGACGGCGCACACGGTGGCGGGGGCGCTGCGAGAGCTGGGGGTGCGTCAGGAGGGCGCGTACCTGTCCACCTCGCGCTCCCGGCAGATCGGCCGCGAGGGGCTCGCGCTGGACGTGCGGACCGAGCGCACGGTCACGGTCATGGCCGACGGCCGGGCCCGCACCGTGCGCACCAACGCGGCGACCGTGCGGGAGGCCGTGGACGAGGCCGGGATCACCCTGCGCGGCCAGGACACCACGTCCGTCCCGCAGGGGAGCTTCCCGCGCGACGGGCAGACCGTCACGGTGCTGCGGATCACCGGCGGCAAGGAGGTCCGCGAGGAGGCGATCCCCTTCCAGACCCGGCGCAGCGAGGATCCGACCCTGTTCCAGGGCACGGAGGTCGTGGAGCGCGCGGGCGAGTCGGGCCTGCGCCGGGTCACGTACTCCCTGCGCACCGTCAACGGCGTCAAGCAGAAGCCGCGGCGGATCAGGGCCGAGGTGGTGCGCGAGCCGCGCCCGCAGGAGGTCAAGGTCGGCACGAAACCCCGGCCGACGTCCGTCCAGGGCGCCGACCACCTCAACTGGCAGGGCCTCGCGGCCTGCGAGTCCGGCGGCCGCCCCGACGCGGTCGACTCCTCGGGCACCTACGGCGGCCTCTACCAGTTCGACACCCACACCTGGCAGTCCCTCGGCGGCACCGGCCGCCCCCAGGACGCCCCGGCGGCGGAACAGACGTACCGCGCGAAGAAGCTGTATGTACGGCGGGGGGCGAGTCCTTGGCCGCACTGCGGGGGGCGGCTGCACGGGTAGGGACGGTCGACCGGCGTGGCCGCGTTCGAACCCCCCGTACCCTTGTCCCCGTGACCAGCCCCGCCCCCGACGCCCTCCTCGGCGCCGCCGACGTCCGCGAACTCGCGACCGCCCTCGGCGTACGCCCCACCAAGCAACGCGGCCAGAACTTCGTGATCGACGCGAACACCGTCCGCCGTATCGTCCGCACCGCACAGGTGACCCCCGAGGACGTGGTCGTAGAGGTGGGCCCGGGCCTCGGTTCCCTCACCCTCGCGCTGCTGGAGGCCGCCGACCACGTCACGGCCGTCGAGATCGACGATGTCCTCGCCGCCGCGCTGCCCGCGACCATCACGGCCCGCATGCCGGAGCGCGCCGACCGGTTCGCCCTCGTCCACTCCGACGCGATGCACGTCACGGAGCTGCCGGGCCCCGCCCCGACCGCGCTGGTCGCCAACCTGCCCTACAACGTGGCCGTCCCGGTGCTGCTGCACATGCTCGCCACCTTCCCGACCATCGACCGCACGCTCGTCATGGTCCAGTCGGAGGTCGCCGACCGCCTCGCCGCCGACCCCGGCTCGAAGGTGTACGGCGTTCCCTCCGTGAAGGCCAACTGGTACGCCGAGGTCAAGCGGGCGGGCGCCATCGGGCGGAACGTCTTCTGGCCCGCGCCCAACGTCGACAGCGGTCTGGTCTCCCTGGTCCGCCGCACCGAGCCGATCAAGACGACGGCCTCCAAGAAGGACGTGTTCGCCGTCGTCGACGCCGCGTTCGCCCAGCGCCGCAAGACGCTGCGGGCCGCGCTCGCCGGCTGGGCCGGTTCCGCCGCCGCCGCAGAGGCGGCCCTCGTCGCCGCCGGGGTCTCCCCGCAGGCCCGGGGCGAGTCACTGACCGTGGAAGAGTTCGCGCGTATCGCCGAGCACAAGGCGAACCAGCACCACGAGAAGGAGCCCGTGTGAGCGTCACGGTCCGTGTCCCCGCCAAGGTCAACGTCCAGCTGGCGGTGGGCCCCGCCCGCCCCGACGGCTTCCACCCCCTGGCCAACGTCTTCCTCGCCGTCAGCCTCTACGACGAGGTCACCGTGACCCCGGCCGACGAACTCCGCGTCACCTGCGAGGGCCCGGACGCCGACCTGGTCCCCCTGGACCGTACGAACCTGGCCGCACGGGCGGCCGAGGCGCTCGCGGCCCGCTACGGCCGCAGCCCCGACGTCCACGTCCACATCGCCAAGGACATCCCCGTCGCCGGCGGCATGGCGGGCGGCAGTGCGGACGGCGCCGCCGCGCTGGTCGCGTGCGACGCGCTGTGGGAGACCGGCGCCTCCCGTGAGGAACTGCTCGACATCTGCGCCGAGCTGGGCAGCGACGTGCCGTTCAGCCTGGTCGGCGGTGCCGCCCTCGGCATCGGGCGGGGCGAGCAGCTGACGCCCCTGGAGGTCGGCGGCGCCTTCCACTGGGTGTTCGCCATGGCCGAGCGGGGCCTGTCCACCCCGGCCGTGTTCCGCGAGTTCGACCGGCTCGGCGAGGGCACGGACATCCCCGAGCCCGTCGCCTCCCAGGAACTCCTCGCGGCCCTGGCGAAGGGCGACCCGGACGCGCTCGCCGCCGCCGTCTCCAACGACCTCCAGCCCGCCGCCCTGTCCCTCTACCCGGAACTCGCCGGCACCCTCGCCACCGGCCGCGCCGCGGGCGCCCTCGCCGCCCTGGTCTCCGGCTCCGGCCCGACCACGGCGTTCCTCGTCCGCGACCCGGAGTCGGCGGCCGCGGTGGCACAGGCGCTGCTGTCCTCCGGCACGTGCCGGACCGTGCGGACGGCGTCGGGGCCGACGCCCGGGGCGACGGTGGCCGGGCTTTAATCGCCTGCCCGGGCCGTTCCAGGCCGCTTAAGCTCCCCCGGTCGTCGAAAACGGGGGAGCACACGTGGAGAAACTCGTCGCGGCCGTACGACGCGGAGACGCGGACGAGGTCCGGGCCCTGCTGGAGTCCGGGGCCGACCCCGACACCCTCGACGGCCCTGACGGCCTCCCGGTCCTCTGCCTGGCCGTGGCGGCGTACGACACACCCGTCGCCGAGGCGCTGCTCGAAGGCGGTGCCGACCCCCTGCGCCCGATGCCCGACGGGAGCACCCCGCTGACGCGGGCCGTGGACGGCGGGGCACACCTCCTGACCCACGCGCTCGCCACCAGTCGGATTCCGCTCCCGGCACCGGCGCGCACCGAACTGCTGGCCCGGGCCCGGCGCTGGTCGGAGGCGGGCGCCGAGGCCGAACTGCGCCGCGTCACCGGCCTCACCGGGCCCATCGAGCGGATCAGGGTCGTGGACGACGAGGTCGGCTGGTGGTGCGAGCAGCTCACGCTCGGCCCCGTGACCGTGCGCGACGAGCACCGGGCCGTGCTCACGTCCATGGAGGCCCTCTACGGCATCCGCACCTCCTTCGACGAACTGGTCGCCCGGGCCATCGCCCACCCCGACCGGGACCACGTGGTGTGGTGCGACGTCGTGTTCACGCTCGGCCGGCGGACCGACGAGGAGACCTGGCAATGGAGCCGGGACCTGCTCAACCACCCCGACCGGACGCACCGCCTGCTCGCCGCCGACCTCCTGCTGTCCCTGATCCTCGGGGACGTCGTCAAGGGAAGCCGGCCGTTCTGGGAACGGGGGCGGGAGTTCGTGCCCTGGGCGGAGCAGGAGGAGGACCCGGAGGTGCTGGCGGTGCTGCTGCACGCGATGACCCATGACAGCGCCCCCGAGATCGAGGCCGTAGGGCTGTCGCACCTCACCCACCCGGACCCGAGGGTGCGCGCACTGGTACCGCAGACCGTGCACCGCCCCGAGAGCCTCACCACCGTGCTCGCCCTGGCCCGTGACGAGGACCCCGGCGTACGCGAGGCGGTGTGCCACTGGCTCGCCCACCTGCGGGGGAGCGAGCCCGAAGTCGGGGACGCGCTGCTCGCCCTCACCCATGACGAGCGGCAGCCGATCCGCATCTGCGCCGTGTCCGGGCTGGCGTACCGCGACGATCCGCGCTGCGTGGAGGCCGAGCACCGGATCGGCCCCCTCGATCCGGAGCTGCCGTTCGACGAGAGGCTGATGGACGTGTGGCGCTACCAGCGCCGCCGGGAAGCCGCGGACGGCGGCTGACCGCCCCGGCTGGAGCACCCCCGCGCGCGACTACCCTGGAAAGTCGATCCATCCCCCTTGTCAGGAGAGTAATGGCCGTCAATCTGGTCAATGTCGAGAACGTCAGCAAGGTGTACGGCACCCGCGCCCTGCTCGACGGCGTTTCCCTCGGCGTCTCCGAAGGGGACCGCATCGGCGTCGTCGGCCGTAACGGCGACGGCAAGACCACCCTGATCCGGATGCTCGCCAAGCAGGAGGAGGCCGACACCGGGCGCGTCACGCACTCCGGCGGACTGCGCAGCGGCGTGCTCACCCAGCACGACTCGCTCGACCCCGAGGCGACCGTCCGCCATGAGGTCATCGGCGACATGGCCGACCACGAGTGGGCGGGCGACGCCAAGGTCAGGGACGTGCTGACCGGCCTGTTCGGCGGGCTCGACCTGCCGGGCTTCCCCGCGGGCCTGGACACCGTCATCGGGCCGCTGTCCGGCGGTGAGCGGCGCCGTATCGCGCTGGCCAAGCTGCTCATCGAGGAGCAGGACCTGCTCGTCCTCGACGAGCCCACCAACCACCTCGACGTGGAGGGCATCTCCTGGCTGGCCCGCCACCTCCAGGTCCGCCGGTCCGCCCTCGTCTGCGTCACCCACGACCGCTGGTTCCTCGACCAGGTCTGCACCCGCATGTGGGACGTCCAGCGCGGCGCGGTCTACGAGTACGAGGGCGGCTACTCCGACTACGTCTTCGCCCGGGCCGAGCGCGAGCGCATCGCCGCCACCGAGGAGGTCAAGCGGCAGAACCTCGTCCGCAAGGAGCTGGCCTGGCTGCGGCGCGGGGCCCCCGCCCGTACGTCCAAGCCGCGTTTCCGCGTCGAGGCCGCCAACGAGCTCATCAAGGACGTACCGCCGCCCCGCGACAGCAGCGAGCTGATGAAGTTCGCTTCCACCCGGCTGGGCAAGACCGTGTTCGACCTGGAGGACATCACCGTCCAGGCGGGCCCCAAGGTCCTCCTCAAGCACGTCACCTGGCAGCTCGGGCCCGGCGACCGGATCGGTCTCGTCGGAGTCAACGGCGCCGGGAAGACCTCCCTGCTGCGGGCCATGGCCGAGGCGTCCAGGACGGACGGCGAGGCGCAGCCCGTGGGAGGGCAGGTCAAGGTCGGCAAGACCGTCAAGCTCGCCTACCTGTCCCAGGAGGTCGCCGAACTCGAGCCGAGCACGCGGGTGCTGGAGGCCGTGCAGCAGGTGCGCGAGCGCGTCGACCTCGGCAAGGGCCGCGAGATGACCGCCGGGCAGCTGTGCGAGACGTTCGGCTTCACCAAGGAGAAGCAGTGGACGCCGGTCGGCGACCTGTCCGGCGGTGAGCGCCGCAGGCTCCAGCTGCTGCGCCTGCTCATGGACGAGCCCAACGTCCTCTTCCTCGACGAGCCCACCAACGACCTCGACATCGAGACGCTGACGCAGCTCGAGGACGTGCTCGACGGCTGGCCCGGCTCGATGATCGTCATCTCCCACGACCGGTTCTTCATCGAGCGCACCACCGACCGGGTGTTCGCCCTGCTCGGCGACGGCGCCCTGCGGATGCTGCCGCGCGGCATCGACGAGTACCTGGAGCGGCGCCGGCGCATGGAGGAGGCCGCGGCCGCCTCCGCACCCGCCGCCGCGGCGCAGCAGAGCGCCGCCCCGGAGAAGAGCGCCGCCGACCAGCGGGCCGCCAAGAAGGAACTCCAGAAGATCGAGCGGCAGCTCGACAAGGTCTCCGAGAAGGAGACCAAGCTTCACTCCCAAATCGCCGAAAACGCCACGGACTTCGCGAAGGTGGCCGAACTGGACGCCGAACTGCGCGAGTTGGCGGGTCAGCGCGAAGAACTGGAGCTGCGCTGGCTGGAACTCGCCGAGGACGCGTGAAGGGTGCGTGAAGGCGCATAACGGCGGCATCACGGGCCGGTCCTCCCTTGGGAACAGGGGGCGATACGGCCCGGTCCGTTGTTGGAACGGGGTGATAGAAAGAGCCGTCTTAGAACTTTATGAAACGACTCTGAGCCCATCGCGTACCTCAGGGCGTGGCTAAAAATCAGTGATCGAACGGGGGAGCCGCTGATGACTCAGCCGCCCAGTCAGCCACCGCACGGTGGCTTCGGAGCACCGCAGAACCAGCCGCCGCAGGGCGGTGGCTACGGGGCACCGCAGACCCCGCCACCGCCCCAGGGCCCGCCCCAGATGCCGCCGCCTCCGCAGGGCCCGCCGCAGACGCCGCCGCCTCCGCAGCCGGGGTACGGCTATCCGCAACAGCCCGGTCAGCCCGGGCCTTACGGACAGCCGGGCCCGTACAACTCCGGCCCCTACGGCCAGCCCCAGCAGCCGGGTCCGTACGGCCAGCCCGGCTACGGCTACCCGCCCCAGCCGCAGTACCCCGGCGCGCCCGGAACCCCGCCCGGGGGCGGCTCGGGCAACCCCTTCAAGGGCAAGCCCGCCCTGATCATCGGTGCCGCGGTCGCCGCGCTGCTGGTGGTCGGCGGCACGGTGTGGGCGGTCACCAGCGGCGACGACGGCAAGGGCAAGAAGAAGCCCGTCGCCCAGCAGAGCAACGGCAAGTCCGGCGCCTCCGACCCGGTCAACCCCGGTGACGGCCGAGGCGACGGCGGCGACGACCCGGAGAACCTCAACGAGGGCCGTCAGGCCGGCGAGTCCAAGGTCCTCTGGTACAAGGAGGCGCCCGACGCGCCCGGCTCCGGCGCCGACGCCCCCGGCATGTGGATCACCGAGAAGTCCGCGGTGAAGGCGGCGTACAAGCAGCTCTTCGCCTACAACGTCGGCGACGGCAAGCCGGCCTGGGACCCGATCACCTTCCCCCAGAAGATCTGCGCGACCACTCCGGAGCAGACGGCCGAGGGCAAGATCGTCGTCGCCTACATGAGCGGCAGCAGCGACCGCGCCAAGTGCAACCAGCTCCAGGAGATCGACCTCGACACCGGCGAGAAGGGCTGGAAGGAAGAGGTCGCCGACGGCGCCCTGTTCGACTCCACGCTCTCCGTCGAGCTGTCCGTCACCGGCACCACGCTGATGGTGGGCCGCTCCCAGTCGGGCACGGCGTACGACGTCACCAACGGCGACAAGCTCTTCGACAAGAAGCGCTACGGCGACTCCTGCTTCCCCGCCGCGTTCGCGGGCGGCGAGAAGCTGATCGCCGTCTCCTCCTGCGGTGCCGGCGGCAACAACGAGCACGACGAGGTGCAGCAGCTCGACCCGCGCACCGGCAAGGTCCAGTGGACCCAGAAGTTCGACAAGGGCTGGCGGGTCGCGCGCGTCTACTCCGTGAGCCCGCTGGTCGTCTACAGCACCAACGAGGAAAAGAAGTCCTGGAACATCTCCGCCTTCACCTCCGGCGGCAAGTTCCGCTCGCAGGTGGGCTTCGACGAGGACTTCGCCCCCGAGTGCGGCTGGGCCATCCTCGAGCGTGACCTCCAGGGCTGCCAGGGCGTCGCCGCCGACGACTCCACGCTCTACCTGCCGACCGAGGCGACCACCGGCGCCAACGAGATCGTCGCGATCAACCTCGCCGACGGCAAGGAGAAGTGGCGCGTCAAGTCCCCGGTGGACGAGTCGATGCTGCCGATGAAGACCGAGGGCGGAAAGCTCATCGCCTATGTGCAGCCGTCGTACGACTCGGGCGGCCAGGTCGTGTCCATCCCGACCGGCGGCAGCAGCCACAAGCCGGCCAAGCTGCTGCAGAACCCGCAGGGCGCGGCGGAGATCGAGGACGGCTTCTTCTCGAAGGACATCGACTGGGCCGGCGGGCGCTTCTACATCTCGACCACCCGGCTGAGCGGAAACGAGGAGACGAAGGAGAAGTTGATGCTCGCCTACGGCAAGTGACTCTTCCTCCCCTTCCTCCCTCTTCGTCGTCGTCCCTCCCCTTCCCCGAGGTGCTCACGTCATGACCCAGCCGCCGCCCCCGCCACCCCAGCAGCCCCCGCCCGGGGGAGGCTTCGGGCCGCCCCAGGACCAGCCCCCGCAGCCGGGGTACGGCTATCCGCAGGCTCCGCAGGCTCCGCAGGCTCCGCAGGCTCCGCAGGCTCCGCAGACGCCCCCGCCGGCGGCTCCGCAGACGCCGCCCCAGCCGCCGCAGGCTCCGCAGGGTCCGCCGCCGGGGTACGGCTATCCCGGTCAGCAGCCGCAGGCGCCCTACGGGCAACCGGGGTACGGGCAGCCGCCGCAGGCGCCTTACGGGCAGCCGGGGCAGCCGGGGCAGCCGGGCTATGGGCAGCCCGGTTACGGCTATCCGCAGGGGACCATGCCGCTCCAGCCGCAGCCCGGCCACCCGGGACAGCCCGGCGGCGGCAAGAAGTTCAACGCGCAGCTGGCGATCATCGTCGCCGCGGTCGTGGCGATCGCCCTGATCATCGGCGGCGGCGTCTGGTACTCCTCGTCCAAGGACGACGGCAAGAAGGACGACACCGCCAGCTCCGGCGGCAGCACCGGCGGTACGGACGACGACAACGGCGGCACCACCTCCGGCGGCAAGGAGAAGGCACCGTCCGACCCCGGCGCCAAGGTCCTCTTCCAGGTCCCGGCGCCCGAGGTGAAGAACGACAGCACGGTCGTCGTCTCCGGCTCGTGGCTCACCGACAAGACGTACGCCAAGAGCGGCATCGCCCAGATCGTCGGCTACGACCGCGACACGGGCGGCAAGCAGTGGACGATCCCGCTGGACGGCCCCGTCTGCCAGGCCAGCCGCCATGTCACCGACGACAACAAGACGGCGATCCTCTACCAGCCCGCGATGCCGACCAAGGCCGACCCGTCGCACGGGTGCAGCCAGGTCGCCGTGATCGATCTCGACGCGGGCAAGGAGCTGTGGAGCAAGACCGTCAAGACCGGTGACCAGCTGATCAGTTTCGACAACGTCACGGTCAGCGGCAAGACCGTCGCCGTAGGCAGCAGCAGCGGCGGCGCCGCCTTCGACATCTCCGGCAAGCCGCTGTGGAGCCCGAAGCCGAGCGACTCCTGCTACGACGCCGGGTACGGCGGCGGCGAGAAGCTGGTCGCGGTGCGCAAGTGCGGCTCGTACGAGCAGCGGCAGCTGCACATCCAGACCATCGACCCGAAGTCCGGGAAGGTGATCTCGGAGTACAAGATGGCCGAGGGCATCGAGTACGCCAGTGTCGTGTCGACCAACCCGCTCGTGGTGGCCGCCGACGTCGGCGACTCCGCGGGCGACGGCAGCGGCATCTCGGACTTCTTCTCCATCGACAACAAGACCGGCAAGCTGCGCACGCGCATCTCGGCACCGGGCGAGCAGTTCGCGGCGCGCTGCGAGGGCATCACGCGCATCGAGTACTGCAACCAGCTGGCCGTCGGCAACGACCGGCTGTACATCCCGACCGAGGAGCACGACGGCAAGGGCGAGTACAGCCAGACCAACGAGATCGTCTCCTTCGACCTCGCCACCGGCAAGCAGACCGGGCAGCGGGCCGACGCGGGGGACGGCTACACGATCTCGCCGCTGCGCATGGACGGAGGCAACCTGATCGCGTACAAGCGGCCGCCGTACGACAAGGGCGGGCAGATCGTGAGCATCGACGGGGGCAGCTTCAAGGAGACGAAGCTGCTGGAGAACCCCGCGTCGGAGCAGGTGCGCGACGTGGAGGCCAGCATGTCGCCGGACTACTCGGAGCTCCTGTACGCCGAGGGGCATCTGTACATGTCCAAGGTGTACGCGAGCAAGCGCTCTTCCACGGGTGACAAGGAGTACCTGGCGGTCGGGTTCGGTACGAGCTGATCGTCCGATGATCATCTGGTGATCGACTGAGGTTCCTTTCGGTCCCGTCCCTGTTCAGGGGCGGGACCGTTCGCGTTTGGCTCAGTCAACCTCGAATGAGAGGAATTTCGGCGATCCGGGGCGATTCTCGCGGGTAGGGGAGCGCAACGTCGAACAAGCGTGTAGCTTCCGGGGGCATGAAGGCGGGGGAGCCGGGGGGCTTCCATTGGGGGGACTGGGGTGACTGGGGGGTTGCTCGATGGGAGTGCGGCTCATGGTGGTCGACGACCACCGATTGCTGGCCGAGGCACTGGCCTCGGCGCTGAAGCTGCGGGGCCACCGGGTGCTGGCCGCGGCCGCGCCGGCCGCGGGGGCGGCGGAGCTGGTGATCACACGGGCGCCGGAGGTGTGCCTGCTGGGGACGGCCACGCCGGCGGAGCCGGGCATCTTCGACCCGGTGGTACGCATCAAGCGCGAGCGGCCGCAGGTGGCGGTGCTGGTGCTGGGGCCGGTGCCGAGTCCGCGCGGCATCGCGGCGGCGTTCGCGGCCGGGGCGGCCGGGTACGTCCGGCATGACGAGCGCATAGAGGGCGTCGAGCGGGCCATCATGAAGGCCCGGGCCGGGGAGGCGGCGGTGGCACCGCAACTCCTCCAGGGCGCCTTCAGCGAACTGCTGAACCCAGCGGCCCAACCGGACGACGAGGGCCAGCGCCTGCTCCAGATGCTCACGCCCCGCGAGGTCGAGGTCCTGGTCCGCGTAGCCGACGGCGAGGACACCCGCCTCATCGCAGCGGGCATGGGCATCGCACCGTCGACCGCCCGGACGCACGTCCAGCGGGTACTGATGAAACTGGGCGTGGGCTCCCGCCTGGAGGCGGCGGCACTGGCCGCACGGACGGGGTTGCTGGACAGGGCGGGGCCGGTGTCGCGGGCGGTGACGCCGGATCAGGGGACGGGGCGGGAGGCCTGACCTGAGCAGCTGCACTTGAACGTTGGGGCATCACGGGCTTACGTCGTCCGGTCTGGCGAAGTCCTGTGGCTCGTTTCGCGCTACGCCGTAAGAAACCCCCTGGCCTTATCGAACACTTGTACCTAAAGTGATCGTCGCGCCCGGCAGAGCTGACCACTCCGCCACAGCGCGCGTCAATCGGCGACCGGGGGGACACCGTCGCCACGGTGAGGGACGTGCTGTCACGCCGCGAAACCGGCTCTTCGCACATCTCCTCCGCCTCTTCTGACGGGCACCCCTTGATGCCTTCCTTTGCGATGAGGGGGATGCTTCCTTGCGCCCAAGACCAGGGCCCTTACTGCCCAGAACCCGTCTCGTTCCCAGATCCGGCAGGCCCGGGTTACTGACCTCCGTCGTCACGTCCGCGGCGGCCCTGGCCGTACTGGCGGGCCTGGCCGTCCAGCCCGAGGTGCTGGATCGGCTCACCGGCACGGAGGCAGCCGCCCCGGCGAACGACTCGAACGACTGGTCCGAGGACACGGCAGCCGAACAACTGCGGCAGGACCAGTGCCTGATGGCGGATGTGCTGCGCCTGGGCGGCACGAGCATGGCCGCCACCGCCCAGGACGGCCTCAACCAATCCCCGGACAGGCTGCATGCCTTGGCTGACCGCGACCGCTGGGAGGACACCCAGCTGGCCGTTGCATACCAACAGGACAGGGACGCGGCCTCGAAGGAACTCGATGCCGCCTACGCCCTTCGGAACGAATGGGCGAAGCCCCTCGACGGCCTGGAGACTCCAGGCGGGTTCACCGTCTCCGACTTCCACTGGCCGCCTGGAGGGCCAGGTGATGAGGAGAAGGACTTCCACACCCAGACCGGTCTGACCCAATGGATCGCCGACAGGTTCTGGAGGGACGAGGGCGACTTCTACGAGGACCCCACCCCCAAGGCCGATGAGAAGACTCTCAAGGTCATTACCGATCTGGGTGCCCCGCTCTACGGCGACAAGCCCTACGACCCGGACCTGCCTAGTGAGGAGCGGCAGCGCCAGTACGAGGAACGGCGTGCGTTCCAGGGGTTGTTCGACACCTTCGACGGCAACGGCGCTGACGACGCCCGTATGTTCCTGGCCGCCGGCGGATTTCCCCGCACCGCTCCAGAGCCCGGTACCGCCGAGCACCGGATCGCGGTCGAGGACATGAAGACCAGGTACGCGTCATGCGCCTGGCGGGACCCGATCGACCCGAGCAGGGTCCTGGGTGGCATAGCTGACACGGCCGCTTCGGAGTGGCAGCAGGAAATCACCTCGCAGGCCGTCCAGCGCAACCAGATCCTGAAGTTCAACCGAGACGCCACCAACGCACTCACCGCCGGAGCGAAGGCGTTGGGGAACATGCTGGGGCACTCGTGGGTCGCCGATCGCCTGACCCGTTGGCAGGACTATTGGGCTCCCGGCGGTGCGGGCTGGATCGGCGACTCCCCGGCAGTCATCCAGGTCGAGGCGGCCAAGGGCAAGTGCCTGGACGTGCAGGGAGGCAAGACGACCTCCGGCACCCCGGTGCAGATCTACACGTGCAACGACTCCTCGGCGCAGCAATGGCGGCTGCGCGGTTCCGGAGATGACTACGACCTCGTCAACGTCAAGTCCCAGAAGTGTCTGGACGTCGAGAACAGCAATCCTGCCAACGGCACGAAGATCCAGATCTGGACGTGCAACGACAGCAAGGCGCAGCAGTGGAAGTTCGATGTCCGAGCCGTCGGCGAGCTGCGCAACGTCGCCACGGACAAGTGCCTGGACCTGAACAAGTTCGATAACAGTCAAGATGCCTGGCTGTGGGGGTGCAACGGCACGAACCCGCAGAAGTTCCGGATCGTCCCGAAGGGCCACAGCGGCACGGACACCCAGTTCTACCCGGACAAGGCGCAGTTCGACCAAGCCAAGAAGAATGTCGCGGCGGCGCAGGCACAGGCGAAGAAGCAGCTCGACGTTCTCAAGGCTTATGCGGGCAAGGCGCAGAAGCTCGCCACCGCCACTGGCACCGCACAGAACACCGCGTACGCCATCGCCGACGAGGCCGGTGCCCCGCGCGGCCGCGGTCTGCTGGTCGGTCAGCAGAAGGCGCAGGTCACCAACGGCGCGGCAGCTGCTCTCGAAGCGATGGTGAAGGCCGGTACGACCGCCGAGGCGGCCACCCGCGCCTCAGCCGGTCACAGCGCGACCATCGCGCAGCGCGCCTTGGCCCAGGCCGCCCAGTCGAAGGCAGAGTTCCGCAAGGCCGCCGCAGCGGTGGCCGAGTCCCAGGCGAAGGCCGCGGCCGACGGCGCGAAGGTGCACCGCGACAACGCCAAGAAGGACAAGGAGACCGCGGAGGCCAAGCTCGCCGAGGCACTGAAGGCCGAGGGCGACGCCAAGTCCGCCGCCGCCGAGGCCCACGCCAAGCGCCTCGCCGCCGAGGCCGAGGAGAAGACGGCCGAGGCGGAGAAGAAGACGGCCGCGGCCAAGCAGGCCGAGGCCGCCCAGCACAAGAAGAACGCCGAGGCCGAGGCGACGAAGGCCAAGGACGCCAAGGACAAGGCCGAGGCGGCCGAGGGCACGGCGGTCGAGAAGAAGAACGACGCGGTCAAGGCCCGCGACAAGGCCAAGGCCAAGCGGGACGACGCATGGGAGGCCGAGCAGAAGGCCGACGCCGCCCGGGCCAAGGCCGACGCCAAGGGCGCCTACGCCGACTCGCTGGAGGCCGGGGAGGCAGCCGACGCCGCGCGCACCGCCGCCAACGCGGCGGACAAGCACGCGGATGACGCCGAGGCGGCCGCAACGAGGGCCCGTTCCGAGGCGGACGCCGCGACCAAGGCGGCATCGGACGCGGACGCCGCGGCCACCCGCGCCGAGGCAGCCGCCAAGCGGTCCCGCGCCCACGCGGACGGCGCTCAGGCGGCGAAGTTGAAGTCCGACGCCGCGGTGAAGACCGCGACCAGCGCGGCAGCCGAGGCGATCGACGCCTCTGAACACGCCTCCTCGGAAGCGAAGGCGGCGGTCGCGCTGGCCGATGAGGCGGAGAAGCAGGCCAAGACCGCCAAGTCCCACGCGGACGAGGCGAACAAGGAGGCCGCCAAGGCCCTGGCCGCCTCCGCGAAGGCCGCGGGCTTCGCCTACGTCACCGCCCAAGCCGCCGTCGACGCCGGCAACGCCGCCGCCCAGGTCGCCAAGCCGGCCAACGACGCGATCCAGCTCGGCTCCCCCTACATCGACACCGACTCGGCCGCCGGCCTGGTGGTCCTCACCGGCCAGGCGTCCAAGACGATCGCCGAACAGCAGAAGTCTGTCGCCGACGCCCACGCCAAGAACGCGGCGGCAGAAGCCTCAGCCGCCAAGAACCTGGCCGACCAGGCACAGGGCGACGCCAAGGCCGCCTACCAGCACGCCGCCAACGCCGCCGGACACGCCTCGAATGCGCGCACCTACGCCAAGGAAGCCCTCGGCTACGCCGCCGACGCCGCCAAGGCTGCATCCAAGGCAACAGCGTCCCTGGCCCGCACCATCGAATACAACCGCCAGGCGACCGAGGACGCCGAAGCCGCCGACAAGGCAGCCGGCCGCGCCGAAACCCACGCCAAGGACGCCCGCGACTCCGCCGACCAGGCCGCCCTCGACGCCGAAGCCGCCCGCACGGCCGCCGCGGCAGCCGAAGAGGCAGCCAAGGACGCCCGAGCAGCAGCCAACCGCGCCGACGCCGCGGCGACCGAGGCCGAGGAAGCGGCCAAGGACGCAGAGAGGTACGCCAAGGAGGCCCAGGAAGCAGCGACACGAGCCGAACAGAAGCAAGCCAACAAGCAGGTCTCCACGGGTGCCGGAACCGGTGTCGGCGGTGTGTTCTACGTCGTCGACGAGGAGAAGTCGAAGGTTCTCTCAGCGCAACAGATCGGCGAATGCCCCTCGAATGCGCCTCTTGTCGGCTGCAATGCCACCTATGCGGTGACCGTCGAACTTGTCGCCGACTTCTACCTGTGCACCGAGAGCGATGCACTGGCCACTCCGGAAGGCTGTCCGAAGTCGGCGTGGCACTACCTCGACACGAAGACAATCAGGCCCGACGAGCCCGTTGAGTGGAGCCACTTCTTCTCCGGACGGGACATTCTCAAGCTGGGCTGGCAGAGCCTCTTCGGAGACACCCTCGGCGGGGTCCTGTTCGAGGTCGTTCTCGGGGATTTCATCGACTGCTTCCACGGCAGTAAGTCCTCCTGCGCGTGGGCCGCCGCCATCTTCCTCCCTGTCGCCAAACCGCTCGCCGCTATCAGTAACAGCGTCAAGGCCCTGGATGTCGCCATCAAGACCGGCATCGGCTTCGATGACGCGTGGAAGGCCTTGCGCGCCGCCGGAGTCGCCGACCAGGTCATGGCCGGCCTCGGTGCCAAGGCGATCGCCAGTGGCAAGCTGCCTTGGGCCGAGCGTGGTGGTCCTGGCAGGTGGCAGGTGATCACCGGCGAGGTGAAGGATGCGACGAATGCCTCGGTCCTGTATGAGCAGCGGATCACTGGTATCCCCATCGGGTTCGGCTATGTCATCCACAACACCCCGAACGTCAAGGGATTCGTCAAGTTCGACGGGTTCAAGAACGGGGTCCTGCTCGACGCCAAGGGCTACGAATACGCGAAGTGGGTCAAGGACGGCAAGTTCGTGCCCTACTTCTCAGGGGCGGACGGGCTGGTGAAGCAAGCCAACCGCCAGCTCGATGCCGTGGCAGCGTCGGGAACGAAAACGCCGATTCGCTGGGAGATCGCCGAGCATGACGCGTATGTAGCCATGAAGAACCTCTTCTCCGAGAGGGGGGTTACCGGGATCACTCTCGTGCACACGCCGTAGCAGTGGTTCAGAGCCGGGGCGTCCGTCTGCGGAGGGGCGCCCCGCCTTCCAGGTAACGTCTTCAGGAACCTCGAACAAAGCGAGAGCCCGTTGAGCGAAACAATCCTTTACATCATTCCGTGCGACCCGTACTGGCAGCCGGATCAAGCGGCAGGAAACCGTGCAGTCGCACTTGTCGAAGAACTGTGCCCTGATGCACTCGGAGACATCGAAACGGACGAGAGTGACGCTCCGGCCTTCATCAATGGCGCTGGCCTGGACTCCCTGTCGTGTCCTCGATGCGGAACGCAGCTCGACTTTCACGGGTGGTGGATGGCCAGTATGGACGAGGCCTACCGAGACAGCAGTGTCTCGAGCCTTGCCGTGACAGTTCCTTGCTGCGGCACTGACACCACACTGAACGACCTCGTCTACAACGTTCCTTCCGGATTCGCCAGGTTCAGGGTCAGGGTGTGGAGCCCTAACAGACGCATGCTTGACGACGAGGAGCTGACCAGGATCAGTGACGCTTTGGGTCATCCGGTACGGCAGATCTGGTCCCTCATCTGAGACGGAGTATGGGCCGATCGCCGAGGTGGCGGACGCGATGGGATGACGTGTGGGATGTGATCGTCCTCGACACTTCGCTGCCGGACAAGGACGATGAATTTCCGGTGTGCGCATGGAATCCCGGGGTCCGTGCGGGCGGACTGATGGAGAAGGTCGCGGAGGACTTCGGATCCTTCGCCCTTGCTGAGTGCCGAGAAGCTCTGAGTCACTAGGGGAAAGGCTGAGGCGGGTGCGCACTATTTCGCCCGCCTCAGCATCCGGGCCGATGTGCTAGGCCCCGCCAGGTCTCAAGCTCAGGCCTGACCATTCATGCTTGCGCCACACCGGCGATGAACGCTGCGAAGGCTCCGGTCGAGACAGTGAGCGTGCTTCCACCGGGAAGCTTCGAATCTCGTAGAGCCACCCCCGTTCCGAGGTCGGCGATCTCCACGCACTCGTTGCCTTCGCCGCCACTGTGGCTGCTCTTGAACCACGCAACAGCCGTCGGCTCGTTCGGGGGAGTCACTATGCCGCTCATGAAGACAGCTCCTGTTTCGCTCCAGCGATCAGCCGCAGCGAGGAAGTCGTGTCTGCGGCCTGCGAGCGAAGGTAGTCGAAAGTCAACTTGTAGGCGCCTACGTCCTCTGCGTCATCGAGGTACAGCCCGCGACGGCGCATCTCGATGTACACGACTGCCATCGAGTTGAGAGGCTCCCGTTCGTCGTCCCGTCCGAGGATCACGAAGTGTCCGGCTCCTGCAGCGTGTGCGCCCGCACTGAACGGCAGGACCTGCACGTCGATGTTGGGGCTCATGGCTGCCTTGTGAAGGTGGTCGAGCTGCCGGATCAGGGTGTCGTTGTCTCCGACTGTCCTGTGCAGCACTGCCTCGTCCAGGACAACCCACAGATGCAACGCCGGATCACGCTGCAGGATGTCCTGGCGCTTCATCCGCGCTTCCACCATGCGCTCGATGTCGTCGTTCGAGCTGCGCACCTCACGTGCCTCATGGATGGCGAGAGCGTATTCCCTGGTCTGGAGCAGGCCGGGAATGACGGTGTTCGCGAACACGTGCTCGTACGCTGCTTCCTGCTCGAAGGACACGAGCGGGTCCATCCACCCCGGCACCGCGCTGTTGTTGACCCACCAGCCGTCGGCCTGCGATTTGGCGATGGCGACCAGGGCGTTCCTTTCCTGAGTGGTGGCTTCGCAGGCATCCGCCAGCGCCTTGACCGTGGCCCATCGAATGCGAGCGCGGTCCTGCCACGCCTCGTATCGGCTTACGGTTGTGGTGCTGACACCTGCACGCTCAGCGACTTGAGTCTGTGTCAGCCCGTGTCGCTCACGCAGCGAGATCAGGCCTCGCGCGATCTGCATACGTCCGGCAGGGCCTGTCTGCGTGGCGGTCATGCCAGATCCCTTCTGCCGCGGAGGGCGCTGCTCCGTTCGGCTTCCGTCGGTCAACGGCGCTGACTTTATGGGTTGTTGCGAAGTCTCGGACGCCGATTCGAAGCCTGTCACCCACACTGACGAACTCTCTCGGCGGGATCTCCATCTATGGGAATCCCATGGAAGGCTTCCCGTAGTTTCTCGATCGACCAACTGGAGAGTGAGAGCATGAGCAGAGTTGTACGGCACATCGCCAGTCGGCTCCGCTGGCCTGGCCACACCTCTGGGCGTCACCATGCAGGTCAGCCGCGCGCGATGCGAGATCCGTCCGTCTCGCCGCGCGAGGTCTTGACGCCTTCCCGTCCCGCAATCGCCTCGACCGTCCGAGCTTGGTACGAGCCCATCGACGGCACCCCGACCCTCCTCGTCCGCCCCTACCTCACCGCGTGCGAACGCGAGGAGACGGCCCGGCTGCATTGGCTCCGGCGCGACACCCGCGATACCCGTGACATCCACGCCTCCCTCCGGGAGACGTCATGAGCGACGAAGGGAACCGCGTACGAGTCCTGCCCTGGACCGGCACGCAGGGCCAGCCCTGCCTCCTCTTCACAGACGGCGACGGCCCTGCCTCCCGGCTTGCCGACCGAGTCGAAAGCACGCAGCTCGGGCTCGCGGACCGGCTTCTCAGCCGGACGCGGGTCCTGCTGACGGGCGAAGGAGCGCGGAGTGGTGAACTTGGTCCGCTCGCAGAGCAGTTGGCTGACGCGCTGTCTGACGTGCTGCTCATCGCCAGGTCGCGCGGTGCCCGGCTCGGGGCGGATGCGCCCGGCCTGGCCAGTGGAGTGCTGACGGTCCCAGCGCCCTCGGAGGTGGCTCACGACGTACTGACGTACCGTTCGCCCCGACTCCGGGCCCACGGCCTGCTCACCCTCCCCGGCCGCGACTTCGCCTCCGCGCCCGCCGCCCGGCGCCACATGCGAGACACGGCGCGGTCGTGGGGCCTGCCCCAGGGCGCGGCGGACGACCTGGAGTCCATCACCGGCGAACTCGTCGCGAACGCCCTGGAGCACGGCGACGGCAACACGATCACCGTCGCCTGGGCCCTCGCCGCCGAGACGATCACGATCAGCGTGACCGACCAGGGCGGCTACCGTGCGGCCCCCGTCCCCACGCCGCCGCACCTTCCACCGAACCCGGATCAGGAACGAGGCCGCGGCCTGCTGATCACCGACGCCCTCGCCGCCCGCTGGGGCACCTGGCAGAGCGGTGGCGGCCTGACCGTCTGGGCCGAGGTCTTCATCGGCGTGTCCAGCCGCAACGCCTGACCCTCGCCACCACCGCAGGACAGACGCATACCTCCGCCTCACTCCCTCGCTTCGGCTTGACCCTTCACCCTCATCGCCTGACGCCGCGCCCCTCCGGTCATGTGCCGGTGGGGCGTTGCCGGGGTCCGGCAACGAGTGGGGGTGTGGGGCTGCCACGCCGGGATCTGATGTGCGCGCCTGTGGGGCCGTACCTTCGCCTCACCGACCGGCCACCCGACCGAGGGAGGAACGTTGCCGAGAACGCCCCGTGGCTGGCAGACGGCGCTGCCCGTCGGCCTCGGCCTGATCGTGCTGCTTGTCTCCGTCTGGATGTTCGCCACCGTGCCCGTCCGCCAGGCCGAGGAGCGCGCGTACGACGCCGCCCGCCTGACCTCCGTACCGGCCACCGTCGAGGCCAGGGTCGACGAGCGCCGCGGCAAGAGCACCCGGCGCTGGCTGCACGTCGCCGAACGCGCCTCGGGCATCGAGCGACGGCTGCGGATGGATGACTTCGGCAGCTACGGCAGCGAGGCGGTCTACGAGTCCGTGCGCCCCGGCGACCCGGTGCTTCTCGAGTACTGGCGCGGCGAGGTTCGCGCCGTGACCTTCGACGGCCTCACCCAGCAGACCCACGCGTCCCCGCGTGGCGACTGGCGAATGCCGCTCGGTATCGGCCTGGGCGTTCTGCCCGTGGGGCTGCTCCTGGTGTGGACCGCATGGTGGTACCGCTACCGGTACCCGACCGCCCCGAGGGGACGGCACACTCTGGGGCCTGGCGCGCTGTGGGTGGCCGGCGTTGTGGAAGGCACCGTGGCCTTCTTCGCGAGCGCCGCCGGAGACGGGGTGACCGACGTCCTCCTGGTCGCCGCATGCGGTACCCCCCCCGGCCGTCGCGATCGGCGTGTTCAGCATGTGGCTGGTGTGGCGGCGCGTCCGCAGGGCGGACGACACCAGCGACATCCTGCCCGCCGTCCCGGCCGCGCGGCTGACGGTGAGCGCCACCGTCCACGGCGACGTGCCGTACAGCCGCCCCGGCTACGGCCTCCTGGTGCTGGGCGACGGACCGCCCGCCGCGACCCCCGACCCTGCCGGCCGCGTCGCCCGCGCGACCCTGCCGGAGACGCTCACCGTGGAGCGCGTACGGGGCTGGCGGCTCGGAGAGGATCCAGACGCCTGGCCCGCCGCATACAAGTACAACGGCGTGGTCATCGAGTGCCGCGACGGTGACCAGGAGGTCCTCATCGCCACGCGAAGGCGCGACGCCCCGGTGATCCTCGGAGCGCTGATCAGTTCCGTAGCCGCGTGAGGAAGTCGGCGCGGTCCAAAGCGGTACAGCCGCAGGCCCCCGCCGTCACTCCCTGGCTTCAGCCTCACCCTCCGCCCCCGGCTCAACCCCCGGCGGCGGAGCCGCCGGCCTCAGCTTCAGCCACGCCAGGAAGAACAGTCCGAGCAGCAGCATGCCGAGCCCGGTCCACAGGTTGATGTTGACCCCCTCCGCCTTGTCGATGTCGGCATCGGACGCCGTGAACCCCGCGATCGTCACGATCACGCCGTACACCACGAACAGCCCACCGATGATGCGCCGGATGTCGAACAGCCGCGCGGCCGTCGCCGACTTGCCCTGCAACTCGGTGACTTCCCGCTGCACGTCCTTGTCGGAGTACTCAGACATACCTCTTCAATCCTCCCTCGGTCAGAACGAGAACGGGATGTAGCAGGCCGCGGCCAGGACGATCGCGCCCCAGCCGAGCAGCGCCGGCTTGCGGTACCAGGCCTCGTCCCCCGGTGCCGGGGGCTCGGTCATGCCGGGCGAGGTCGTGCCGTAGACCAGCCCCTGGAGGTCCTCGGCCGGTTTCGGCGCGGTGAAGAGCGACACCGCCACCATGACGATCGCGCCCGCGACGAACCCGGCGATCGCCGAGACGAAGTTGGCGCCCTGGTCGGTGGGGATGTCGACGATGTCCTGCTTGTAGAGGACGAAGTAGTTGATCATCGCGGCGGTGGTGCCCACGAGCAGCCCCCAGAAGCCCGACTTCATCGAGGCGCGCTTCCAGAACATGCCGATGATGAAGACGACGAACATCGGCACGTTGAAGAAGGAGAACAGCGTCTGGAGGTAGGCCATGATGTTCGAGAAGGACCGCGCCAGGAACGCCGTGCCGATGGAGGCGAAGACACCGATCGCGGTGATGAGCCGGCCGAAGCGCACGTAGTACTCGTCCTCGCGGCCCCGTACGACGTACTTCGCCCAGATGTCCGTCGTGAACACCGTGTTGAACGACGACACGTTCGCCGCCATGCCCGCCATGAACGCCGCGAGGAGGCCGGTGACGGCGATGCCCAGCACGCCGTTCGGCAGCAGTTGGGCCATGAGGTACGGGATCGCGTCGTTGTACTGGAGGTCCGAGCCGGAGGTGCCGATCTTGGGGACCAGGACGGCGGCGACCAGACCCGGGATCATCACCAGGAACACGATGAAGATCTTCGGGAACGCGGCGATGAGGGGGGTGCGCTGGGCCGCCGAGAGGTTCTTGGCGGACAGGGCGCGCTGCACCTCGGCGAAGTTCGTCGTCCAGTAGCCGAAGGAGAGGACGAAGCCGAGGCCCAGGACGATCGTCAGCCAGTTCGCCCCCAGCGGGTTGTCGCTGCCGATGCCCGTACCGCCCCAGGACGTCATGAAGTCGGCGCCGCGGGAGGCGGTGAGGGAGTCGGACAGGCCGTCCCAGCCGCCCACCTTCTTCAGGCCGAGGACCGCGATCGGGATGAGCGCGGCGAGGATGACGAAGAACTGCAGGACCTCGTTGTAGATCGCCGAGGACAGGCCGCCGAGCGTGATGTACGCGAGGACGAAGAAGCCGGCGACGACGATCGCCACCCACTCCGGCCAGCCCAGCAGCGCCTCGACGACGATGGCCAGGGCGTAGAGGTTGACGCCGGCGATGAGGATCGCGGCGAAGGCGAACAGGATCGAGCTCAGCAGATGCGCCCCCTTGTCGAAGCGCAGCAGCAGGAACTCGGGGACCGAGCGGACCTTGGAGCCGTAGTAGAAGGGCATCATCACCAGGCCCAGGAAGACCATGGCCGGGATGGCGCCTATCCAGTACCAGTGCGTGGTGTAGACGCCGTACTGCGCGCTGTTGGCGGCCATGCCCAGGATCTCGGTGGCGCCCAGGTTGGCGGCGATGAAGGCCAGACCGGTGACCCAGGCGGGCAGGGAACGGCCGGAGAGGAAGAAGTCGAGACTCGTCTTCACCGAGCGGCGGGCGGCGAAGCCGATGCCGAGGACTACGACGAAGTAGATGCCGAGGAGCGAGTAGTCGAGCCAGTTCGTGGGGAGTCGCAGCTCGGCTGACAGATATGTGGGGGTCTGCATGAGCCCTCGCTTCGTTGCGCGAACCGATACGCCGCGGAATCTACGCCTCCGCGTTCAGTCATTGAACACGTCCGTTGATGGGCTTTGTTTGATTGTGATGTTGACGGGTGGGGGGAGTGATGTTTTTATATGTTGGGTTATGTTTGAAGGATGAGGAGTCCGGCGTGAAGAAGACCTCGACCCGGCTGGCCGACGGTCGCGAGCTCATCTACTACGACCTGCGGGACGACAGCGTGCGCGACGCGGCCGACCGCCGCCCCCTGGACCGCACCGTCACGACGTCCGAGATCCGCCGCGACCCCCTGCTCGGCGACTCCGTCGCCATCGCCTCGCACCGCCAGGGCCGCACCTACCACCCGCCGGCCGACGAATGCCCCCTGTGCCCCTCCGAGGGCGAGCGGCTGAGCGAGATCCCGGACTCGTCGTACGACGTCGTCGTGTTCGAGAACCGTTTCCCCTCGCTGGCCGGGGACTCGGGCCGCTGCGAGGTCGTCTGCTTCACCTCCGACCACGACGTCTCCTTCGCCGGCCTCACCGAGGAGCAGGCGGGCCTGGTGCTGGAGGCGTGGACGGACCGTACGTCGGAGCTGTCCCATCTCCCCTCCGTCGAACAGGTCTTCTGCTTCGAGAACCGCGGTGCCGAGATCGGCGTGACCCTCCAGCACCCGCACGGGCAGATCTACGCCTACCCCTTCACCACCCCGCGCACCGCCCTGATGCTCCGCTCCGTCGCGACCCACAAGGAGATGACCGGCGGGGAGAACCTCTTCGACGCCGTCCTGGAGCGGGAACTCGCCGACGAGCGGGTCATCCTGGAGGGTGAACACTGGGTGGCATTCGTGCCCCATGCGGCGCACTGGCCGTACGAGGTGCACCTCTACCCCAAGCGCCGGGTGCCCGACCTGCTCGGCCTGGACGAGGACGCGCGCACAGAGTTTCCCAAGATTTATCTGGAACTCTTGAGGCGCTTCGACCGGATCTTCGGTGAGGGCGAGCCTCCGACGCCGTACATCGCGGCCTGGCACCAGGCACCGTTCGGCGCGCTGGAGGAGTTCGACGGGGTCGTGCGTGAGGACTTCGCGCTGCACCTCGAGCTTTTCACCATCCGCCGCACTTCCGGCAAGCTGAAGTTCCTCGCGGGTTCCGAGTCCGGCATGAACGTGTTCATCAACGACGTGCCGCCGGAGCGCGCGGCCGAGCGACTGCGAGAGGTAGCGAGTTCATGAGCGGGAAGTACCTGGTGACAGGCGGTGCGGGCTACGTCGGCGGCGTCGTCGCCCAGCACCTGCTGGAGGCGGGCCACGAGGTCGTCGTCCTGGACAACCTCTCCACGGGCTTCCGTGAAGGCGTCCCGGCGGGCGCGACCTTCATCGAGGGCGACATCCGCGATGCCGCCAAATGGCTGGATTCCTCGTACGACGGCGTTCTGCACTTCGCCGCGTTCTCGCAGGTCGGCGAGTCGGTCGCGAAGCCGGAGAAGTACTGGGACAACAACGTCGCCGGCACCATGGCGCTGCTGGCCGCGATGCGCGAGGCGGGCGTGGCCAGGCTCGTCTTCTCCTCCACGGCGGCGACGTACGGCGAGCCGCAGCAGGTCCCGATCGTCGAGTCGGCGCCCACGTCCCCGACCAACCCGTACGGCGCCACGAAGCTCGCGGTCGACCACATGATCACCGGCGAGGCGGCGGCACACGGCCTGGGCGCGGTCTCGCTGCGCTACTTCAACGTGGCGGGCGCCTACGGCGAGCACGGCGAGCGCCACGACCCCGAGTCCCACCTGATCCCGCTGGTCCTCCAGGTCGCGCAGGGCAGGCGCGAGGCGATCTCCGTCTTCGGCGAGGACTACCCGACGCCGGACGGCACCTGCGTGCGCGACTACATCCACGTGGCGGACCTGGCCGAGGCCCACCTGCTGGCGTTGCGGGCCGCCACCTCCGGCGAGCACCTCATCTGCAACCTCGGCAACGGCAACGGCTTCTCGGTCCGCGAGGTCATCGAGACGGTCCGCAGCGTGACCGGCCACCCGATCCCCGAAGTGGTCGCCCCCCGCCGGGGCGGCGACCCGGCGGTCCTGGTGGCCTCGGCCGCCACGGCCCGCGAGAAGCTGGGCTGGAACCCGTCCCGCGCGGACCTCGTTGGAATCGTCGCGGACGCGTGGGACTTCGCGCAGCGGCGCGGCAACTAGCAGGTCCAGCAGGTCCAGCAGGTCCAGCAGGTCCAGCAGGTCCAGCAGGACCAAAGGCACGGAAGGGTCAGGGGTCAGGCATGAACGAGGCTGTGGCGGAGACGGTGGCCGCACGGTTCGGCGAGCTGTACGGCGCGGAGCCGCACGGGGTATGGGCGGCACCGGGCCGCGTCAACCTCATCGGCGAGCACACCGACTACAACGACGGCTTCGTCATGCCGTTCGCCCTGCCGCACATCGCGGTGGCGGCGGTGTCACGCCGCGAGGACGGCGTCCTGCGCCTGCACTCGGCGGACGTCGAGGGCGGGGTTGCCGAACTCCGTCTGGACGACCTGTCCCCGGAGTCGGACAAGAGCTGGACGGCGTACCCGGCGGGCGTGGTCTGGGCCCTGCGCGAGGCCGGACACGCGGTCACGGGCGCGGACATCCACCTCTCCTCGACGGTCCCGTCGGGCGCGGGCCTCTCCTCCTCGGCGGCGCTGGAGGTGGTGGTGGCCCTGGCCCTGAACGACCTCTTCTCGCTCGGCCTGCGCGGCTGGCAACTGGCCCGCCTGTGCCAGCGCGCGGAGAACGTCTACGTCGGTGCCCCGGTCGGCATCATGGACCAGACGGCGTCCGCCTGCTGCGAGGCCGGCCACGCGCTCTTCCTCGACACCCGCGACCTCTCCCAGAAGCAGATCCCCTTCGACCTGGCGGCCGAGGGCCTGCGCCTCCTCGTGGTCGACACGCAGGTCAAGCACTCCCACAGCGAGGGCGAGTACGGCAAGCGCCGCGCGGGCTGCGAGAAGGGCGCGGCGCTGCTCGGCGTGAACGCGCTCCGGGACGTCCCCTACGACGACCTGGACGCGGCGCTGTCCCGCCTCGGCGACGAGGAGGAGGTCCGCCGACTGGTCCGCCACATCGTCACGGAGAACGAGCGCGTCGAACGGGTGGTGTCACTTCTCGAGTCGGGCGACGACACCCGAGCGATCGCCCCGATCCTGATCGAGGGCCACGCCTCCCTCCGCGACGACTTCCGCATCTCCTGCCCCGAACTCGACCTGGTCGTCGACACGTCCCTCGCCTCCGGCGCCCTGGGCGCCCGCATGACCGGCGGCGGCTTCGGCGGCTCGGCGATCGTCCTCGCGGAGGAGACGGACGTCGACGCCATCACCAAGGCGGTGACAGAAGCCTTCGCGGCGGCGGGCTTCACGACACCGCGCGTCTTCGAGGCGGTCCCGTCGGCGGGAGCGCGGCGGGTGCGCTGACCTCCCTGACGCAGCTCGGGCGCCCTCACCTCGGAGAGGAAGGGCGCCCAAGTCGTTCTTCCGGGACTTCAGCGGTTGACGGCCTGGTACTCCTGGACCGGCACCTGGGTGGTCGTGGCGAACGTGCCGTTGGGCAGGTCACCGCCCGTGCCGCCCGAGCCTTCCCAGGAGATCTCCCAGGTGAGTGTCGCCTCCAGGGCGTAGGAGTCGCCCGCCGACGAACGCAGATACCGCACCCCGCACGGCGGCGTCAGCTCCGCCTTGCCCCTGGCGTACGGCTCGCCGATCGAACCGTCGTCGTTGATCCCGCACTCGCCGGACGCCGGCAGACTCTCCGCGTCCTCCGTCCCCGGATCGATGTGCAGACTCACCGGCTTGGCGGTCGTGGTCGCCCACAGCCCGGTACCGGGCAGACTCGCCGTGACCGAGACCGGCTTGAAGGCGCCCTTGTCCAGCCAGATCCAGGTCGGGGCGTTCACCGTCGACTTGCCGTTCGGGGCCAGGGAGACCTTGGTCGGAGGCACGACGGTCCGCTGATGCGCGAGCCCGGCGAGGGTCTCGGTGTCGATGGCTTGCGGGACGTCGGGGGTCTCGCCGTTGTCCACCCAGAAGGGCTTGCGCCTGCAGTCGTTGGCGCCGGGGTCATCCTTCATCTTCGGGTTGGTGACGGCTATCCACCACATGCCCTCGTCGTTCTTGTCGACGTTGAAGTCCTTGTAGGGGTGGCCGCCCTTGTAGCGCGCCTTCTCATCCGCGTGGTCCTTGGGATCGCCGCCGACGGACTCGGACATCGACCACTGGGCCTCGCGGACCTTCTTGAAGTTCTCGGCCTTCCAGTACGGCTCGTACCAGCAGGGCGGCGGCTCCCAGTCCACGGCGGTGGAAGCGACCGGACCGCTGCCCTTCGACGGGGCTTTGCCCTTCACATCGAAGCTGACGTGCGACTCCAGCAGCCTTTCCGAGGCATCACCGGAAGTCTCCGAGGTCTGGATTCCGTTGTCACCGATCCCTCCAGCGACAGCTGTGCTCACCCCGCAGAAGAGCGCCGCGGCGGTCAGGGCCGCGAGCGCCGAGCACCGCGTCACGGCTGGCACCTCTCGGAACCGCGGTCCTCGTGGAGCTGCCAGATCTGCCAGACGCCCTTTTCGTCCTTCCTGATGCCGGTGTTGTAGTAGACGTAGCTGTCGGGAGAGGTCTCGGTCACCTTCACCTTGTTCGTCTTGAGGTTCTTGACGTTTGCTTTGCTCTCGTCCACGCAGTACGTCACGGCTGCCGACGTCTTGTCGAAGACCGTCACTCGGCGGTCGAAGTAGCGCAGGGAGCCGGCCCAGCTGGTCTTGTTGGCGTTGTTGTTCTTCGCGTAGTTGTAGACGCCCGTCAGCGCGGAATCCGTGTAGTAGGAGCCCATGCCCGACTTCTTCAGATCGCCGTAGGCCACGGCCTGCCATACGGTGCTGACGGCCCGCTCGTTGTCCGCCAGAATCGCGTCCTTCGTGGCATCCCCGGTCTGCCGCCCCTCAAAATCCAGCTTCATGTCCGAGGGCAGCTTGATCTCCGGCCGATCGATCCCATCCGCCGACGCGGACACCGACGGCGAAGCAGACGACTTCTCAGCCGAGTCCGCTCCCGCGATCTTGTCGGACGACGACTCGTCACCTCCCCCCGAGCCACAGGCGGTCAGCAGCAAGGCCGCGGATGCGGTGAGCGCGGCCGTCACGAGCCGAGCGGGGCGGTTCACTGGTGCTCCCGTTGATGTCGAAGTGGGGGGACAATTCAAGCGAACCCACGCTATCGAGGGGCCGAACAGCGACGGCAACCAGGTCGTCAGCCCAGCCTCTTCGTCAGCGAGTACTCCGTGATCCCCGGCGGATAGTCCGGGATCACGCACACCACCTCGTACCCCTGCTTCTCGTAGAACCGCGGGGCCTGGAAGTCCCAGGTCTCCAGGCGGGAGGAGACGCAGCCGCGGTCCTGGGAGGCGATGCGTTCCGCCTCTCGGAGCAGGGCGGTGCCGAGGCCCGTGCCGCGGTGGCGTTCGTCGACCCAGAGGTAGTTGACGTGGAGCCAGGTCGCCCAGGTGTAGCCGACGAGGCCGCCGGCCAGGGCGTCGTCCGAGTCGTTCACAGCCCACACGTGCAACGGGACGTCCCTTTCGTCCGGGGTTCCGCGCAGGGCCCGCAGGATCGGGGAGGCGTTTGTGTTCGCTTCCCGCAGGCGTGTGCGGAGCAGATCACGTCGGGCCTTGTCGACTTCTGTCTCAAGACGGAACATGCGGCACACCATAAACGTGCTGGACAGTCAGTTCTGCAAATAACCTTCCGCTCCCGGCCCCCGGCCGTACCCTGATGAACAGCACCGGTGGGGGCCGGTGCAGATCAGGGGGCGAGACAGCCGGGTACGACGCCCGGGGTGGGGGTAGCGGTGTCTGCACGGCGGCGGCCGTGCGGCTGCGGCGACCCGGTCGGGCTGCTGCGAGACGGACGAACGGACGCAGCGGCCGGGCACTCCGGCGTCGTACCCGTGCGGTGTCGTGTTCCGACGATGGGGAATCCCCTGCTCTCAGGAGCCTGGGGAAGGGGGTTACGTGGTTCGCATCCGAGTCCTGGTCGTCGACGACCATCGCATCTTCGCCGAGTCACTCGCCGCGGCCCTGGCCGCCGAGCCCGATGTCGACGTCTCCGCCGCCGGCAGCGGTCCCGCCGCGCTGCGCAGCCTGGAGCGGGCGGTCGCCGAGGGGCGGCGCTTCGACGTGCTGCTCGTGGACGCCGATCTGGGCGGCATGGTGCCGGGCATACGGCCGGCCGTGCCGGTGCAGGAGAGCAACGAGGACGGGCTCGTCGACGGCATCTCCCTCGTCACGGGCGTGCGGTCCGCGCAGCCGAACGTACGGATCGTGGTGCTCGCCGAGAAGGACGACCCGCGGCGGGCCGCCCTGGCTCTGCAGGCGGGTGCCTCCGGGTGGGTGGCCAAGGACTGCTCGCTGTCCCGGCTGCTGACCGTCATCCGAGGGGTGCTGCGCGACGAGACCCATCTGCCGCCCGCCCTGCTGACCGGCGTACTGCGGGAGCTCACCGCCGCCCGCAAGCACCGCACCGAGAGCGAGCGGCTGGTCGAGTCGCTGACGCCGAGGGAGCGGGAAGTGCTGCGGTGCATGGTCGCCGGGCTGGGCCGGAAGGCCGTCGCCGAGCGGCTGTATCTGTCGCCGCACACCGTGCGGACCCATATGCAGAACGTGCTGGGCAAGCTGGGCGTGCATTCCACGCTCGCCGCCGTCGCCCTGGCCCGGCGGGCCGGGGTCGGGCCCGCCGACCTAGCCGGGGATGTTGTCGAACGGGGCGGTCAGCTGGCGTAGCAGCCCCGCCAGGTCGCCGCGCTGGGCCCGGGAGAGCTCCGCGAGGATCGCGCGCTCCTGGTCCAGGAGTCCCGCCAGGGCCTGGTCCGCGCGGTCCCTGCCCTCGTCCGTCAGCCGGACCAGGACGCCTCGGCGGTCGCTGGGGTCGGGGAGGCGTTCCACCAGGTCCTTCTTCGCCAGGCGGTCGATGCGGTTCGTCATCGTGCCCGAGGTGACCAGGGTCTGCGTGAGGAGCTGCCCCGGCGAGAGCTGATACGGCGTGCCCGCGCGGCGCAGGGCCGTCAGGACGTCGAACTCCCACGGCTCCAGGCCATGCTCCGAGAAGGCCAGCCGACGCGCCCGGTCCAGATGCCGGGCCAGTCTGCTCACACGGCTGAGCACCTCGAGCGGTTCCACGTCGAGGTCCGGGCGCTCCCGGCGCCATGCTGCGACCAGCCGGTCGACCTCGTCCTCCATGGCGATCAGTGTAGTGGTTGTGTCGACGTAGAGTCTCTTGACGTCCATTTTCTTGACGTCGAGATATTTAAGCTGCCACGGTGGGTGTGCATCCCGCGTCCCGACGGTCACCCACCAGTCACCCACCAGGACATCCGGAGGAGTTCATGCCCGCTGCCGTCCCCACCTGGGACCCCGCCCAGTACCTCCGTCACGCCGGCCACCGCGCCCGACCCTTCGCCGATCTCCTCGCCCGTGTCCCCGAGCCGCCCGGCGGCGCACCCCGTATCGCCGACCTCGGCTGCGGCCCCGGCAACGTCACGCGGTTCCTCGCCGATCGCTGGCCCACCGCCCGGATCACCGGCTACGACAACTCGCCCGAGATGCTCGACAAGGCCCACGTCGATCACCAGGGCCCCACCGAGGGCGGGGGGCGCCTCGACTTCGCGCACGCCGATGTGCGCACCTGGGCGCCGGCCGAGCCGTACGACCTGATCGTCAGCAACGCGACGCTGCAGTGGGTGCCGGGGCATGTCGAGCGGTTCGCCGACTGGGTGGCCGGGCTGAAACCGTCCGGCACGTTCGCCTTCCAGGTGCCCGGGAACTTCGACGCCCCCAGCCACCGGCTCATGCGCGAAATCGCCGGCTCCCCGCGCTGGCGTGACCGGCTCGCCGACACCCTGCGGCATGCCGACGCCGTGCTCCCACCCGAGGCCTACCAGGAGCACCTCACCGCCCTCGGCTGCGCCGCCGACGTCTGGGAGACGACGTACATCCATCTGCTCCAGGGCGAGGATCCGGTGCTCGACTGGGTGAAGGGGACCGGCCTGCGGCCCGTGCTGACCGCCCTCGCCGACGACCCCGGGGCGCGGGAGGGCTTCGTCACCGAGTACCGGGCCGCCCTGGGTGAGGCCTATCCGGCGGGGCCCCACGGCACCCCGTTTCCGTTCCGCCGGGTTTTCGCGGTGGCCCGGAAACGGGGGTGAGGTGGTGGTTCAGGTGGTGCGGCCGAGGTGGATGACGAGGATGTGGATCGCGTCGTCGTCGATGGCGTAGAGCACGCGGTAGTCGCCGACGCGGAGTCGGCGGAAGTCCCAGCCGTAGGGGGTGGAGGCGGAGGGGCGTGGAGTTTCGGCGAGTGCGTCGACGGCCTCGTAGACGGCGGCAAGGCCGGTCGGGTCGTCCTTGAGGAAGCGTACGGCCGCGTTCGTGGCGTTCGGCTCCCAGATGATGCGGTAGGTCACGGACGCAGCCCCAGCATGCGACCGACCTCTTCGTGCGGGATGCCTTCGCCGAGCGTCCCCTCCGCCTTGCGCCGCTGGTAGTCGGCGACGGCGAGAGCGTCCTCGAGATCCTCTATCACCTGGGGAGACACGAGCAGCGCGGCCACATGGCCGTGGTCGGTGATGGCGATGGTCTCGCGGCTGTGGGCCGCGCGCCGGACCAGGTCGCCGAGCTGGGAACGGGCGGAGCTGATCGTGATCTCAGTCATGCTCGCATGATGACACAAGGTTAATGTTGTGGGCGCCTGTGTCAGCTTTTGCGGCGCCCTATCAAATGCGGCTTCGGCTCCAGCCCGTCCAGGCCGTGCCAGGCCAGGTTCACCAGGTGGGCGGCCACCTCGGCCTTCTTCGGCTTGCGGACGTCCAGCCACCACTGGCCGGTCAGGGCGACCATGCCGACCAGGGCCTGGGCGTACAGCGGGGCCAGCTTGGGGTCGAAGCCGCGGCTCTTGAACTCCTTGCCGAGGATGTCCTCGACCTGGGTGGCGATGTCCGAGATCAGGGAGGCGAAGGAGCCCGTCGACTGGGGGATGGGGGAGTCCCGGACCAGGATGCGGAAGCCGTCCGTGTACTCCTCGATGTAGTCGAGGAGGGCGAAGGCCGCCTGTTCGCAGAGTTCGCGAGGGTGACCGGCCGTGAGGGAACTCGTCACCATGTCCAGCAGGCACCGCATCTCGCGGTCCACGACCACCGCGTACAGCCCCTCCTTGCCGCCGAAGTGCTCGTACACCACCGGCTTGGAGACCCCGGCCTTCGCCGCGATCTCCTCCACCGAAGTGCCCTCGAACCCCTTCGCCGCGAAGAGCGTGCGACCGATCTCCAGCAGTTGTTGGCGGCGCTCGGCACCGGTCATCCGCGTGCGACGCGCTCGCCGCGGCTTGTCATTGCTGGGGGTGCTGCTCGAGTCGGTCGCCACAGCGACCATCATGCCGCCTCGACGGGCTCCTTCCCGCGCCGGGAGCCGCCTTCCCCGTCGTTACGGCGCGAATCGATACGCGAGCGTGACGGCCAGCGCACGTCGTACGCCCAGCCGGCCATCTCGAACCAGCGGATCAGCCGCGCGGAGGAATCCAGCTGGCCGCGCATCACCCCGTGCCGTGCCGAGGTGGGGTCGGCGTGGTGCAGGTTGTGCCAGGACTCGCCGCAGGACAGCACGGCCAGCCACCACACGTTGCCCGACCGGTCGCGCGACTTGAAGGGGCGCTTGCCGACCGCGTGGCAGATCGAGTTGATCGACCACGTCACGTGGTGCAGCAGGGCCACCCGGACGAGCGAACCCCAGAAGAACGCCGTGAAGGCGCCCCACCAGGACATCGTGACCAGGCCGCCGATCAGCGGCGGGAGCGCCAGCGACAGGGCCGTCCACAGGATGAACTGGCGGGAGATCGCGCGGAGCGTCTTGTCCTTGATCAGGTCCGGGGCGTACTTCTCCTGCGACGTCTGCTCTTCATCGAACAGCCATCCGATGTGCGCCCACCAGAGGCCCTTCATCAGGTCCGGGACGGTCTCGCCGAAACGCCACGGCGAGTGCGGGTCACCCTCCGCGTCGGAGAACTTGTGGTGCTTGCGGTGATCGGCCACCCAGCGGACCAGAGGACCCTCGACCGCCATCGAGCCCGCGATGGCCAGCGCGATCTTCAAGGGCCGCTTGGCCTTGAAGGAACCGTGCGTGAAGTGGCGGTGGAAGCCGATCGTGATGCCGTGGCACCCCAGGTAGTAGAAGAAGACCAGCAGACCGAGGTCCAGCCAGCTCACGCCCCGGCCCCACGCCAGCGGCACGGCCGCCAGCAGCGCGAGGAACGGAACGGCGATGAAGAGGAGGAGAGCGATCTGCTCGATGGACCGCTTCTGCTCGCCGCCCAGCGTGGCGGAGGGGGCTGCGGCGTCGGTGTCCTGACCGGGTGCCTCGTGGGCGTCCTCGATCACGTCGGAACTACTGGTCATACGCGTCCCCTGGGGGGTATGAGGAGGGAGAAGGGGTGCCGGGGCACGGGAACCCCGCAGGACTTCCTACGGTTCCGTAACCTACGGCATCGTAAGTATGGCAGTGCGCCGCCCGGCGGCAAGAGCCCGAGAGCCTGCGCGTCCCCGCCGACACCTATCCTGGAGTCGGTCGGACAGCGCGGTCCGCTCTGATTTCTTCCCGGATGTCCGTCCCGTATGCGGCGCACGCCGCGCGAGACGCCGTCCGGGTTCCCCTCCCAGACGAGCTTCAACACTGCAAGGAGCCGCACCTGTGAGCAGTGCCGACGACCAGACCACGACGACGAGCAGTGAGCTGCGTGCCGACATCCGCCGACTGGGTGACCTCCTCGGAGAGACCCTTGTCCGGCAGGAGGGCCCCGAGCTCCTGGACCTCGTCGAGAAGGTCCGCCGCCTCACCCGTGAGGACGGCGAGGCCGCCGCCGAGCTGCTACGCGGCACGGAACTGGAGACCGCGGCCAAGCTGGTCCGCGCCTTCTCCACCTATTTCCACCTGGCCAATGTGACCGAGCAGGTCCACCGCGGCCGCGAGCTGCGCGCCCGGCGCGCCGCCGAGGGCGGACTGCTCGCCCGTACGGCCGACCGGCTCAAGGACGCCGATCCCGAACACCTGCGCGAGACGGTTCGGAACCTCAATATTCGTCCCGTGTTCACGGCCCACCCGACCGAGGCAGCGCGCCGGTCGGTCCTGAACAAGCTCCGGCGCGTCGCCGCACTCCTCGACACCCCCGTCATCGAGTCCGACCGCCGCCGCCTCGACATCCGGCTGGCCGAGAACATCGACCTCGTCTGGCAGACCGACGAACTGCGCGTCGTCCGCCCCGAGCCCGCCGACGAGGCCCGCAACGCCATCTACTACCTGGACGAACTGCACGCCAACGCCGTCGGCGACGTCCTGGAGGACCTCACCGCCGAGCTGGAGCGCGCCGGGGTCAAGCTCCCCGACGACACCCGCCCGCTCACCTTCGGCACCTGGATCGGCGGCGACCGCGACGGCAACCCCAACGTCACCCCCCAGGTGACCTGGGACGTCCTCATCCTCCAGCATGAGCACGGCATCAACGACGCCCTCGAGACGATCGACGAGCTGCGCGGCTTCCTGTCCAACTCCATCCGCTACGCCGGCGCCACCGAGGAACTGCTGACCTCCCTCCAGACCGACCTGGACAACCTTCCCGAGATCAGCCCCCGCTACAAGCGCCTCAACGCCGAGGAGCCCTACCGGCTCAAGGCCACCTGCATCCGGCAGAAGCTGGAGAACACCAAGAAGCGCCTCGCCAAGGGCACCGCCCACGTCCCGGGCCGCGACTACCTCGGCACCAGCCAGCTCCTCGACGACCTGCGGATCATCCAGAGCTCCCTGCGCGAGCACCGCGGCGGCCTCTTCGCCGACGGCCGCCTCGCCCGCACCATCCGCACCCTGGCCGCCTTCGGCCTCCAGCTCGCCACCATGGACGTACGCGAACACGCGGACGCCCACCACCACGCCCTCGGCCAGCTCTTCGACCGGCTCGGCGAGGAGTCCTGGCGGTACGCGGACATGCCCCGCGACTACCGCGCCCGGCTGCTCGCCAAGGAACTGCGCTCCCGCCGCCCCCTCGCGCCCACCCCGGCGCCCGTGGACGCGCCCGGCGAGAAGACCCTCGGCGTCTTCCAGACCGTGAAGAAGGCCCTGGAGGTCTTCGGACCCGAGGTCATCGAGTCGTACATCATCTCCATGTGCCAGGGCGCCGACGACGTCTTCGCCGCCGCCGTCCTCGCCCGCGAGGCCGGACTCATCGACCTGCACGCAGGCTGGGCGAAGATCGGCATCGTGCCGCTGCTGGAGACGACGGACGAGCTCAAGGCCGCGGACACGATCCTGGAGGACATGCTCTCCGACCCGTCGTACCGCAGGCTCGTGGCGCTGCGGGGCGACGTCCAGGAGGTCATGCTCGGCTACTCCGACTCCTCCAAGTTCGGCGGCATCACCACCAGCCAGTGGGAGATCCACCGCGCCCAGCGGCGCCTGCGCGACGTCGCCCACCGCTACGGCGTCCGGCTCCGGCTCTTTCACGGCCGCGGCGGCACCGTCGGCCGCGGCGGCGGCCCCACCCACGACGCCATCCTCGCCCAGCCCTGGGGCACCCTGGAGGGCGAGATCAAGGTGACCGAGCAGGGCGAGGTCATCTCCGACAAGTACCTCATCCCGGCCCTGGCCAGGGAGAACCTCGAACTGAGCGTCGCGGCCACCCTGCAGGCATCCGCCCTGCACACCGCCCCCCGCCAGTCGGACGAGGCCCTGGCCCGCTGGGACGCCGCGATGGACGTCGTCTCCGAGGCCGCCGAGGGCGCCTACCGCAGGCTCGTCGAGGACCCCGACCTCCCGGCGTACTTCTTCGCCTCCACCCCGGTCGACCAGCTCGCCGACCTCCACCTCGGCTCCCGCCCCTCACGCCGCCCGGACACCGGCGCCGGCCTCGACGGGCTGCGGGCCATCCCGTGGGTGTTCGGCTGGACCCAGTCACGGCAGATCGTGCCCGGCTGGTTCGGTGTCGGCTCCGGTCTGAAGGCGCTGCGCGAGGCGGGCCTGGACACGGTCCTGGACGAGATGCACGGCCAGTGGCACTTCTTCCGCAACTTCATCTCCAACGTCGAGATGACCCTGGCCAAGACCGACCTGCGGATCGCCCAGCACTACGTCGACACCCTCGTCCCCGACGAGCTCAAGCACGTCTTCGACGCCATCAAGGCCGAGCACGAACTGACCGTGCGCGAGGTGCTGCGCGTGACCGGCGAAGAGGAACTCCTCGACGCCGCGCCCGTCCTCAAGCAGACCTTCGCCATCCGCGACGCCTACCTCGACCCGATCTCCTACCTCCAGGTCGCCCTGCTCAAGCGGCAGCGCGACGCGGTCGGCGCCGCCGAACAGCCCGACCCGCTGCTCTCCCGCGCCCTGCTCCTCACCGTCAACGGCGTGGCAGCCGGCCTGCGCAACACCGGCTGAGCCACAACACGACGAAGGTGCCCCCGGGTTCGTATCCGTACGAACCCGGGGGCACCTCTCGTATGCCTGACAGACCTCACACGGCGAAGAACGCCGCCGTCAGCAGCCCGAACCCCGACAGCGCCAGCACCCACGCCACCCGCGTCCGCAGCAGCCCGCCCGCCACCACGACCGACGCCAGCAACAGCGCACCGCCCAGCGGAATCCACGCGTACAGAATCCCCGCCGGGCCCGAACGGACCGCGTGGTCACTGCCGGGCTTCAGGACCACCGTGTAGGTCCGGCCCCGCTCCACAGCGACCGACTTCTCCAGCTCCACCTTCGCCCGCGGCTGCGCACCCTCCGACAACGGCGTGAACGAACCCGTGCACAGCTCCGGCCCGCACCGCGTCACATCGACCGTGCCGCGCTCCCGGCCCTTCGTCAGCATCACATGCTGCGCCGTACCCCATGACGCCCACACACCCGCGATCAGGATCAGCGCGGCGACCGTACCCATCGCCGCGAACCGACCGAGCCGCAGCACGGCATGAGAGCTCTGGCGAGAAGCGGTGGCAGTGGGGGGCATGGCCGGGATCATTGGCCATACCCGCACGACGGGTCAACTCCCCGGGGTGACAAGTCAGGAGTTGTACGTACTCTGCGCCCGCTCCAGCCCCTCGATCACCAGACACTCCACGGCGTCCGACGCACGGTCCACGAAGTAGTCCAGCTCCTTGCGCTCCGCCGACGAGAAGTCCTTCAGCACGAAGTCCGCCACCGGCATCCGCCCCGGCGGCCGCCCGATCCCGAACCGCACCCGGTGATAGTCCGCCGAGAACGCCTTCGTCATCGACTTCAGCCCGTTGTGGCCGTTGTCCCCGCCGCCCAGCTTCAGCCGCAACGTCCCGTAATCGATGTCCAACTCATCATGAATCGCCACCACATGGGCGACCGGCACCTTGTAGAAGTCCCGCAGCGCGTTCACCGGCCCGCCCGACAGATTCATGTACGACATCGGCTTCGCCAGAATCACCCGGCGGTTCGCCGGCCCGGGCGGCCCGATCCGCCCCTCGATCACCTGCGCCTGCGCCTTCCCCGCCCGCTTGAACCTCCCCCCGATGCGGTCCGCCAGCAGATCGGCCACCATGAAACCCACGTTGTGCCGGTTCCCCGCGTACTCCGGCCCCGGATTGCCCAGCCCCACGATCAGCCAGGGAGCGGCGGCATCGGTCGTCACGTCCATGTCTCCTTCATACGCGTCGGCCGCTGCTCCGCACGGGAACAGCGGCCGACGAAACGACGACGAAGAGGATCAGGCCTCGGCGGACTCTTCGCCCTCGGCCTCTTCACCCTCCGGGGCCTCCTCGGCCTGCGCGGCCAGGACCTGCAGGACGACGGTGTCCTCCTCGACGGCCAGCGTCGTGCCCTTCGGCAGCGTGATGTCCTTGGCGAGGATGGAGTCACCGGCGGACAGACCCTCGATGGAGACCGTCACGGACTCGGGGATGTGCGTGGCCTCGGCCTCGACCGGCAGCGCGTTCAGCACGTGCTCGAGCAGGAAGCCACCCGGGGCCAGCTCGCCCTCGGTGTGGACGTAGATGTCGACGTTGACCTGCTCGCCACGCTTGACCAGCAGCAGGTCGACGTGCTCCAGGAAGCCCTTCAGCGGGTCACGCTGCACGGCCTTCGGAATCGCCAGTTCCTTGGTCTTGCCGTCGATGTCCAGCGCGATCAGGACGTTCGGCGTACGCAGCGCCATCAGCAGGTCGTGGCCCGGCAGGGTCACGTGCAGCGGGTCCGAACCGTGCCCGTACAGGACACCCGGAACCTTGTCTTCACGACGGATACGGCGCGCGGCACCCTTGCCGAACTCGGTGCGCGTCGCGGCGGAGATCTTCACCTCGGACATAATCACTCCTCGAAGTCAGGTACGGACGTGGTCACCCGGCCACGAACGGCCTGCTACGAAGAGCGCGTCGATAACGGACCACCGATCCCACAACGGGAAACGGCCTCCCTCGCCGAGCAACTGCAGCAGTCTACTCGGCCAGGGAGGCCGCACCCAAAACGATCTACCAGGACTCCGGAAGAGCCCTCACTGCTCGTCGAACAGGCTCGTCACCGAACCGTCCTCGAACACCTCACGCACCGCGCTCGCGATCGTCGGCGCGATCGACAGCACCGAGATCTTGTCCAGGTCCCCGCTGAGCTCACCCGGCGTCGGCAGGGTGTTCGTGAACACGAACTCGCTCACCCGGGAGTTCTTCAGACGGTCGGCCGCCGGACCCGACAGCACACCGTGCGTCGCCGTCACGATCACGTCCTCCGCACCGTGCGCGAACAGCGCGTCGGCAGCGGCACAGATCGTCCCACCGGTGTCGATCATGTCGTCCACCAGGACACACACGCGACCCTTCACCTCACCCACGACCTCGTGGACGGTGACCTGGTTCGCGACGTCCTTGTCCCGACGCTTGTGCACGATCGCCAGCGGCGCGCCCAGCCGGTCGCACCAGCGGTCGGCGACCCGCACCCGGCCCGCGTCCGGGGAGACGACCGTCAGCTTCTCCCGGTCCACCTTCCGGCCCACGTAGTCCGCCAGCAGCGGCAGCGCGAACAGGTGGTCCACCGGACCGTCGAAGAAGCCCTGGATCTGGTCCGTGTGCAGATCGACGGTGAGGATGCGGTCAGCGCCCGCCGTCTTCATCATGTCCGCGATCAGACGTGCCGAGATCGGTTCACGTCCGCGGTGCTTCTTGTCCTGCCGCGCGTAACCGTAGAACGGCACGATGACCGTGATGGACCGGGCCGACGCGCGCTTCAGCGCGTCGATCATGATCAACTGCTCCATGATCCACTTGTTGATCGGAGCCGTGTGGCTCTGGATCAGGAAGCAGTCGGCGCCACGCGCCGACTCCTGGTAACGCACATAGATCTCACCGTTGGCGAAGTCGAAGGCCTTCGTCGGGACAACCCCGACACCCAGCTGGTGGGCGACCTCCTCGGCAAGCTCGGGGTGGGCGCGGCCGGAGAAGAACATCAACTTCTTCTCGCCGGTCGTCTTGATCCCGGTCACAGCACTGTCTCCTCAGAGGTGTCGCAGCTGGGGTTTCGATCTGGGGTCGAGGGACCTCTCAGCGGGCTCGCGAGAGGGCGTCTCAACTGGTGGGGGTGCGGGTGTGCACTTATCACCGTACGCCGTGTTTGAGGCACCGGTTTCCGGTCAGCCCTCGTCGGCCGACTCCCGGGAAGCCGCCTCCGCCGCCTTCGCGGCCGCGCTCCCCGGACGCTTGCGAGCCACCCAACCCTCGATATTCCGCTGTTGACCACGGGCCACGGCCAGCGAACCGGGCGGCACGTCCTTCGTGATCACGGATCCGGCGGCGGTGTAGGCACCGTCCCCCACCGTGACAGGCGCCACAAACATGTTGTCCGAGCCCGTACGGCAGTGAGAGCCGATGTTCGTGTGGTGCTTCTCCTGGCCGTCGTAGTTCACGAACACGCTCGCGGCGCCGATGTTCGACTGCTCACCGATCGTCGCGTCACCCACGTAGGAGAGGTGAGGCACCTTCGTCCCCTCCCCGATCGTGGCGTTCTTCGTCTCGACGTACGTACCGATCTTGCCCTTGGCACCCAGCCGGGTCCCCGGACGCAGATACGCGTACGGCCCCACGGACGCCGCGGCGCCGACCTCCGCGCTCACGGCCACGGTGTTGTCGACGCGGGCACCCGCCCCGACCCGGGTGTCGGTCAGCCGGGAGTTGGGCCCGACCTCCGCGCCCTCGCCGAGGTGCGTCGCGCCGTGCAACTGCGTGCCCGGGTGGACGACGGCGTCCTGCTCGAAGGTGACGGTGACGTCGATCCAGGTCGTCGCCGGGTCCACGACGGTCACGCCGGCGAGCATGGCCTCGGTCAGGAGCCGGTCGTTGAGGATCCGGCGGGCCTCGGAGAGCTGCACACGGTTGTTGATGCCGGCGATCTCCCGGTGGTCGCCGGCCACGGAGGCCCCGACCCGGTGCCCGGCCTCGCGCAGGATCCCGAGCACGTCGGTCAGGTACTCCTCGCCCTGGCTGTTGTCCGTACGCACCTTCTTCAGGGCGTCGGCGAGCAGGTGGCCGTCGAACGCGAACACACCCGAGTTGATCTCACGGATCGACCGCTGGGCGTCGGTGGCGTCCTTGTGCTCCACGATCGCGGTCACGGCGCCGGTGTCGTCGCGGACGATCCGGCCGTAGCCGGTCGCGTCCGGTACCTCGGCGGTCAGCACGGTCACCGCGTTGCCGTCGGCGGAGTGGGTGGCGGCGAGGGCGTCGAGGGTCGAGCCGGTGAGCAGGGGAGTGTCCCCGCACACGACGACAACGGTCCCGTCGACGGAGCCGCCGAGCGCTTCGAGTCCCATCCGTACGGCGTGCCCGGTGCCGTTCTGCTCCGCCTGTACGGCGGTGCGGACTGCGGGGGCGATCTCGCCGAGGTGGGCGGTGACCTTCTCACGGGCGTGGCCGACCACGACGACCAGGTTCTCGGGGTGCAGCTCGCCCGCGGCGGCCAGCACATGCCCGACGAGACTGCGACCGCAGAGCTCGTGCAGGACCTTGGGTGTGGCCGACTTCATACGGGTGCCCTCACCCGCTGCGAGAACGACGACGGCTGCCGGGCGGTTGGCGCTCACGGGATGCCCTTCGGCTGTGGATGGGGTGGGGTTTCATCCGCAGGATACCGGGGGGTTTTCTGGGGGACACGAGAGCGGGCCCTGACGTGGCTGTCGCCGACCAGGGCCCGAATGTGAGCGTGTGCTCCCCCGCCAGGACTCGAACCCGGACAGATGGCACCAAAAGCCACAGTGCTGCCAATTACACCACGGGGGAATAAACCCGAGCTGAACCGGACATTCCGTCAGGTCGCCGGGCGGCGCCTCCTACTATGCCGTACCGGGCGCCTTCCATGCGACGGTACAAGTCGGCGCTCTTGATCACGTGGACGATCGGGCAGCCGAGGTATGCCTCCGAGGTGGTGCCATACGCGGACCGTCCGGGCGGAATGAGGGCTTCCGGGGTCGAACGGTGAGCGATTCAGCAGTTCGAGGGATATCGGGTGGTATGGCGTCTGAACGGTCACGGAGTGTGGTGTAGGCCAGTCCGGGAAACTCACCGGAAAACCGGCGGCGGGCGCCTTTAGGCTGGAGGGCATGACCGCGACGGGGGAAGACCATGTGACGGCCCGGGGAGGGCCGTGGTGGTGGGCCAGGCGGCGCAGTGCCGTGTTCGATGTGAGTCTGGCCGTGGCGTCCGCACTGGAGTGCGGGTTCGAGGGCATCCCGTTCGCCAGGGATGCGGGGATCCCGGTGGCGGCGGGAGTGGTGTTCGGCCTGCTGGCCGGCTCCGTGCTGCTCGTGCGGCGGCGGTGGCCGATCGCGGTGGTGCTGGTGTCGATCGCCATCACGCCCGCCGAGATGGGCTTCCTGATGGGCATCGTCGGCCTGTACACGCTGGCCGCGTCCGAACTGCCCCGGCGGATCCTCGCCTCGCTGGCGGGGATGTCGCTGCTGGGGACGCTCATCGTGACGTTCGTGAAGACCCGGCAGGACATGTCGCGGGGGGACCTGGACATCGGGGACTGGTTCGTTCCCTTCGCCGCCATCACGATGTCCGTGGGGTTCACGGCGCCTCCCGTGCTGCTCGGGCTGTATGTGGGGGCCCGGCGGCGGCTGATGGAGAGCCTGCGGGAGCGGGCGGACAGTCTGGAGCGGGAGCTGCAGCTGCTCGCCGAGCGGGCGGAGGAGCGGGCCGAGTGGGCTCGGAACGAGGAGCGGACCCGGATCGCCCGGGAGATGCACGACGTGGTCGCGCACCGGGTGAGTCTGATGGTGGTGCACGCCGCGGCGCTGCAGGCGGTGGCGCGGAAGGACCCCGAGAAGGCCGTGCGGAACGCCGCGCTCGTGGGGGACATGGGGCGGCAGGCGCTGACCGAGTTGCGGGAGATGCTCGGGGTGCTGCGCAGTGGCGGGGACGAGCGGCGTGAGCGGGCGGCGTCGGTGCCGCTGGCGGCGGTGGGGGCGGCCGCGGCCGCGGCGGCCTCGCGGGCCGTCGACGACGAGGGGCCGTGCCTGGCGGAGATCGAGGAGCTGGTCGGGCAGTCGGCCGCCGCGGGGATGGTGGTGGATCTGTCCGTGGAGGGGGACGAGCGGTCGTACGCGCCGGAGGTCGAGCAGACGGCGTATCGCGTGGTGCAGGAGGCGTTGACGAACGTCCACAAGCACGCGGCCGGGGCGAAGACCTATGTGCGGCTGGCGCATCGGGTGTCGGAGATCGCGATGCAGGTGGAGAACGAGCCGGCCGAGGAGGCGGCGTCGTCGGCTCGGTTGCCGTCCGGGGGGAACGGGCTGGTGGGGATGAAGGAGCGGGTGTCCGCGCTGGGCGGGGTGTTCGTGTCGGGGCCGACGGACGCGGGGGGTTTCCGGGTGTCTGCGGTGATTCCGGCGTCGTAGGGCCCGGTGGGCGTCAGCTCGCTGTCAGGCGGGTCGGTTCCGTGCCGGCGATGAGGGTGGACAGGGCCTGGTCGATGTCCTGGCCGAGGTACCAGTCGCCGGTGTGGTCGAGGGTGTAGACGCGGCCGTCGGTGTCGATGGCGACGAGGGACCGGCTGTCGGTCTCGGCGCCGAGGGGACAGACCTCGGTGCCGAGGGCGCGGCCGAGATCGCCGAGGGTGCGGGCCATGTGGAGGCCGTGCAGCGGGTCGAGGTGCAGGGTGGCGGGGGCGACCTGGCGGCCGGGGCCCGTGGGGGCGATGTGGAGTCCGCCGAATTCGGCCCAGGCCTCGACGGCGGCGGGGAAGACGGAGTGCCGGTGGCCCGCGGGGGAGACGTGGTCGCGCAGGGCGTCGGCCCAGTACTCGGCCTGCTTGATGTCCCAGCGTCCGGGTTGCCAGCCGGCGGCGCGCAGGGCGGCGTCGACGGGTACGCCGAAGCGGGTGGATGAGGTGCGGTCGGTGTGCATCTGCCCGTCGTCTCGTCGAGGTCCTGGGAGTGGCGGGCGTGAGGTGCGCGCCGTGGTGCCGGGTGCTTCGGGGTGGGTCGGGGTGGCGTCAGCCGTTCTGGGTCGCCGGGTCGACTATGCGGACCCCGAAGTGGGCGCTGAGCGCGGTGCAGGCGCGACAGGGGGCGGCGAAGGTGCCGTGGAGGGGGTCGCCGTCCTCGCGGATGTGGCGGGCGGTGAGTTTGGCCTGCTTGAGGGCTTTGCGGGCCTCGCCGTTGGTCATGGGTTTTCGTGCGGCGCGTTTGCTGCGTGCGGTGTCGGCGGCGGCGATGTGCCGGGAGATGAGGATGGTCTCGGCGCAGCGGCCGGTGAAGCGGTCGCGCTGGGCGCTGGTGAGGGTGTCGAGGAAGTCCTGGACGAGGGGGTGCAGGGCGGGGGGTGTGTCGCCGCGGACGGCGGTGCCGGTGAGGGTGGCGCCGCGGACGGAGAGGGCGGCGGCGACGGTGGGGAGGATGCCGTCGCGGCGGTGGTGGAGGACGGGGGCGTGGGCCGCTTCGGTGGCGCTCCAGCCGATGCGGGGATCGCCGTTGCGGGGGTCGCCGGCCCTTGGGTCGCCGTTGCGAGGATCGGTGCCTCGTGGGTCGCCGTGCCGCGGGTCGCCGTGCCGGGGGTCGCCGTTTCGTGGGTCGGCGGACCTGCCGGTGTGTGGTCCCGTCTGTGTCGCGTTCATGATCGTCTACCCCTCCGTGCATCCCCCCGGGGGTCACAGACTGCCAAATGCCGTGGCTGGTGCGGAAGCTGGGGCGCGGCGACACGCCCGTTCCGGGGGCAGCCGTCACGATGGGGTGACGGCTGGTCACGGAAGCGGAGGGGGCGCCGACCGGTGCCGGTGACCGGTGTCGCCGTACCGCATAGGCTGTCGGCACCGCGGGCGATGCGGTGATCCGTTCGGAGATCGATGCAGTGAACCGGAGGGTGATCCGCGGGTCGGCGCGTGCAGTGACAGTCGATACGGGTCGTAGTGCGCCAAGGGTGGTCAATACGGTTCGTACAGAGTGCCGCAGGGGGCAACCGCCATGACGACAGGTCGGCTCGGGCAGCAAGCCGCGCCGCCGAACGCGGCCTACGCCGGGCAGGTCGTGCATTTCCCGGACCCGGTCCGGGCGGCCCGTCACCCGAGAGGGGTACGGGTCGACGAGCGTGGCTACCCCGACTTCTCGCCCTACGCGCGCGCGATCGCGGAGATCGCGGAGCCGCCGGAGGGTTTCGGCGTCGACGAGTTGCGGCTGACGGACTACGTGTCGGCGAACAGCGCGCTGTCGGCGTCCGGGCACGAGCTGTGGGACACGGTGCCGGCGGTGGCGACGCCGCACGGCTGGACCTGGCACCACGCGGTCGCCTCGCGGCGGCTGGAGCTGGTCCCGGTCGAGGTGAAGGCGCTGCTGCGGCATCACGGCGGCGTGTCCACGTCGGGTGTCGACCACGGCAAGCGGGGCACGCGGCCGCTCCAGGAGACGCGTCCGGCGCACTTCGGGCTGCCGAAGTCGGGTGTGGCCGTGACGGAGTCGCAGGTGCAGGGCGTCGAGGAGGAGCTCGGCTACCGGCTGCCGGGCGCGTACCGGTCGTTCCTGAAGGCGGCGGGCGGCTGCGCGCCGGTGGGTGCCGCGCTCGACGCGGAGCTGGGGCTGCTGGTCGACCAGCCGTTCTTCACGGTGCGGGACGAGGCCGCGGTCAATGACCTGGTGTACGTCAACAAGTGCCTGCGGGACCATCTGACCAAGGACTACCTGGGCGTCTCCTTCGTCCAGGGCGGGCTGCTCGCCGTGAAGGTGAAGGGCGAGCGGATCGGCTCCGTGTGGTTCTGCGCGTACGACGACGCGCGGGACGTGGATCCCTCGACGCCGCCGGCGGAGCGGGTGGAGCGGCTGCTGCTGCCGTGCGGGGACGACTTCGACGTCTTCCTGTCGCGGCTGGCCGGCAATCCGCCGGAGTTGGAGACGGTGGCGAACCTGATGGTGGACGGCGGGTTCGCGCGTGTGGTGCCGGTGGGTGCGGTGTCGTCCTCGGCTGTGGGGGAGTGACTTCGGCGATGGTGACCTTCGCTCAGGCGCAGGAGCGCGCGGAAGAGTGGATCAACGGCGACCTGCCGTCGTACCAGCATCGTGAGGTGCGGGTGCGGGAGTTCGACCTCGGGTTCGTGGTGTGGGCCGAGGACCGCGCGGACGGGCCCCGCTCGGACGGGGGCGCGCAGCGGCTGGTGATCGCCCGGGACAGTGGCGAGGCGACGCTGTGGCCCGGGTTGCCGGTGGGTGAGGTGATCCGCCGGTACGAGGAGGAGTACGGCCGTCCGGACGCGGTGGACGAGCCGGCGCCGGCGCCGCCCGCGCGGGTGGATCTGAACCAGACGTCCTTCCTGCTGACTCCGCCGGAGTGGTTGCAGGATGCGGCGGACAAGCTGGGGATTCCGGATCGGCGGAGCGCAGATCCGGCTGCTTCTGCTTCTGCTTCTGCATCTGCATCTGCATCTGCGTCTGCTTCCGGTTCCGCTTCGGCCGGTGATTCCGCTTCCGGGAGCGGGGCGTCGTGGCCGGCCGCCGGGGGGAGCGACTCGGACGCGTCCGGTGCTCCGGGTGGTCCGGTGGCTCCGGCCGCGCCTGCCGGGGCGACGCCCTGGGCCGGTACGGACACCAACGGCGACGGCGGTGACGACCGTTCCGTACCGCTGCCCGCGACGGTCTTCGCGCCGCCGCTGAGCGAGTCCGACGACAGCACGCCGCCGCCCGCGACGACATCCGACGCCAAGACGGCGCTGATCTCGGGCGGGAGCCGGCTTCCGCGGACGGCGGTCACGCCGGCGGTGGACGGGCCGGCGGTGGACGGGCCTCCTGCTGATGCGCCGAACGCGCAGGGTGCCGGGGCTCCGGCCGGTCCGGGGTACGGCTACCCGGGTGGGCCGGGTACGCCGCCCGGTGGGGTGCCGCAGGGGAGTACGCCTCCGCCCGCGCCGGTTGGGCAGCCGTACGGCTATCCGCAGCCGCCGGCCGGGCCGGGTGCGCCCGAGCGGCCGCTCGCGCCGAACGCCGGGGACATCGCCGACGCCGCGACCAGCAAGGCGACTCCGCCGCCGGGGCGTGGCCGGGGCACCGGTCCCACCACGCCGCCTCCGCCGGGCGCACCGGGTACGCCGGGTGCGAGGCCGGGCGATACGCCTCCGCCGTCGGGGCCCGGTGCGCCGGGGACTCCGGCGGGTGGGTATGTGCCGACGCAGATGGTGTCGGCGCTGGGTCCTGAGGGGCCCGGGGGCCCCGGTGGTCCCGGGGGTTCTTCGGGGGCCGGGGTTCCGACGGGCCCGGGTGCGCCGCTGCCTCCGCAGCAGCCGCCGGGTGCGCCCGGTGCTCCGCAGCCTCCTGGGGCTCCCGGTGGTACGCCCCCGGGTGGGGTCCACCATGCCGCCACGATGTTCGCCGATCCCGGTCGGCCGGGCCCGGGCGCGCCTCAGCCTCCGGGGCCTCCGGGTGCGCCGGGTGCGCCGGGTGCGCCTCAGCCTCCGGGACCGCCTGGTGTACCTGGTGTGCCCGGTCCCCCCCAGCCCCCGGGCGCTCCGAATGCGCCCGGCACCGGACCCGTGCACCATGCCGAGACCATGCTGGCCGCGCCGCCCCCGGCGGGCGGCCCCGGCGTGCCTCCGCCGCCGCAGGCGCCCGGCGCACCACCCGCCGCGCCGCCGATGCCGCCCGGCGCGATGCCGCCGCCCGGCCAGCCCGTCCCCGGGCCGCCGCCGGCGTACGGCTATCCGCAGCCGCCCGCCGGTCAGCCGACGGTCGGTCCCGGCTACCAGGCCGTGCTGCGCTACCGCGCGCAGGACGGTTCCGAGCAGCAGCTGATCCGGCGTTCGGCGCCGGGTACGCCGCACCCGGAGTGGCAGATCTTCCACGAGCTGCGGGCCATGAACGTGCCCCCGGACCAGGTGCTGGAGCTGCACACCGAGCTGGAGTCGTGCGAGCTGCCGGGTGCGTACTGCGCGCGGATGATCCGGGAGCAGTGGCCGCAGGCGCGGATCACGAGCATCGCGCCGTACGGCACGGACCACGCGAGCCGGCAGCAGGGCATGCAGCAGCTGCTGGCCCACCAGGGCGAGTTGCACCAGGTGGCGGACGGTCCGGCGCGTCCGGCTCCGGTGCGTGCTCCGCTGCCGCCGGTGCAGGCGGCGCCGCCGGTCCCGCCGGAGGCCGTCGCGCAGGAGCTGGGGGCCGCGTTCGGGCCGGGTGTGTTCCGGTTCGAGCAGGCCGCCGTGTCCCGCCAGGGGGTGCCGCCGATCGTGGCGCACACGCTGGTGGCGGCCGGTCTGCCGATGGACATGGGCCCGTTCTTCTGGGCGCAGGCGCAGCCGGGCCGGCCCGTTCCGACGCTGGCGGAGCTGGCGGCCGAGCGCGGGGTGCAGCCGGCCTCGGACGCGGGTTCCTATCTGGTGATGGGCAGCGACTTCGGCAAGGCGATCTGCGTGCAGTACGGCACGGCCAACATCGTCGCCGTGCCGGTGGAGGCGGGGCCGGGCGGGGCGCCCGTGCCGCCGCAGTTCGTGAACACCGGGCTGCCGGAGTTCGCGCGCTGCCTCGCGCTGCTCGGGCGGATGTGGCGGCTGCGGTTCGGGCTGAACCAGGAGCAGGCGGGCCGCTGGACCGTCGACTTCCAGGCCCAGCTGGCCGCGCTCGACCCGGCGGCGCTGGGGTCGCCGGAGAGCTGGTGGTCGGTGCTGCTGGAGCAGATGTGGGACGGACTGCTGTGACACGTAGCCGCCGCTGACGTGCGGTGGCAGAAGCCGGGCCCGGTCGTGCGACCGGGCCCGGCTTTTTCCTGCCGGGTTCGTGCCGGGCCGGCTGTCACATCTCCTCGCGCCGCTTCGTCAGTGCGGTGACAGCGACGCACCGCCGACACAGGAGGCAGAGATCATGCAGGCACGGATGACGAACCCGGCGTACGTCCTTCCCGGCGCGATGAAGGGCATCGGCACCCTCTTCCAGGCGATCGGGGAGGGCGGTCTGGGGCAGGAGCTGGCGGAGATGGTCGGGCTGCGCGCCAGTCAGATCAACGGCTGTGGCGCCTGCGTGCACGGGCACACCGTCAACCTCCGCAAGGCCGGGGTGAGCGAGGAGCGGATCAGTGCCGTGGCGGCCTGGCGTCACGCCCCCTTCTTCTCGGACGCCGAGCGGGCGGCGCTGAAGCTGACGGAGGCCGTCACGCGGCTCGCGGACCTCTCGGAGGAGTCGGTTCCGGACGCGCTGTGGGACGAGGTGGCCGATCACTTCGACGAGAAGGAGCTCTCCGGGCTGATTCTCACCGTCTCGCTCACGAACATGTTCAACCGCATCAACACGACCATCCAGGAGCCCGTCGGCACCACTTGGGGCTGACGGCCGTACGGTCCGGTCGTGGGCCCGTGACCTCTGTGCGGAGTGTCGCGTTATGAACACTTCTGCCTGATCCACCAAGATGTGCGCGAAATCATCCCGTTTCTTGTGCGGCTTCGCGTCGGTGAGGTGGAGAGGGGTTCCAGGATGAGCAGCGCGTCGGTGTCGCCGCACGGCTTCGTGGCCGGGCGGGGGCGCGGCTACCGTCCCGAGCAGGTGGACAGATACGCCGAGGCCGTCTCCCAGAATCGTGACGCGGCCTGGGAGCGGGCCGCCCGGCTGACGGTGCTGGCCCGGCAGATGGACGCGGAGCTCGCGCTGCTGCGGGAGACCGTGGCGGGGCTGGCCCCGCAAAACTACGAGTCCCTCGGCGAGGGGGCGCGGCGGCTCTTCGCGCTCGGCCAGGAGGAGGCCGAGGCCGTACGGGACAGGGCGCGGGAGGAGGCGCGGCGCCTCGTGGAGGAGGCGCGGGCTTCCGCGGCCGAGCTGTGCGAGTCCGCGCAGGCGGATGCCGACGCCGTACGCGCCGACGCCGATGAACGGGCCCGGCAGCGGCTGCTCGTGGCGAGTGCGGAGGCCGACGAGATCCGTGTCTCGGTCCGGTGCGGGGCGAAGGAACAGCGGGGTGAGGCGCTGGCCGCGCTGCGGGAGATGCGGCAGCGCTCCTCCGGGATGCTCGCCGAGCGGGACAAGGAGCGCGCCGAGCGGTGGGCGGAGGTGGAGCGGGAGGAGACCGACCGGGCGGAGGCGCTGGACGCGCGGCACGCGGAGGCGGTGGCGTTGGCCGAGCGGGCCCTGTCCGAGGCGGAGCAGGCCTTGGCCGACGCCGAGGAATCGGCCCGGGCCCGGCAGGAAGAGGCACAGGAGCGTGCCGGGGAACTGGTCGCCCAGGCCCGGGAACACGCGGACCGCGTCGAGGAGGAGACCGAGCGGCTCCTGCGCGCGCACGAGGAGCAGGGCGAGGACGTGCGGGCCCACATCGACCGTGTACACGCCAGCCTGGCGGCGTGGGCGGGCCCGGCGGCACCGACGGGGCCTGCGGGGGAGTGACACCGGCCGGCGTGCGGCACGGTCGCGGGTGGGTCGCGGGTGGGTGACGCCCCGGCCGCCGCTCGTTCGCGAGGCCGCCGGGGCGTCGTACCCGTGCCGTTCCGGTCAGCGGTTCCTTCGTACCGCGCCGGCGAGGATCCAGCCCTCCACCGCCTCGTACTGGTGGCGTTGTTCCTCCGACTTGCGGCGGCCGGAGGCCACCGTGCCCAGCCAGCCGCAGGCGAAGCCCAGGGGTATGGAGAACAAGCCCGTCGTGGTGAACGGCAACCAGTTGAAGTCGGCGTCGGGGAAGGCCGACACGGGCGAGCCGGAGACCAGGTTGGTGCCCGGCATCAGCAGCAGGACGGCCAGCGAGCCGCCGATGAGGGTGCTGAGCAGGCCCGTCCGGGTGTAGCGGCGCCAGAAGAGGCTGTAGACCAGCGCGGGCGCGATGGCCGAGGCGCCCAGGCAGAACGACAGCGTCACCAGGGGCTGCAGGCTGCGGTGCTGGACGAGCGTGGCCAGCAGGATCGCCGGGATGCCCACCCCCAGCGCCGAGAGCCGGGCCAGTGTCATCTCGCGGCGCGGTGACATCTCCTGCACCCGGGCCGCGAACACGTCGTGCGCGAGGGAGTTGGCGCAGGCGAGGATCATGCCGGCGACGGAGGCGAGCAGGGTGAGGAAGACGGCCGTGGTGACGGTCGTGAACAGGAACGTCTCCGCCGTCGACACCTCCGCGCCGAACGCCGCCTGCGAGCCCAGCAGATAGGCCGTGTTGCCCTGCGGGTCGACCTGTGCGATCGCCGCCCGGCCGACCAGCGCGGTCGCGCCGAAGCCGATGACCGTGATGACGAGCACGAACAGGGTCACGCCCGACACCGCCCAGGACATCGACCGCCGCACCTGCCGGGCGCTGGAGGCGGTGTACATGCGCATGGTGACGTGCGGCAGGACGCCACCGCCGAGGACCACCGTCAGTTGCGAGGTGATCATGTCCAGGCCGGGGCTGGTGCCGCCCGCGAACTGCAGGCCGGACGAGAGGAACGCCGAGCCGACGCCGCTGTTGTCGGCGGCCGCGCCGAACAGGGCCCCCGGGTCCCAGTCGAACCGGTGCAGGATCAGCAGCGCGACCACCATGCCCGAACCGAGCAGCATCACGATCTTGAGGATCTGGATGAGGGCGGTGCCCTTCATGCCGCCGATCGCCGCGTAACTGATCATCAGCGCGCCGACGCCGATGATGCAGCCCGTCTGCATCGACTCGCCGGAGAAGCCGAGGATGAACGCCATCAGCTGCCCGGTCCCGGCCAGCTGCACCAGCATCAGCGGCAGCAGCGCCGCCAGCGTCACCGCGCAGGCCGCGATCCGCACACCGCGTCCTGGCATCCGGCGGGTCAGCGCGTCGCCCATGGTGAACCGGCCCGCGTTGCGCAGCGGTTCCGCCAGCAGGAACATCAGCAGCATCAGCGACAGGGCGGTGCTCAGGGCCAGTACGGTGCCGTCGTAGCCGAAGAGGGCGATCACGCCGCCGGTGCCGAGGACGGTCGCGGCGGAGATGTAGTCGCCGGCGATCGCCAGGCCGTTGCGCATGGGGGACAGGGAGCTGTAGCCGGTGTAGAACTCGTCCAGGTCGTCCCGGTCCGGGCCCGTCATCACACACAGCAGCAGGGTGATCGTGGCCACCGAGGTGAAGCCCACCAGGGACATCGCCTGGGCGTTGCCGCTGAACTCGCTGATCACCGTGCACTCTCCCGCTTGGCGTCCAGCTCGGCCTGCTTGCGTATCCGGTCCGCGATCGGGTCGACGCGACGCCGGGCCGTCTGCTCGTACAGGGCGATGGCCAGCCATGTCACGGGGACCTGGATGAGCGCGAGCAGCAGGCCGGTGGGCAGGCCGTCGGTGACGGTGCTCGTCATGAACGACGGTGCGAACGCCGACAGGATCAGGAACAGGGTGAAGTAGCCGAGCGCCGTGAGCGTGGCCACGCGCCGCTGCCAGCGGTAGGCGCTGCGCAGGACCCGCAGGTCGCTGTGGTGCCCGAGCGCGGTGTGGCGTTGGGGGCGCCGCTCCGGGGGTTCGGGCTGCTGCTGAGGCTGCCAGGGGTAGGTGTCGTAGGAGGGCGAGGAATCGGGTGGTGGGTACGGATAGGACGGTGACGGGTCGAAGGACATCCCGTACTCCTTGCGAGGTTGGAACCGGTGCGGCGGACCGCAGGGAGGTGGGGGGCGGGAGCCACGCACGTTACTTCGCAGTACCCGGGCAGCGCGAGGGTTTCGCCAAACTGATCAGTCGGTATGCGCTTACCTTTCCGACCTCGGGCGTTACCCCCGTTGACCCAGGTTTTTCAGCCTGCTCAGCGGGCTGCTCGAGATGGATCAGCGCCACGGACGCCGGCACCTCGGAGTGATCGTCCAACGTCGCGCCGAACGCCAGCCGACGGTCGGTCCGGCGCGGAACCGAACTCTCCGCGCGGACCGTGAAGTTGACCCCGGTCCGCCCTCCGGCCGGGACGCGTATACGGGTCGTCTCCCGGCCCTGTTCCGCCCGCACGGTCCATCCACTGCCCACCGGCTGTGCCGCGACGGTCACCTGGCGTGCGGTGTCGCCGAAGTTGTAGACGTCGAGGGTCATCCGCGTACGGCGGCCGAGGCGGTAGCCGTGCGGCGGCGGCGCGTCCCCGTCGTCCTTGCCGGGGGCGGCGTCGCGGGCGGAGAAGCGCTGGGCGAGGACGATGTGTTCGGCGGGGGAGAGACGGGTTCTCGGGCCGGTGGTCGCCGGCGGGGCGGGCGGGTCCGCGGGGGCGACGATGTACAGCGGATCGCGTGAGGCGGTCTCCGGCCGGCCGGTGGGAAGGCGGCGGCCCATCATGTCGTAGGCCGTGCCCGTCACATACCGGTCCAGGCGCACGGGCCGCTCCGCCCACACCACCCTGACCCGCTCGCCGCGCCCGCTGTCGAAGGCGTAGCCCCGCACCCCGTCCGGCAGCCGGGGCACAGGGCCGGTGAAGTGCGCGGCGCCGAGCAGCGAGGTGAGGGCCGCGAACGCGCTGTAGGCGGGCAGGGGCCGGAAGTCGCGGTCGAGCAGGCCGAAGTAGACGCCGTCGTCGTGCAGCGGCGGGCCGGCGAACCAGAACTGCCGGTCGTTCCCCGCCGCCAGGCCCCCCACCGTCGAGCGCACCACGTACCGGGCCTGCGCGATCTCCTGCCCGGGCGTCAGGTCCTCGCCCGGCCGCGCCCTCTGGAACGCGCCGCACTCCGTCATCCACAGCGGTACGTCCGCCTGGTGCCGGCGTGCCAGTTCGTGCTGTTCGTCCGCGGCGCCCGGGAAGCTCGGTTCGCCCGGTTCGGTGGGGTCCGGGTAGCCGTGGAAGGCCCAGACGTCGGCGTACCGCACCACGTCGTTGGCGAGCATCAGGTCCTGGAAGGGGCCGGTCTGCGCGATGCCCGGCAGGACGACCAGGCAGGGCTTCGGCGCCGCGTCCTTGATGCCGAGCGCGGCGGCCTTCACGAACGCGGCATGGGCGTCGCCGGTGCTGCGGGTGGTGTCGACGTCGGGTTCGTTCGACAGCTGGAGGGCCTCGGGGGCGGCAGCGGCCAGACGGCGGGCGTAGCGGTAGGCATGCCTGAGGTCCGCCGGGAGCGGCAGCGACGCCTCGGTCATGGCCCACTCGGGGGCGGGGGAGAGCACGTCGAGGACGGCCAGGCCGTGAGCGCGCAGGGTGCGGGTGCGGCGGTCGTGCTGTGCCGTGTCGTAGCCGCCGGGCGCCGGTTCGGCCGCGGGCCAGGACTGGCCGTCCCGTACCCAGCCGGCTCCCATGTCCCGCAGGGCGGCGGCGAAGTCCGCGAGCCGGGACGGCGGGACGAGGGACGACGCCCAGACGTTCACGCCGAAGCGGCTGGCGGGGCCGGTGACGGCGGGCCGGGCCGGCAGACGCGCGAACCGGCCCGTCACGCCGTGCGCCCTCAAGCCGTCCGCCCTCACGACGTAGTGCCCCGGCGGCAGATCGGGGAGCGTGACCGTCGCGCTCGCGTCACCGGCGGCGATGGCGGCCTGGCCGGTGGCGACTCGGCGGCCGTGGTGGTCGCTGACGGCGTACCGCACGCCGTACGCGTGCGTGGCGTGCCCGTCGAGGGCCAGGCACAGCCGGGCCGGTTCACCCACGCGGTGCCGGGGAACCGACAGTTCGCGCAGGGCCGGGTGCCCCTCCAGGCGGCGCAGGGTGAAGCGGTCCAGGGTCAGGACGTACGCGGTCGTGTCGTCGACGACGGTCGGTTCGCTGACGCGGAAGGTGAGGGTGTCGGTGCCGCCCCGCAGTTCGACCACGCCCAGGTCCAGGACGGACAGGTCGCCCCAGGCCGCCGGTGACTCGTACCAGTGCGGCTGCGAGCGGGCGATCTCGGTGAACGGGCCGTCGTTCACGGACAGATGCGGGTAGGAGGCGACGGCTTCCGTGTGCGGCGTCTCGACCGGTGCCGTGGCCACGGCGGTCAGCGCGTAGACCCCGGCCCGCGGGACGTGCACGCAGCCGGTCCTGGCCGGGGGTTTCTCGGCCGTCCGTAACCCCAGATATCGCCCTCCGGAGGCCCTGCGGTCCCGGCGGACGGGGATGTTCGTCCGCACCGCGGCCTCGCCCTGCACCGTCACCGTCGTGGGCGTGGCCGCCGAGGCCGTGGCACCGCTCGCCGCCACCACCGCTCCGAGTCCCGCCGCCATCGCCGTACGCCTGTTGAAGTCCATGCCACCAGCAGACACGCACCGCCCACCGCCGCGCGTCACCCGCAAGAGTGCCCGGCCCCGGAAACGGGTCGGGGTCGCGCCCTAGGGGCCGTCGGGGGTGGTGCCGAGGTGCCGGAGTGCGTAGCGGACTCCCGGGCGGCCACCGACGGTTGCCTCCTCCACCCGCGTGAATCCGTTGCGGGCCAGGACCCTCATGGAGGCCGGGTTGTCCAGTGTCGTGCGCGCGGTGAGGGACGTCAGCCCGTAGTCGGTGGCGGCCAGCCGGCACACCTGCGCGACGGCCGCCGTCGCCACGCCCCGGCCCGCCGCCTGTTCGCCGATGCGGTAGCCGAGTTCGGCGCTGCCGTCCGCCACGTCGATCAGGTTCACCCGGCCGATCAGGTTCCCCTCCTCCCCGAGGACGACATGGAAGCGGCACACGCGCGCGTGCTGCTCCGCCAGGAGTGAGCGGTGGCGCTCGGCGAACCCCGTGGGCGTGAAGAAGACGTCCCCGCGGTCCGGCACCGTACGGGCGAAGTACGCGCGGTTCTCCCGCTCGAAGGCCAGCAGCGCGTCCGCGTGATCGGCCCGGAGCGGTTCCAAGGTCAGCATGGGCGGGAGGATACGGACGCTCAGTCCCCCAGCACCGGGAATTTCCGGGGCGCGAGGAACAGCAGCACCAGGAACGCCAGCGCCGCCGCGCCCGAGGCGCCCAGGTAGACGGCGTGCACCGCGTCGGCGATCGCCCGCCGGGTCGCCTCGGGCGCGCTGCCCGAGTCCAGCGCCCGGGTCACCGAGTCGAGGTCGCTCGCCCCGCCGAGCCTCGCGGCCAGCACCCCGTTGGCGACCGCGCCGAAGAGAGCCGCGCCGATCGTCTGGCCGGTCTGGCGGCAGAACAGCACGGACGCGGTCGTCGTACCGCGCTCGGCCCAGCCCACCGTCGACTGCACCCCGACGATGAGCGGCAACTGGAACAGGCCCAACGCGGCGCCGAGCAGCAGCATCAGCAGCGTCGGCTGCCAGGCCTGCCCCGGGTAGGGGAGGAAGGGGAACGCGAACAGGATCAGCGCCGCCGCGCCGATGCCCAGCATCGCGGTGTTGCGGAAGCCGATCCTGCGGTACACGTGCTGGCTCAGGGCCGCCGATATGGGCCAGCTCAACGTCCATACGGAGAGCACGAATCCGGCGGCCACGGGCGCCAGACCCAGCACGCCCTGGGCGTAGGTGGGCAGGAACACCGTCGGAGCGACCATCAGCAGGCCCAGCGCGCCCAGGGCCAGATTGACCGCGGCGATCGTGCGGCGCCGCCACACCCAGCCGGGGATGATCGGCTCGGCCGCCCGCCGCTCCACCAGCACCACCACCGCGACCAGGGCGAGTCCCGTACCGAACAGGGCGAGCGAGGGCGCCGACAGCCACGGCCACGCCACCCCGCCCTGCACCAGGGCCGCGAGCAGGACACCGCCGCAGGCGAACACCGCGAGCGCGCCCGCCCAGTCCACGCGCGTGCGCGCACGGGTTTCCCGCTCCGGCTCGTGCAGATGACGCACGATCAGCCACAACGCGACCGCGCCGATCGGCAGGTTGACCAGGAAGATCCACCGCCAGTCCGCGTACGCGGCGAGCACCCCGCCGAGCCCCGGCCCGGCGACCGCGGACACCGCCCACACCGTGGAGAGCTTCGACTGGATCTTGGGGCGGTCCTTCAGGGGGTACAGGTCGGCGGCGAGCGTCTGCACCGTGCCCTGGAGGGCGCCGCCGCCCAGGCCCTGCACGACACGGAAGGCGATGAGCGCCTCCATGTTCCAGGCCAGCGCGCACAGCAGGGAGCCGAGGAGGAAGACCACCGAGCCCACGACGAGGACCGGCTTGCGGCCGAAGGTGTCGGAGAGCTTGCCGTAGACGGGCAGGGTGACGGTCACGGCCAGCAGATAGCCGGAGAACAGCCAGGAGAAGACGGAGAATCCGCCGAGGTCCCCGACGATCTGCGGCACGGCGGTCGAGACGATGGTGGAGTCGAGCGCCGCCAGCGCCATCGAGAGCATCAACGCGGCGACGACGGCTCCGCGTCGGCCGGCCGACGCGGGACGTGCTGCCTCACGTGCCGCGGAACTGGTGCTTCCCACCCCGGGTGCCTTCCCCTCGCGCCTGCCTGCCCCTTGCACCTATTTACCGAAGGACAGCTTCCCACTTGGCCCGCCCGTCGCCCGACCGCCACCCCTCAACGACGCGCTTCGCGCGACCCCAGTCTGATTCAAGTCACGGGAGGGTGGAGCCTGACTGGGCCGTGAGGTGGAGCCGACCCTGAGAAGGACTCCACCCTTCGGTGGACTGCCCCTAGGGGTACCTCCGTACTACGACCTGGGGAGGGTTCGTACCGGCGGAGGACGAGACGCGGAGGGGTCCGTCCTTAACCTGGCTTTACGCCGTCGGGGGGCGGTGTTCCACACCGGCGGGGTGGGGTTTTCCACAGGAAGAAGACGGCGCTCACCACCAGGGCGCGTGACCCCTCCCCACCGAAAGACTTGAGGCACATCACCTTCTGCTGATCGACATTGCTGACCGACATAGGAGACATACCGTGACATCGGCTGTAACCATTCCCAGGCACGGGGGTACTGGCGGGCGTACGGCCGTTGCCGCGCGGGCGCGGCAGGTCGTGAAGGCGTACGGATCCGGTGAGACCCGAGTCGTCGCCCTCGACCACGTCGACGTGGACATCGCACGCGGCCAGTTCACCGCGATCATGGGCCCCTCGGGGTCCGGCAAGTCCACGCTCATGCACTGCCTCGCCGGGCTCGACACCGTCACCGACGGGCAGATCCACCTCGACGAGACCGAGATCACCGGTCTGAAGGACAAGAAGCTCACGCGACTGCGCCGGGACCGGATCGGCTTCATCTTCCAGGCGTTCAACCTGCTGCCGACGCTCAACGCCATAGAGAACATCACGCTGCCCATGGACATCGCCGGCCGCAAGCCGGACAAGGAGTGGCTCGGGCGGGTCGTGGAGACCGTCGGGCTCTCGGACCGTCTCAAGCACCGGCCCACCCAGCTCTCCGGCGGCCAGCAGCAACGCGTCGCCGTGGCGCGGGCGCTCGCGGCCCGGCCCGAGATCATCTTCGGGGACGAGCCGACCGGAAACCTCGACTCGCGCGCCGGCGCCGAGGTGCTCGGCTTCCTGCGCCGCTCCGTCGACGAGCTGGGCCAGACCATCGTGATGGTCACCCACGACCCCGTCGCCGCCAGTTACGCGGACCGCGTCCTGTACCTCGCCGACGGCCGGATCGTCGACGAGATGTACAAGCCGACCGCGGACGCCGTCCTCGACCGCATGAAGGACTTCGACGCCCGGGGGCGCACGTCATGACCGTCATGAAGACCTCGATGCGCAACTTCCTCGCGCACAAGGGCCGCATGGCGCTGTCGGCGATCGCCGTCCTGCTGTCGGTCGCCTTCGTCTGCGGGACGCTCGTCTTCACGGACACCATGTCCACCACGTTCGACAAGCTCTTCGCGGCCACCTCCTCGGACGTGACGGTGAGCCCCAAGGGCGCCTCCGACAGCGGTGAGACGACCGCCGACAACGGCAAACCGCCGGTCATGCCCGCCTCCGTGCTCGCCGAGGTCCGCAAGGCCGACGGCGTGAAGTCCGCCGAGGGCACGGTGTTCTCCACCTCGGTGACCGTCGTCGACGCCGACAAGAAGAACCTGTCGCCTTCCAGCGGCGCCCCGACCATCGTCGGCGGCTGGAACAGCAACGAAGCCCGCACCATGAAGATCACCTCCGGTGCGGCACCCGCGAGCGCCGACCAGATCATGGTCGACGCCGACACCGCCGACAAGCACGGCCTCGAGCTCGGTGACCCGATCGGCGTGATCAGCGCGATGGGCACCCACACCGCGAAGATCTCCGGCATCGCCGACTTCACCGTCACCAACCCCGGTGCCGCGATCTTCTACCTCGACACCAAGACCGCCCAGCAGGCCCTGATCGGCGAGAGCGGCGTCTACACCAACGTCAACGTCACCGCGGCCGCCGACGTCAGCGACGCGCAGCTGAAGAAGAACGTCGCGGCCGCGCTCGGCGCCGACTTCCAGGTGAAGACCGCCAAGGAGACCGCCGACGCCAACCAGAAGGACGTCGCGGGCTTCATGAACGTCATGAAGTACGCGATGCTCGGCTTCGCCGGGATCGCCTTCCTCGTCGGCATCTTCCTGATCATCAACACCTTCTCCATGCTGGTCGCCCAGCGCACCCGGGAGATCGGCCTGATGCGGGCGATCGGCTCCTCCCGCAAGCAGGTCAACCGCTCCGTGCTGGCCGAGGCGCTGCTGCTCGGTCTCGTCGGCTCGGTGCTGGGCGTGGCCGCGGGCGTCGGCCTCGCGATCGGCCTGATGAAGCTCATGGGCCAGATGGGCATGGAGCTGTCCACCGACGACCTGACGGTGGCCTGGACGACCCCGGTGGTCGGCCTGGTCCTCGGCGTGATCGTCACCGTCCTGGCCGCCTACCTGCCCGCCCGGCGCGCCGGGAAGATCTCCCCGATGGCCGCGCTGCGCGACGCGGGCGCCCCCGCGGACGCCAAGGCCGGCTGGATCCGCGCCGCGATCGGCACCGTCCTCACCGGCGGTGGCGCCGTCGGCCTGTATCTGGCGACGGCGGCCGACCAGGCCAAGGAGGGCTCGCTGTGGCTCGGCCTCGGCGTGGTGCTGTCGCTGATCGGCTTCGTCGTCATCGGCCCGCTGCTCGCCGGCGGTGTGGTCCGTGTCCTCGGTGCCGTCCTGCTGCGCATGTTCGGCCCCGTGGGCCGCATGGCCGAGCGCAACGCCCTGCGCAACCCGCGCCGCACCGGCGCGACGGGCGCCGCGCTGATGATCGGCCTCGCCCTGGTGGCGTGCCTGTCCGTGGTCGGCTCCTCCATGGTGGCCTCCGCCACCGACCAGCTCGACAAGACCGTCGGTACGGACTTCATCATTCAGTCCGACAGCGGCCAGCTGATCACCTCGCAGGCGGTCAAGGCCGCGAAGTCCGCGTCGGACGTGGAGCGGGTCACCGAGTACAAGTGGACCCAGGCCGACTTCACCACCCCCGACGGCAAGACGCTCAAGGACACGGCGATCACGGCCGCCGACCCCTCGTACGCGACCGACCTGCGCACCGAGACGGTCGCCGGCAAGCTCCCCGACGCCTACAAGCCCGACTCGATGTCCGTCCACGAGAAGTTCGCCAAGGACCATGGCATCAGCCTCGGCTCCAAGGTCTCCGTGGCCTTCAAGGACGGCCGTACGGCCGACCTGACGGTCCGGGCGATCACCAGCAGTGACGTCGTGATCGACGCGGGCGCGATGTACACGTCCATCTCGACGATGGCCAAGTACGTCCCCGCCGACAAGATGCCGCTGGACACGCTGCTCTTCGTCACCGCCAGGGACGGGCAGCAGGACGCCGCCTACACCTCCCTGAAGTCGGCCCTGCACGACTACCCGCAGTACACCGTGCGCGACCAGACCGACTACAAGGAAGCCCTGAAGGACCAGATCGGCCAGCTGCTCAACATGATCTACGGCCTGCTGGCCCTGGCGATCATCGTCGCCATCCTGGGTGTCGTGAACACCCTGGCCCTGTCGGTGGTGGAGCGCACCCGGGAGATCGGCCTGATGCGGGCGATCGGCCTGTCCCGCCGCCAGCTGCGCCGCATGATCCGCATGGAGTCCGTCGTCATCGCCCTCTTCGGCGCCCTCCTGGGCCTCGGCCTCGGCATGGGCTGGGGCGCCACCGCGCAGCAGCTGCTCGCGCTGGAGGGCCTGATGGTCCTGGAGATCCCCTGGCCGACGATCATCGGCGTCTTCGTCAGCTCGGCGTTCGTGGGCCTGTTCGCGGCACTCATCCCGGCGTTCCGGGCGGGCCGCATGAACGTCCTGAACGCGATCGCGACGGAGTAGCCGAGCGGTCATCACCGAGAACCACCGCACACGGGGGTTGCGGGGGACCGGCGCCGGGGAGTCCAGGACTCCCCGGCGCCGGGTGCTGTTGCGGACCCGCGAGCCCGGCTTCCTGTCCGACCGCTTCGGGCGGCGGGTGGGCATAGGTCCCGGGGGTCCAGAGGGCGGAGCCCCCTGGCAGGCCAGGACACCGATGCCGAGCACCTGACACGGGGCGTTATCCACAGGCCCCGCCGCCCAGCCGCGCAGCGACGTACGCTGGAGACCCCCGGCCCGCGGCGCGCGTCGGGCCAGTCGTGTTGCCCACCCCTGGACGGAAAAGACCCGTATGAGCCTGCACGGTCTGCTCGACGCCGTAGTCAGAGACGCCGCCCTCGCGGAAGCGATCAGCGCGGCCGCAGACGGCAACCGCATGCACGTCGACCTGGTCGGCCCCCCTGCGGCCCGCCCCTTCGCGGTCGCCGCCCTGGCCCGGGACACGGGCCGCCCGGTGCTGGCGGTGACGGCGACGGGCCGCGAGGCGGAGGACCTGGCCGCGGCCCTGCGCTCCCTCCTCCCGCCGGCGGGCGTGGTGGAGTACCCCTCCTGGGAGACCCTCCCGCACGAGCGGCTCAGCCCGCGCAGCGACACCGTCGGCCGCCGTCTGGCCGTGCTGCGCCGCCTGGCCCACCCCCGCCCCGACGACCCCGAGACCGGCCCGGTCTCCGTCGTCGTGGCGCCCGTCAGGTCCGTGCTCCAGCCGCAGGTCAAGGGCCTCGGTGACCTGGAGCCGGTCTCCCTGAGCCCGGGGCAGACCGTCGACCTGGAAGAGATCGTCGACGCCCTCGCGGCCGCCGCGTACGCGCGCGTGGAGCTGGTCGAGAAGCGCGGCGAGTTCGCCGTGCGCGGCGGCATCCTCGACGTGTTCCCGCCCACCGAGGAACACCCCCTGCGCATCGAGTTCTGGGGCGACGACGTAGAGGAGATCCGCTACTTCAAGGTCGCCGACCAGCGCTCCCTGGAAGTCGCCGAGCACGGCCTGTGGGCGCCGCCGTGCCGTGAACTGCTGCTCACCGAGGACGTGCGCGAGCGGGCGCGTGCCCTGGCCGAACAGCACCCCGAGCTGGGCGAGCTGCTCGGCAAGATCGCCGAGGGCATCGCGGTCGAGGGCATGGAGTCCCTCGCCCCGGTCCTGGTCGACGACATGGAGCTGCTGCTCGACGTGCTGCCCAAGGGCGCCATGGCCGTCGTCTGCGACCCGGAGCGGGTCCGTACGCGCGCGTCGGACCTGGTGGCCACCTCGCAGGAGTTCCTGCAGGCGTCCTGGGCGGCCACCGCCGGTGGCGGCGAGGCGCCCATCGACGTCGGCGCGGCTTCCCTGTGGTCCATCGCGGACGTCCGGGACCGGGCCCGCGAGCTGGACATGATGTGGTGGTCGGTGTCGCCGTTCGCCGCGGACGAGGAGCTGACGGAGACATTTGCCGCTGACGCGGCGGGGGACACCCTCAAGCTCGGCATGCACGCCCCCGAGACCTACCGGGGCGACACCGCCAAGGCCCTCGCCGACACCAAGGGCTGGCTCGCCGACGGCCGGCGCACGGTGTTCGTCACCGAGGGGCACGGCCCGGCGGCCCGTACGGTCGAGGTGCTGGGCGGCGAGGGCATCGCGGCCCGCCTCGACGCCGACCTCGCCGAGATCTCCCCGTCCCTGGTGCACGTGGCGTGCGGCTCGATCGAACACGGCTTCGTCGACACGGCCCTCGGCCTCGCGGTGCTCACCGAGACCGACCTGACCGGTCAGAGGGCCGCGGGCCGCGAGGGCGCCCGGATGCCGGCCCGCCGCCGCAAGACCATCGACCCGCTCACCCTGGAGCCGGGTGACTACATCGTCCACGAGCAGCACGGCGTGGGCCGCTACATCGAGATGGTGCAGCGCACCGTGCAGGGCGCGACCCGCGAGTACCTGGTCGTCGAGTACGCGCCCGCCAAGCGCGGCCAGCCAGGCGACCGGCTCTACATTCCCACCGACCAGCTGGAGCAGATCACCAAGTACGTCGGCGGCGAGGCGCCCACCCTGCACCGCCTGGGCGGCGCCGACTGGACGAAGACGAAGGCCCGCGCGAAGAAGGCCGTCAAGGAGATCGCCGCCGACCTCATCAAGCTCTACAGCGCGCGCATGGCCGCCCCCGGGCACGCCTTCGGGACGGACACCCCCTGGCAGCGCGAGCTGGAGGACGCCTTCCCCTACGCGGAGACGCCCGACCAGCTCACCACCATCGCCGAGGTCAAGGACGACATGGAGAAGACGGTCCCGATGGACCGGCTGATCTGCGGCGACGTCGGCTACGGCAAGACCGAGATCGCGGTCCGGGCCGCCTTCAAGGCCGTCCAGGACGGCAAGCAGGTGGCCGTCCTGGTGCCCACGACCCTGCTGGTGCAGCAGCACTTCGGGACGTTCAGCGAGCGGTACGCGCAGTTCCCGGTCAGCGTGAAGGCGCTCTCCCGTTTCCAGACCGACACCGAGGCCAAGGCGGTCCTGGAGGGCCTGCGCGAGGGCTCGGTGGACATCGTCATCGGCACGCACCGGCTGTTCTCGTCGGAGACCAAGTTCAAGGACCTGGGCCTGGTCATCGTCGACGAGGAGCAGCGCTTCGGCGTCGAGCACAAGGAGCAGCTGAAGAAGCTCCGGGCGAACGTCGACGTCCTGACGATGTCCGCGACCCCGATCCCCAGGACCCTGGAGATGGCGGTCACCGGCATCCGGGAGATGTCGACGATCACCACCCCGCCCGAGGAGCGGCACCCGGTGCTGACCTTCGTGGGCCCCTACGAGGAGCGGCAGATCGGCGCCGCCATCCGCCGTGAACTGCTGCGCGAGGGCCAGGTCTTCTACATCCACAACCGGGTCGAGTCGATCGACCGGGCCGCGGCCAGGCTGCGCGAGATCGTCCCCGAGGCGCGCATCGCCACCGCCCACGGCCAGATGTCGGAGGGGGCGCTGGAGCAGGTCGTCGTCGACTTCTGGGAGAAGAAGTTCGACGTGCTCGTCTCCACGACCATCGTCGAGTCCGGCATCGACATCTCCAACGCGAACACGCTCATCGTGGAGCGCGGCGACAACTTCGGGCTCTCGCAGCTGCACCAGCTGCGCGGCCGGGTGGGCCGAGGCCGCGAGCGTGGGTACGCGTACTTCCTGTACCCGCCGGAGAAACCGCTGACCGAGACCGCGCACGAGCGGCTCGCGACCATCGCGCAGCACACGGAGATGGGCGCGGGCATGTACGTGGCGATGAAGGACCTGGAGATCCGCGGCGCGGGCAACCTCCTCGGCGGCGAGCAGTCCGGCCACATCGCGGGCGTCGGCTTCGACCTGTACGTGCGGATGGTGGGCGAGGCGGTCGCCGACTACCGGCGTCAGCTGGAGACGGGCGGGATCGAGGAGGAGCCGCCGCTCGAGGTCAAGATCGAGCTGCCCGTCGACGCGCACGTCCCGCACGACTACGCGCCGGGCGAGCGGCTCCGTCTCCAGGCGTACCGCGCCATCGCCTCCGCCAATACGGAGGAGGACGTCAAGGCCGTCCGAGAGGAACTCGTCGACCGCTACGGCAAGCTGCCCGAACCGGTGGAGAACCTGCTGCTCGTCTCCGGTCTGCGGATGCTCGCGCGCGCGTGCGGGGTCGGCGAGATCGTGCTCCAGGGCACCAACATCCGCTTCGCCCCCGTGGAGTTGCGCGAATCGCAGGAACTCCGGCTCAAGCGGCTGTATCCCGGGACGGTCATCAAGCCGGCGGTGCACCAGGTGCTGGTGCCGCGCCCGAAGACCGCGAAGGTCGGCGGGAAGCCGCTGGTCGGGCGGGAGTTGCTGGGGTGGGTCGGGGAGTTCCTGACGTCGGTGCTGGGGTCCTGACGCCCCGCGTGTGAAGGACCGCCGCCAGCCGGTCGCGCACCGCGACCTGGGCGGCGATCCGCGCGTCCAGTACGGCGAGGCGCTCGGCGGCGGTCCGCACGGCCCGGTCGGAGGCGGGTCCGGCCATGACGTCGCCGTCCAGGCAGGGCAGGAACACCCGTACGTCGTCGAGCGTCAGTCCTACGTCGAGCAGCTGCCGGATGTTGCGGACGCGGACCGCCGCGGCGGCGTCGTACAGGCGGTAGCCGTTGGCGGCGCGCTCGGAGGTGATGAGGCCCGCCTGCTCGTAGTGGCGCAGGGCGCGCGGGCTCGTGCCGGTGGCCTCGGCGAGTTCGCCGATCCGGATACGGGCTTCCGCCCCGCGTGTCGGTCTCATGGTGCGTGTCAGTCTCATGTGACGAGCGCGCCGCCGTCCACCGGAAGCACCACGCCGGTGATGAACGAGGCCTGCGGCGAGGCCAGTCGGGCGATCGCCCACGCCACCTCCGCGGGGCGGCCGACCCGGCCGAGCGGCGTGTGGGCGAGCTGCCAGGCGCGGATCGCGGCGCGCTGCTCGGGGGTGTGGCCGGTGTGCTCGCCGATCGGGGTGTCGATCGCGCCCGGGGCCACGGCGGCGACCCGGATCCCCAGCGGGGCGAGTTCCACAGCCCAGCTGCGGGTGAGCACCTCCAGGGCCGCCTTTCCGGCCGCGTAGAGGGAGTTGCCGGGCCAGCCGCGCTGTCCCACCGCTGTCGTCACGTTCACGATCACCCCGCGGCTCTCCTCCAGCGCCGGGAGCGCGGCCTGGGTGAGCAGGACGGGCGCGAGGAGGTTCGTCGCGAGCTGCGGCTCGACGGCTTCGCGGGTGTACGTACGCAGGGACTGGGTGCTGACGATGCCCGCGTTGTTCACCAGGACGTCGATACGGCCGTGCCGGTCGAGCGCCGTACGGACGATGGTCTCCGGGCCGTCGTCGGCCGTGATGTCGGCGGCGAGCGGGCTGATGCGGGACGGGTCGTGGGCGGCGGTCTCGACCAGGGGCGCCTCACGGCGGCCGATCGCCACGACGTGAGCGCCCTCGTCGGCGAACGCGTGGGCGGTGGCGCGGCCTATGCCGGTGCCGGCGCCGGTGACGAGCACGGTTCTCGCGGTTTTCGGATCTGGGGATGCCGAGTTCTTCGGATCGGAGGATGCCATGCGGGCATCGTCCGACCCTGACGCCGGTGTCAAGGTCAAGCGCCGCAACGTCCGAAGCCGCCCGCGGGAGGTGCGTACACGTCTCCCCGGACGGCCTCTGAGGGAGGAGAGGCCTTGTTGCTGAGAGGCCTTACTGCTGGTCGGGCCGGTCGCGGTCCTGGTCCATGCCGAGCGAGCCCTCCATCCGCTGCTGCCCGGATTCGACCTGGTCCTCGTACTTGCCGCCGGTCCTCTCGTTGGCCTTCTGTTCCGCGGTGTCCGAGCCTTGCTTGCCCTTGTGCCGCGCCTGGCTCTTGAACTTGTCGAAGATGCCCATGCAGAACTCCTTCAGGAGGTGACTCAGAACCGACGATACGCGCGACATGAGAGGAATGCCCCTTTAGGCCTGGTGTGGTCTGGACCTCTCCCTCGCTACCGTGGGACCAGGCACAGGCAAGCAGGGGAGGGGCGCACGGTGACGCGTCTGAGGGGCGGGGCGGCACTGGCTGTCGCGATGGTGTTCGCCGGTTCGGCGCTGGTCGGCTGCGAGGGCCTGGCCCCGCCCGCGGACGGCGGCGGACCCTCCGGTTCCGGTGTCCCGGCCGACGGTGACGGCCGGGCGGTGAACCCGCTGGACAACCCGGACGGCACCAAGCCGGGGCTCGCGGCGATCACCTCCACCGCGGACCGGGCCAAGGCGCGCACCTTGATCGAGAAGGTGGCGACGAAGGGGCGCGGCCCCAGGACGGGATACGAACGGGACAAGTTCGGCTACGCCTGGATGGACTCGGCGCCGCGCGACGTCCCCTTCTCGCACAACGGCTGCGACTCGCGGAACGATCTCCTCAAGCGCGACGGGGAGGACCTCCGTTTCCGCTCGGGCTCGGACTGCGTCGTCATGGCGCTGACGCTGGACGACCCGTACACCGGGAAGGTCATCGAGTGGACCAAGTCCCGCGCGATCGCGGTCCAGATCGACCACGTCATGCCGCTGTCGTACGACTGGCAGATGGGCGCCGCGCGCTGGACGAAGGACAAGCGGGAGTCCATCGCCAACGACCCGCTCAATCTCGTCCCGGTGGACGGCCCGACCAACAGCTCGAAGGGCGACTCCGGCCCGGCGTCCTGGCTGCCCCCGAACAAGACGATCCGCTGCTCCTACTCGGTGCGCTTCGCCCAGGTGTCCCTGAAGTACGACCTGCCCGTGACGGCCGCCGACAAGGAGATGATGCTGCGGCAGTGCGGAGGGTGAAGGGGCTAGCGTCCTTCGTCATGACGGCCGATTCGCTCGACGCCATGCGGGCCGAGCTCCGGGGCGTGGTGGAGCCGGGGATCAGAGTGCAGCAACTGCGGGTGCTCCGTCCCTCGGAGGACGACGAACTGCTCGGCGTGCGCGTGCCCGTGCTGCGCCGGCTGGCCCGTGCGCACCGGGACCTCGCGCTCGACGACGTCGAGGTGCTGCTGGGCAGCCGCGTTCACGAGGAGCGGCTCGCCGGACTCCTCGTCCTGGCCGAGCGGATGCGGAGGGCGCGCGGGGCCGAGCGCGCGGTGCTCGTCGACTTCTATCTGGCGCACACCGGCGGTGTGGACAACTGGGACCTGGTGGACGCCTCCGCGCATGTCGTGCTCGGGCCCTGGCTGGTGGACGGACCGGCAAACGCCCCGGAGATCCTGGACCGGCTGGCCGCCTCGGCGTGGCTGTGGGACCGCAGGATCGCCGTGGTGGCCACGCTGGCGCTGATCCGCGAGGGGCGCTTCGAGCCGACGCTCCACCTGGTGCGCGCGCTGTGCCGGGATCCGGAACCGCTGATCCACAAGGCACTCGGCTGGATGCTGCGCGAGATCGGCCGCCGCGACGCGCCCCTGCTGGTGGCGTTCCTCGAACGCCATCGGACCGACCTGCCGCGCATCACGGTGCGCTGTGCGACCGAGCTGCTCCCGGCCGACGAGCGGGCGCGGTTCGTACGCACGCGATAGCGCGCGAACGCGACAAGGGGGCGTCCCAGCCGCCCCAGCCGTCGGACCGGGTCCCGTCTGGTAATTCGTTACCGGGTGTGCCCCAGCTCGCCTAACGTGACCGCATGCAGCCGAAGATATCGAGCCTCGCCGATCGCCCGGACATGCTGGAGCGGGTCGTCGGAATGGCCGACAGCTGGCCGGAGTTCGTGATCCAGGACCTCGTGGGCGCCGCGCACTTCCCGCGGATCGCCGCCGAACTCCCTGAGTACGTCCTGTTCGCCGAGGACGAGCGGGGCGAGATCGTGGCGAACGCCTACAGCGTGCCCTTCGCGCTCGACGCCGAGGGCCGCGGCGAACTGCCCGCCCGCGGCTGGGACACCGTCCTCGTCTGGGCCTTCTCCGACCTGCGCCGCGGTGTCCGCCCCGACACCGTCAGCGCGGTCTCGGTCTCCATCGCCCCGCACGCCCAGGGCCGGGGCCTGTCCACGGTGATGCTCTCGGCCATGCGCGACAACGCCCGGGCCCGCGGCTTCCGCGAGGTGGTCGCCCCGGTCCGCCCCAACGCCAAGCACCTGGAACCGCACACCCCCATCGAGGAGTACGCCCGCCGTGTACGCCCCGACGGCCTGCCCCAGGACCCGTGGCTGCGCGTCCACGCCCGGGCCGGCGCCACCATCGACTCCGTGGCACCCGCGTCCATGACGGTGTCCGCCGGCCTGACGCAGTGGCGCCGCTGGACGGGGCTGCCCTTCGACACCGAGGGCGACGTCGAGGTGCCCGGCGCCCTGGTGCCGGTGCGCTGCGAGCCCGCGCGCGGCTACGCGGTGTACGTCGAGCCCAACGTGTGGATGCGGCACCCTTTGTGAGGACCGGGCAGCAGCGGTGAGCGGCGCGAAGTGATCAGCACGACAACGGTTCGGTACAACCCGTGACGGGTTGTCCGTGTCGGGCTATACGCTCGGACTCCCATCCGGGCTCTGTCACTCGCACATCCGTCCCCATCGGCTCACCGGTCCAGGAGCAGTCATGTACGGCCACGGCGCGGCGCCGCCTCCCCGTAGCGCGGCAACGGTCATCTCCCTGCGCGTGCTGTTCGCCGCGGCCGGATTCCTCACGTGCGGCGTGCTGGCCTGCGTACCGCTGTTCCGGGTGGCCGTCCTGCGCGGACGGGGCCTTCACTGGGCGCTGGCCTGGGTGAGTCTGCCGCTGTCCATCGCGTGCTTCGCGGTGGTCGGCACCCTGCCGGAGGGCGACTACCGCAGCGACATCGCGCTGGCCGTGATGCTGCTGATCGGCCTGGGCGCCTCCATCTGGTTCCTGATCGTGGACATCGGCCACCACAGCGAGCCGCGGCAGTTCACCGGCTACCCGTCGCCCCACGCGCAGACGGCGGCGCACACCCCGTACGGCTATCCGCACCCCGCGCCGCCCTACGCCCCCACGTCCACGCCCGTCCCCCAGCAGCCGCCGCACCCACCCGTCGCCGGCGACACCCCGCACCCCGGCCCGCCGTCGCCGCAGCGCCCCGCCCCCGCCCGCATCGACCAGGTACGCGCCGAACTCGACGAACTCAGCGACTACCTGCGCCGGCACGAGGGCGAAGGCCACCCCGGTGGCACCACCGAGGGCGGCAGATGAGCGCGGCGGCGGGACGTGTCGTCGCCGGTCGCTACGAGCTGTCCACGCTCCTCGGCCAGGGCGGCATGGGACAGGTCTGGACGGCGTACGACCAGCGCCTCGACCGGCGGGTGGCGGTGAAGCTGCTGCGCCCCGACAAGGTGGCCGGGCAGGACGCGGAGGAACTGCGCCGCCGCTTTGTGCGCGAGTGCCGGGTGACCGCGCAGGTCGACCACCCGGGCCTGGTCACGGTGCACGACGCGGGCAGTGAGGGCGAGGAGCTGTTCCTCGTCATGCAGTACATCGACGGCGCCGACCTCGCCGGCCATCTCGCCGAGCGCGACCCTTACCCCTGGCAGTGGGCGGTTGCGGTCGCCGCGCAACTGTGCGCCGTGCTCAGCGCTGTGCACGCCGTGCCGATCGTCCACCGCGACCTCAAGCCGCGCAACGTGATGGTGAAGCAGGACGGCACGGTCACCGTCCTCGACCTGGGCATCGCCTCCGTCATGGACACGGACACCACCCGCCTCACCCACACCGGCACCCCCATAGGATCGCCCGCCTACATGGCCCCCGAGCAGGCGATGGGCGGCGCGGTCGGCCCGTACACCGACCTGTACGCCCTCGGCGTGGTCCTGCACGAACTGCTCAGCGGCGACGTCCCGTTCTCCGGCTCCACCGCCCTCGGCGTACTGCACCGGCACCTCTACGAGCCCCCGCTGCCCGTGCGCCGTACCCGCCCCGAGGTCCCCGAAGCCCTGGAAGCCCTCGTCCTGCGCCTCCTCGCCAAGGACCCGCAGCACCGGCCCGCCTCCGCGCAGGAGGTCTACGAGCATCTGGAGCTGCTCCTGCCCGCGCGCGGGACGCCCACCGGAGCACCCCTCGACCCCACCCGCCCGTTCCTGCGCCCGCACGCCCCCTGGCCCGACCGAGCGCGCACCCCGGCGCCCCAGCCCGCGCCCGCCACGCCCGTCACCGAGACGCCCGGGAAGACGGACATCGCCCGCGCCGTCGACGAGGTCAAACGGCTCCTCGGCGAGGGCCGCATCACCCAGGCCGTCGACATCCTCGGCGCGACCCTGCCCGCCGCCGCCGAACAGCACGGCGAGCACTCCCCGGTCGTCCGCACCCTGCGCAAGCAGTACGCGGCCACGCTCCTGGACGACGGCCAGTACCGGCGCGCCCTGCCCGAGCTGCGCCGCCTCGCCGACGAACGTGCCGCCGAGGCCGGCCAGGCCGACCCGCAGTCCCTGCGTTTCCGCTACGAGGCCGCCCAGTGCCTCGAACAGCTGGGCGAACCGGCCGCCGCGCTCGCCGAGTACCGGGCGGTGCTGCCCTACTACGAGAACCAGTACGTCGCCGCCGGCGGTCCCGAACTCGCGCACGACGTGCGCCGCCGCATCGGCCATCTCCTGCTCGCCCTCGGCGACCGCGGCGCCGCCCACGACACCCTCGCCCGGCTGCTGCACGACGTGGAGCGCACCCACGGCCCGGGCCACCCGCTGGGCACGGAGATCCGCCGGACGCTGCAGTGGCTGGGGCAGGTCCGCGGTTAGCACCCGCGCTTCACCCGGCTCGGGGCGGCGCGGCGGTGCCGGAAGTCCTGGTGAATCGTTGGTCGAATGGGTTGGCCAGAGCCCGCCCACTGCCTAACATCGATCAACGCAAGACCTTGTGCACCGTCGCACAATCTCCTCGGGAGGTTCCCTTGCACCGCCGCCGTCGCACCGCGCTCGTCCTCACCGCCGCGATCGCCGCCGCGGCGCCCCTCCTCACCGCCTGCGGAAACGACGCGCATCCCGGCGCCGCGGCCGTGGTCGGCGGGCAGCGGATCACCGTCTCCCAGCTGGAGGAGCGGGTCGGCGAGGTACGCGCGGCCCAGCGGGCGACCGTGCGGAACGACGCCCAGTACCAGCAGGCCATCGCCCGGACCGGCACCCTCACCCGCGACACCCTGCACACCATGGTCCTCGACCGGGTGCTGCACCGAGCCGCCGAGGACGCCGGGGTGACCGTCACCCGCAGGGAGATCCAGGAGATGCGGTCCGGCCTGGAGGAGCAGGCCGGCGGCGCCAAGGCGCTGGAGACGACCTGGCTCCAGCAGTACGGCATCCCGCCGGAGCGCCTGGACGAGAACCTCCGCCTCCAGCTCGAGGCCCAGAAGCTCGCCGAGAAACTCAACACCGACACCAGCCGTCCCGAGTTCTGGAAGGCCCTGTCCGAGGCCTCCAAGGACCTGGACGTCGACCTCAACCCGCGCTACGGCGCCTGGGACGTCCAGAAGAGCAGCCGCGCCGACGCGAAGACGCCGTGGGTGCGGGACGTGACGGCGGCCCAGACGCAGCAGGGCATGTAGGCCCGCCCCTCCGCGGGCTTGTGGAGGTAGGCCCCGCCCCTCGCGGAGCCTGTGGACAATCCCGGCGCCGCAGGATCTGCGGCCTGTGGATAACTTCGGGGGCTGTCGGCGACGTGGGATAGCTTCGAATCGTGAACGCCAACAGCCCCGAAGCCACCCCGCGACCCGAGCAGGCCGCCCCCGGCACACACGCCGCCCCCGGCCGCATCGTCCTGCTCACCACCAGCCACCGCGTCGCCCCCGGCCTGCTCTCCTGGCCCGCCTGGCAGGCACTGCACGCGGCCGACCAGGTGCTGTGCGCGGACGGCACCCACCCGCAGCTGCCCTATCTGCGCGAGGCGGGGATAGCCGTCGACGAGGCCTCCCCGGCCGCCCAGGAGCTGGTCGACACCTGCGCCGGGGGCCGCACGGTGGTCGTCGTGGCGACCGGCGAGGGCGAGCCGGTCCTCACGGACGGCCTGGCCCGCCTGGCCGGCACCGGCCGCGTCGACATGCCGGAGCTGGAGCTGCTCCCCGCCTCCTACGACCTGCCGGGCGCCCGCCTCCTCGACCTCGTCCAGGTCATGGACCGCATCCGTGCCGAGTGCCCCTGGTCGTCCCGGCAGACCCACAAGGGCCTGGCCAAGTACGGCATCGAGGAGGCGTACGAACTCGTCGAGGCGATCGAGGAGGGCGACCGCGACGAACTGCGCGAGGAGCTCGGTGACGTCCTCCTCCAGGTCGTCTTCCACGCCCGCATCGCCGAGGAGGATCTGGAGACCCCGTTCTCCATCGACGACGTCGCCGGCGGCATCGTCGCCAAGCTGATCCACCGCCACCCGCATGTCTTCGGCGACGAGACGGCCACCACCCCAGAGGAGGTCAAGGAGCACTGGCTGCGCACCAAGGCGGTCGAGAAGCAGCGCACCTCCGTCACCGAGGGCATCCCCCTAGGCCAGCCCGGTCTGGCCCTCGCCGCCAAGCTGGCCTCCCGGGCCCGCACAGCGAACCTGGACATACCGCTTCCGCCCGTCGAAGGCATCGGCTACGACCTCCTGGCCCTGGCGGTCCGCGCCGAATCGGAGGGCGTGGACCCGGAGGCGGCCCTGAGAGCGGCGGCCCGCGCCTACCGGGACGCGATCAGGAAGACCGAGGGCTGAGGGCAGCGGCCGTGAGGTGCTCCGATCGCTGCGTAGGGTCATGGCATGCGACATGAAGTGCCCGGGGTGCCCGAACTGTTCTCGTGGGAGTTCGCCACCGACCCCTACCCCGCCTACGCCTGGCTCCGCGAGCACGCCCCCGTGCACCGGACCAAGCTGCCCAGCGGTGTGGAGGCCTGGCTGGTCACGCGGTACGCCGATGCCAAGCAGACCCTCGCCGACAACCGGCTCTCCAAGAACCCGGCGCATCACCACGAACCCGCCCACGCCAAGGGCAAGACGGGTATCCCCGGTGAGCGCAAGGCCGAGTTGATGACGCATCTGCTCAACATCGATCCGCCGGACCACACCCGGCTGCGGCGGCTCGTGTCCAAGGCGTTCACGCCCCGCCGGGTCGCCGAGTTCGAGCAGCGGGTGCAGGAGCTCACCGACGGTCTCATCGACGGGTTCGCGCAGCAGGGGTCCGCCGACCTGATCCACGAGTTCGCCTTCCCGCTCCCCATCTACGCCATCTGCGACCTGCTCGGCGTCCCCCGCGAGGACCAGGACGACTTCCGGGACTGGGCGGGCATGATGATCCGTCACCAGGGCGGGCCCCGGGGCGGCGTGGCGCGGTCCGTGAAGAAGATGCGCGGCTACCTCGCCGACCTCATCCACCGCAAGCGGGAGGCGCTCCCCGCCGAACCCACCCCCGGCGAGGACCTCATCTCGGGTCTCATCCGCGCCTCCGACCACGGCGAGCACCTCACCGAGAACGAGGCCGCCGCCATGGCCTTCATCCTGCTGTTCGCCGGTTTCGAGACAACCGTGAACCTGATCGGCAACGGTACCTACGCCCTGCTCACCCACCCCGAGCAGCGTGCCCGGCTCCAGGCGTCCCTCGCCGCCGGAGAGACCGGCCTCCTGGAGACCGGCGTCGAGGAACTGCTGCGCTTCGACGGCCCCGTCGAGCTCGCCACCTGGCGCTTCGCCACCCAGCCGCTCACCATCGGCGGGCAGCACATCGAGGCCGGCGACCCGGTCCTCGTCGTCCTGGCCGCCGCCGACCGGGACCCGGAGCGGTTCGCCGATCCGGACGTGCTCGACCTCTCCCGCCGCGACAACCAGCACCTCGGATACGGCCACGGCATCCACTACTGCCTCGGCGCCCCGCTCGCCCGCCTGGAGGGCCAGACCGCCCTCGCCACGCTCCTCACCCGCCTCCCGGACCTGAGGCTCGCGGCCGACCCGGCCGAGCTGAGGTGGCGCGGCGGCCTGATCATGCGCGGGCTGCGGACGCTGCCGGTGGAGTTCACGCCCGCGCCGGTGGAGTCCACGCCCGCCCAAAGGTGACACACCGTCAGACCTGTGATCTTCACGTGATCTACGCGGCATTAACTTGTGACAAGTGATCGTCTGCCTATACGTTCACCCATCATCGGCGCGGCCTGGGAAATCCCTCCGCCGCGCCGGTCTCTGCTGTCTTGCGAAAGGTCTCCGTATGCTCTCCGGGAACGGTCGGCACCGTCGCCCCCGCCAGGCTCCGGCCCTCCTCGTCGCGGCCGGAGTGACCGGCTCCGCCATCGCGATCCCGCTCCTCGGAGCCACCGGCGCCAGCGCGGCCGACGGCACGACCTGGGACCGGGTCGCGGACTGCGAGAGCGGCGGCGCCTGGAGCGAGAACAGTGGCAACGGATACTTCGGCGGCCTGCAGTTGTCGCAGGAGGACTGGGAGAACCACGGCGGCCTCGGCTACGCCCCGAGCGCCGACCTGGCCAGTCGTTCCCAGCAGATAGCCGTGGCCGAGAGAATCCTCGCCGACCAGGGAGTCGGCGCCTGGCGCACCTGCGGGCTGCTCTCCGGCCTCGAGCAGGACAAGGAGTCGTCCGACTCGGATGACTCCTCCGACTCGTCCGGCTCGTCGGATTCGTCCGGATTGCTCGACTCTCTCGGATCGTCCCCTTCATCGTCCGACTCGCCGTCCTCTGACGAGTCGTCGACCTCGAAGGACGAATCCACCAAGTCCGACAAGTCGCCCGACTCCGAGGAGTCCGCCTCCCAGGACCAGGAGCCCAGCAGCTCCCCGTCGGCCACGCCCGAGGGTGACAAGTCCGACAAGTCGCGGCAGGACGGCGACTCTTCGGCGTCCGCCGAGACCGACTCCGGCTCCGGCCGTCACCGCGGCCCCAGCGCCGACGAGGCCCACGCGCCCGAGAACGGCCGTACGGACGAGTCCGCGGGCCGTCACGCCTCGCGCGACGACCGCGGCGACGAGGGCTCCGACGACTCGTCCGTAGGTGCCTACATCGTGGGGATCGGCGACACCCTCTGGTCCATCGCCGACTCCCTTGGCATCAGCGGCGGATGGCACGAGCTCTACGACGGCAACAAGAAGGCCGTCGGTACCGACCCGGACCTCATCCGCCCCGGTCAGAAGCTCACGGTCGAGGGCGAAGCGGACGAGAAGTAGCGGTTCGGGCAGTGCGGAAACGGGGGCGGAAGTCGCCCCGAAACAGCGCGAGTTCGCGTCATGTTTCGCGGCTGATGTCCCGTTTGATGCCCGTGAGAGATAGATCTCAGAAGCCCTGATCGTCTTTGAAATTCGGCGGATCGCGTGGCTACGGTCGGGACCGCTCGTCACCACGAGCCCCGGCTGCCGCAACGCCGAATCCTGCCAGCGGCCGTACGGGAACAGTCGTCGCGTCAAGCGCCGTAGGCAGGAGCGGGGGACCCAAGGTAGGTGCCCGACCGGCCAGTTGCGCCGGAAGGGCTTGGGGTGAAGCCGTGTCCCGGGAGGGGCGCGGCCGGGCAACTCAACCGGCCCGAACCCGACAGCTCACCTCGCAGGCGTCGGTGAGGGGATCCTTCCATGCTGTTTTCCAGCAAGGGCAAGCACCGTCGTCCGTCCAAGGCCAGCCGTGCCATCGCCGTCGCCGGTGTCACCGGTGCCGCTGTCGCCGCCCCGCTGATGGCGGCCGGTGGCGCTTCCGCCGCCACCGCCTCCGAGTGGGACGCCGTCGCCCAGTGCGAGGCCGGCGGCAACTGGTCCATCAACACCGGCAACGGCTACTACGGCGGTCTGCAGTTCTCCGCCTCCACCTGGTCCGGCTACGGCGGCACCAAGTACGCCGCCACCGCCGACCAGGCCACCAAGGAGCAGCAGATCGAGATCGGCGAGAAGGTCCTCGCGGGCCAGGGCAAGGGCGCCTGGCCGGTCTGCGGCAAGGGCCTGTCGAACGCCAGCGGCGGCTCCTCCTCCTCGGACGACTCCGGCAGCTCCTCGCAGCAGAGCGAGCAGAGCCAGCAGAGCACCGAGTCCCGCGAGACCCAGCAGCAGCCGGCCTCCCGCTCCGACGAGCGCCCGGCCGCCAAGAAGACCGTCACCACCCCGACCGGCAAGAAGGTCAAGAAGGGCGACGGCGAGTACAAGGTGACCAAGGGTGACACCCTGAGCTCGATCGCGGCGGACGAGAAGGTCGAGGGCGGCTGGGAGAAGCTGTTCCAGCTGAACAAGGACATCGTCGAGGACGCCAACCTCATCTACCCGGGCCAGCAGCTGCACCTGAAGTAAGCAGCGGCTCTCATGGGCTCCCCGCCCCGGTGCGTGTTCCCCCCGTACGCGCGCCGGGGCGGGGTTTTTTCTGCCGGTCTTTGCGTCCCGGCTTTGTTCCGTTCGGAAACAATTTACTCTCGGTTCTGTCCATGGGGTGGGCGACCCGGTGGCCGATCGGCCCGAGCCGGTTAGGCTCATGTCGCGAGCCACCACGGCCCGCACCTCGCCGGGTCCACGTGACCCGCGTACCCGCGTCACATAAGAAGGAGATGCTCGTGCCGTCCATCGACGTCGTCGTAGCCCGGGAAATCCTGGACTCCCGAGGCAACCCCACGGTCGAGGTCGAGGTCGGCCTCGACGACGGCAGCACCGGTCGTGCCGCCGTCCCGTCCGGCGCCTCCACGGGCGCCTTCGAGGCCATCGAGCTGCGTGACGGCGACTCGAACCGCTACCTCGGCAAGGGTGTGGAGAAGGCCGTCCTCGCGGTCATCGAGCAGATCGGCCCGGAGCTCGTCGGCTACGACGCCACCGAGCAGCGCCTGATCGACCAGGCCATGTTCGACCTGGACGCCACCGACAACAAGGGCTCCCTCGGCGCCAACGCCATCCTCGGCGTCTCCCTCGCCGTCGCCCACGCCGCCTCCGAGGCCAGCGACCTGCCGCTGTTCCGCTACCTGGGCGGCCCGAACGCGCACCTGCTGCCGGTGCCGATGATGAACATCCTGAACGGCGGCTCGCACGCCGACTCCAACGTGGACATCCAGGAGTTCATGATCGCGCCGATCGGCGCGGAGTCCTTCTCCGAGGCGCTGCGCTGGGGCGCCGAGGTCTACCACACCCTGAAGAAGGTCCTGAAGAGCAAGGGCCTGGCCACCGGCCTCGGCGACGAGGGCGGCTTCGCCCCGAACCTCGGCTCCAACCGCGAGGCCCTCGACCTCATCCTCGAGGCGATCAAGGAGGCCGGCTACACCCCCGGCGAGCAGATCGCCCTCGCCCTCGACGTGGCCGCGTCCGAGTTCTACAAGGACGGCGCCTACACCTTCGAGGGCAAGACCCGCTCCGCCGCCGAGATGACCGAGTACTACGCCGAGCTCGTCGACGCGTACCCGCTCGTCTCCATCGAGGACCCGCTGTTCGAGGACGACTGGGACGGCTGGAAGACCATCACCGAGAAGCTCGGTGACAAGGTCCAGCTCGTCGGCGACGACCTGTTCGTCACCAACCCCGAGCGCCTGGCCCGCGGCATCGACGAGAACGCCGCCAACGCCCTGCTGGTCAAGGTCAACCAGATCGGCTCGCTGACCGAGACCCTGGACGCCGTCGAGCTGGCCCAGCGCAACGGCTTCAAGTGCATGATGTCCCACCGCTCCGGCGAGACCGAGGACGTCACCATCGCCGACCTGGCCGTCGCCACCAACTGCGGCCAGATCAAGACCGGCGCCCCGGCCCGCTCCGAGCGCGTCGCCAAGTACAACCAGCTCCTGCGCATCGAGGAGATCCTCGACGACGCGGCGGTCTACGCCGGCCGCAGCGCCTTCCCGCGCTTCAAGGGCTGACCCGGGCGACCCGATAAGGGTCAAGCCTGAGCCAGTCGTACGTACGTCCCCGTACTCGGTCCCGTACCGTGTCCGGGGACGTACGCGCGTTGGACGGTGGAGCGGGAGAGCGGGGAGACATGGCCGTGAAGGACCGGGACCGTTTCTCCACCGCGACCAGGATCCGGCTGCTCGGTGAGCAGACCGCGGCCCGGGTCTACCGTTCCCAGACCCGGCGCCAGGCGCGCCGCTCCCGGCTGACCGGCCGGGCCGCGCTGCTCGCCCTGGTGATGTGCACGCTGATCGTGGCGCTCGCCTACCCGATGCGGGAGTACGTCTCCCAGCGTGCCGAGATCGACGACCTCCAGCGCGAACAGCAGCAGGCCCGACAGCGCGTCGAACGGCTGCGCGACCAGAAGGCGCGCTGGCAGGACGACGCGTACGCGGAACAGCAGATCCGGCAGCGGTTGCACTACGTCATGCCGGGGGAGACGGGATTCATCGTCGTCGACCCGCACGCGGCGCGGCAGTCGCACGCCGTGCTCGGGACGGCCGACCGCCCCTGGTACGCCAATGTGTGGGACGGCGTCGACAAGTCCGACGCCTCCGACCGATGACCCCGAAGACCCAGCCGGTCGTCCGACTCATATCTGACTCAAAGAAAGACAGCCTGAAGACAGCCATGGAAACGCCCCCGCCGACCACCCCGCGCACCGAGCCCACCGACGCGGACGTCGAGGCCTTCAAGCAGCAGCTCGGGCGGCCCCCGCGCGGTCTGCGCGCGATCGCGCACCGGTGCCCGTGCGGCCAGCCCGACGTCGTCGAGACGGCACCTCGGCTGCCGGACGGGACGCCGTTCCCGACGCTGTACTACCTGACGTGCCCGCGCGCCGCCTCGGCCATCGGCACGCTGGAGGCGAACGGCGTGATGAAGGAGATGACCGAGCGGCTGGCCTCGGACCCCGAGCTGGCGGCGGCGTACCGGGCGGCGCACGAGGACTACATCCGGCGGCGCGACGAGATCGAGGAGCTGAAGAACTTCCCGAGCGCGGGCGGCATGCCGGACCGGGTGAAGTGCCTGCACGTGCTCGTGGGCCACTCGCTGGCCGCGGGGCCCGGCGTGAACCCGCTCGGCGACGAGGCCATCGAGATGCTGCCGGAGTGGTGGCGCAAGGGCCCGTGCGTGACGAACGCCGAGGAGGCCGCGCAGTGACCCGGGTCGCCGCCGTGGACTGCGGTACGAACTCCATCCGGCTCCTGGTCGCGGACGCCGACCCCGCCACCGGTGACCTGGTCGACCTGGACCGCCGTATGACGATCGTGCGGCTCGGGCAGGGCGTCGACCGCACCGGCCGGCTCGCCCCCGAGGCGCTGCAGCGGACCTTCGCGGCGTGCCGCGAGTACGCCGGGATCATCAAGGAGCACGGGGCGGAGCGGCTGCGGTTCGTGGCGACCTCCGCCTCCCGGGACGCCGAGAACCGCGACGAGTTCGTGCGCGGCGTGCTGGACATCCTGGGCGTCGAGCCCGAGGTGATCTCCGGGGACCAGGAGGCCGAGTTCTCCTTCACCGGCGCCACCAAGGAACTCGCCGGGGGAGACCACCTCCCTGAGCCCTACCTCGTCGTGGACATCGGCGGCGGCTCGACCGAGTTCGTCGTCGGCGACGACCATGTCCGGGCGGCCCGCTCGGTGGACATCGGCTGCGTCCGGATGACCGAGCGTCACCTGGTCAGGGACGGCGTGGTGAGCGACCCGCCGTCCGAGGAGCAGATCGCGGCGATGCGGGCCGACATCGAGGCCGCCCTCGACCTCGCCGAGGAGACGGTCCCGCTGCGGGAGGCCCGCACGCTGGTGGGCCTCGCCGGGTCCGTGACGACCGTGTCGGCGATCGCGCAGGAGCTGCCCGAGTACGACCCGGCCGCCATCCACCACTCCCGCGTCTCCCACGACCGGGTCCGCGAGATCACCGAGTGGCTGCTGCGCTCCACCCACGCCGAGCGCGCGGCCGTCCCCTCCATGCATCCGGGCCGGGTCGACGTGATCGCGGCGGGGGCCCTCGTACTGCTGTCGATCATGGAGCGGATCGGCGCCGAGGAGGTCGTCGTGAGCGAGCACGACATCCTCGACGGCATCGCGTGGTCGGTGGCGTAGGCCGCTTCTGAGCAGGCATGGATCACGTTTGAGCGCGTCCGGGGGGCTCGTACGGACCCCCCGGCGACAGCTCGTCGGAAAAGTTCGTGAAGTTCTTCACAAGGAATTCGGCCCGCGAGGGCGACAAGAAGGGCCCCGTTGACCCATCCGGGGCCCTCAGGTGTCTTTGAACGTGTTCAGAAGCATGGTATGGGGGTGCCGGGGAAGGAGCCCGGAGCGGGACTCCGGGGTGGCCTCACGGAGGCTCTTTCCGCCCAGAGAGGCAGCTCACGCGGCATTGACAACGGTCCGGGGTGCACAAAGGATCCCGGTTGTCACCATGACATGGATCACGCGAGCCGCGGAGGATAACACACCCCCTGCCCGAGCTTGTGAAGGGGCGCACGAGCCACCCCCCTGAGGCGGGTGGATACTCGATGGCATGAGCACCACGGAGCGTCCCAGGATCCTCGTAGTAGGCGGTGGGTACGTAGGCCTGTACGCAGCTCGGCGCATCCAGAAGAAGATGCGCTACGGAGAGGCGACCGTCACTGTCGTCGACCCCCGGTCGTACATGACCTACCAGCCCTTCCTCCCCGAAGCCGCCGCCGGCAACATCTCCCCGCGCCACGTCGTCGTCCCGCTGCGACGCGTGCTGCCCAAGGCGGAGGTTCTCACCGGCCGGGTCACCACCATCGACCAGGACCGCAAGGTCGCCACGGTCTCCCCGCTGGTCGGCGAGGCCTACGAGCTGCCCTTCGACTACCTGGTGATCGCGCTCGGCGCGGTCTCCCGCACCTTCCCGATCCCCGGCCTCGCCGAGCAGGGCATCGGCATGAAGGGCGTCGAGGAGGCCATCGGCCTGCGCAACCACGTCCTCGAGCAGCTCGACAAGGCCGACTCCACCACCGACGAGGAGATCCGCCGCAAGGCGCTCACCTTCGTCTTCGTGGGCGGCGGTTTCGCCGGTGCGGAGACCATCGGCGAGGTCGAGGACATGGCCCGCGACGCCGCGAAGTACTACAAGAACGTGTCCCGTGAGGACATGCGCTTCATCCTGGTCGACGCCGCCGACAAGATCCTCCCCGAGGTCGGTCCCAAGCTCGGCAAGTACGGCAAGGAGCACCTCGAGGGCCGCGGCGTCGAGGTCTACCTGTCCACCTCCATGGACTCCTGCGTCGACGGCCACGTCGTGCTGAAGAACGGCCTCGAGGTCGACTCCAGCACCATCGTCTGGACCGCCGGCGTCAAGCCCAACCCGGCCCTGTCCCGCTACGGCCTGCCGCTGGGCCCCCGCGGTCACGTCGACTGCGAGCCGACGCTCCAGGTCAAGGGCACCGACTACATCTGGGCCGCCGGCGACAACGCCCAGGTCCCGGACCTCGTCGGCCGCAAGGCGGGCAACGAGAACGCCTGGTGCCCGCCGAACGCCCAGCACGCGCTGCGCCAGGCCCGGGTCCTCGGCGACAACGTGGTCTCCGGCATGCGGGGCTTCCCGCAGAAGGACTACGCCCACGCCAACAAGGGCGCGGTGGCCGGTCTCGGCCTCCACAAGGGCGTCGCGATGATCGTCATGGGCAAGATGAAGATCAAACTCAAGGGCCGTCTCGCCTGGTACATGCACCGCGGCTACCACGGTCTGGCGATGCCGACCTGGAACCGCAAGATCCGCGTCTTCGCCGACTGGACCCTGGCGATGTTCCTCAAGCGCGAGGTCGTCTCCCTCGGAGCGATGGAGACGCCGCGCGAGGAGTTCTACGAGGCCGCCAAGCCGGCCCCGGTCGCCGCCGCGCCGAAGGAGAAGACCGAGGAGAAGGCCAAGGCCTCCTGACCCTCCCCCGGTCGCCCGTCTGACGAAGGACCTCCCGCCATCCGTGGTGCGGGAGGTCCTTCGGCGTTGTACGGAACTCACCCGCCGGGTGGGCGAAGTGGCGGTTTTGCTCAGAGATGACGCGTGCCGGGGACTGCGGTGAGGCCCCGCAGGTGTTTACGTGGTGTCGGACATTCCGGGATTCCCCGTCACGGAGGTGTACACCATGGCAGACGCCGCGCTGCGGCTGCAGGGCCTCTTCGCACAGTTGCTGGGAGCACCACCCCCCGTGCGCATCCGCGCCTGGGACGGTTCGCAGGCGGGCCCGCCGGGCGCGCCCACCTTGGTCGTACACCACCGCCGAGCCCTGCGCCGCCTGCTGTGGAAGCCGGGCGAACTGGGTCTGGCCCGCGCCTGGGTGGCGGGCGACCTGGACATCGAGGGCGACCTCTACACCACCCTCGACCTGCTCGCCGGAGACATCTGGGAGCGCGGCGAGGACGCCCGCACCCTCACCCAGGCCCTGCGCGACCCCGAGGTCCGCTCCGCGGTCCGGGGCCTCGTCAGGCTCGCCGGGTCCCCGCTGCCGCCCGCCCCGCCTCCCGAGGAGGCCCGGGCCCCCCGCCGCCACCTGCACACCAAGCGCAGCGACAGACGCGCCATCAGCCACCACTACGACGTCGGCAACGACTTCTACGAGATCGTCCTCGGCCCGTCCATGGTGTACTCCTGCGCCTACTGGGACAGCCCCGACAGCCCGGACGCCACCCTCGAAAAGGCCCAGCACGACAAGCTCGAACTCGTCTGCCGCAAGCTCGGCCTGAGACCCGGTCAGCGGCTGCTCGACGTCGGCTGCGGCTGGGGCTCCATGGCCATCCACGCCGCCCGCGAGCACGGCGTGAGCGTCGTCGGCGTCACGCTCTCGCAGGAGCAGGCCGCCTACGCCCGCAAGCGCGTCGCCGACGAGGGCCTCACCGACCGGATCGAGATCCGCGTACAGGACTACCGCGACGTCCGCGACGGGCCGTACGACGCGATCTCCTCCATCGGCATGGCCGAACACGTCGGCGCCGACCGGTACCTGGAGTACGCCGACGGCCTGTACGACCTGCTCAAGCCCGGCGGACGGCTCCTGAACCACCAGATCGCCCGCCGCCCGCAGCGGGACGAGACGACGTACGAGGTCGACGCGTTCATCGACTCCTATGTCTTCCCCGGCGGCGAGCTCCAGCCCATCGGCGTCACCGTCACCCAGCTGGAGCGCGCCGGGTTCGAGGTGCGCGACGTCGAGTCGATCCGCGAGCACTACGCCCTCACGCTGCGCCGGTGGGTCACGCGCCTGGAGGCCGACTGGAAGCGTGCCGTCCGGCTCACCGGCCCCGGCCGCGCCCGCGTCTGGCGCCTGTACATGGCCGCCTGCGCGGTCGCCTTCGAGCGCAACCGCATCGGCGTGAACCAGGTCCTGGCCGTGCGGGCCCCCGAATCCGGGGAGTCGGGCATGCCCCTGCGCGCCCGCACCTGGAACTGACACGGCGAAGGCCCCCTCTCCCACGGGTGGGAAAGGGGGCCTGCGCGCCTTCGCCGTGCTCGCTACTCCGCCTTGATCGCTTCCAGCATGTTCAGCCGGGCCGCGCGCCGGGCCGGCCACAGCGCCGCGAGGACACCCACCGTGGCGGCCAGCAGCAGGAAGACACCCATCCGCGCCCAGGGCAGGACCAGCGCGTAGGTCGGCATCTTGGAGGCCAGCAGCTCACCGGCCGCCCAGCCGAAGAACACGCCCAGGCCGATGCCCAGCACCCCGCCGAACAGCGAGATCACCAGGGACTCCATGCGGACCATCCGCTTGATGCCCTTGCGGTCCAGGCCGATCGCCCGGAGCATGCCGATCTCCTGGGAGCGTTCGAAGACCGACATGGCCAGGGTGTTGATGACCCCGAGGACCGCCACGATCACGGCCATGGCGAGCAGTCCGTAGAGCATGTTCAGCATCAGCGTGAACATCTTCGCGATCTCGTTGGAGATGTCCTGCTTGTCCTGGACCTTGATCGCCGGGTTGTTGTCGAGGGCCTTCTCCAGCTTGTCCTGGGCCGCGCCGGACGGGCCGCCGGAGGTCTTCGCCATGACCTTCATGACGTACGGGTCGGACGTGTGCGGCGCGAGCGCCGACTGGTCGAGCAGGATGCCGCTGAGGTACTCGTTGCTCTCGTAGGTCCCGGCGACGGTGAACCGCTGCTTCTTGCCGTCCTCGAAGGCGACGCTGAAGCTCGAACCGGCCTTCCAGTGGTTCGCCTCGGCGGTCGTGCTGTCCACGACGACCTGGGAGCCGCCGACCTTGAAGGTGCCGTCGTCGACCTTCGGGCCGGCCAGCTCGCCGATCGCGGCGCCGTTGACGCCGGTCAGATACTCGTCGGTCTTGCCGTCGACGCGGGCGACGGCGTTGGTCATCGCGCTGGTGGCGGTGACGCCGGCGGTCTGCTGCAGCTTCTTCTCGACGTCCGGGGAGAGCGGGTTGCCGTTCGCCATGGACACCACGTAGTCCGCCTTGATCGCGGACGCCGCCATCTTGTCGATGGCCTGCTGGAGGCTGCCCGCCGTCACCGTCATACCGGTGATCAGGGTCAGGCCGATCATCAGCGCCGAGGCGGTGGCCGCCGTACGGCGCGGGTTGCGCACCGAGTTCTGCCGGGCCAGCTTGCCGGAGACACCGAAGGCGCGCAGCACCGGCGCCGCGGCGGCGATCAGCGGCCGGGACAGCAGCGGGGTCAGGATGAACACGCCGATGATCAGCAGCACCGCGCCGAGGCCCATGGGCATCTGGCCGTCCGAGCCGTCCATGGTCGTGGCCATCAGGACCACCGCGACGCCCGCGGCCGAGAACAGGGTGCCCAGCGTGTTGCGCAGCACCAGCGACTTGGTCGTGGCCGTGGCGTGGACGCTGCTCATGGCCGCGACCGGCGGGATCTTCGCGGCCCGGCGCCCCGGCAGCCACGCCGCCAGCATGGTCACCAGGATGCCGACGGCGAACGCGACGGCGATCGTGGCCGGCTCGATGACCAGCGGGCCGTCGGGCACGGTCGCGCCGAACGAACCCATCAGGGAGCGCATTCCGGCCCCGATGCCGATGCCCGCGACCAGACCGGTCACGGCGGCGACCGCCCCGACCACGAACGCCTCGATCAGCACCGACCGCGTCACCTGTCGGCGCGAGGCACCGACCGCCCGCATCAGCGCCAGCTCCTTGGTGCGCTGGGCGACCAGCATGGTGAAGGTGTTGGCGATGATGAAGGTGCCGACGAACAGGGCGATGCCGGCGAAGACCAGCAGGGCCGTCTGCATGCCGCTCATCGACTGGGAGATGGTCTCGGCCTGGTCGTCGGCGAGCTGCTTGCCGGTGGTGGTCTGGACGGTGCCCTCGGGCAGCGCCTTGTCCAGCTCCGCCTTGAGCGCGGTCTGCGAGACGCCCGGCTTCGCCGTGACGTCGATCTGGTCGTAGACGCCCGCCTTGCCGAACTGCTTCTGCGCGGTCGCCGTGTCGAACAGGGTCAGGGAGCCGCCGGCCGCGACATTGCCGTCGTCGGTGGTGAAGATGCCGGCGATCTTCGGGGTCAGGACCGGCCCGTCGACCGACATGCGTACGGTGTCGCCGACCTCGTACCCGGCGCGCTTGGCCGTCTCGGAGTCGATGAGGATCTCGCCCGGGCCCTTGGGCGCCTGTCCGCTCGTCAGGGGGTAGCGGGGGTCCTTGTCCCCCCAGTAGTTGCCGCCCTGCGACTGGAAGCCCTGGCCGATCAGCTTGCCGTCCTTGTCGGCGATGGCGGTGAAGCCCTGCACGACCCCGATGGCGGACGCGGCACCGGGAACCCGCTCGCTCTTGTCGAGCACGGCCCGGTCCAGGTCGTGGACCTTGCCGACCCGGTCGCCCTCGGATTCCTGGTAGTCCGAGGTCACGGCGACGTCGACCCGGTCGAAGCCCTTGGCGGAGCTCTTCTGGAAGGCGTCGGAGATGGTGTTGGTGAAGACCAGGGTCCCCGACACGAAGGCCACGCCGAGCATCACGGCGAGGACGGTCATCAGGAGCCGGGCCTTGTGCGCGAGCACATTGCGCAAGGCGGTACGGAACATGGGTTCTTCTTCTCAGTCCTGTCGGTCCTGACGGGGGATCAGCTGGTGCGGCCCTTGGCGTCGAACGCCTTCATCCGGTCGAGCACCGAGTCGGCCGTCGGGCCGTGCATCTCGTCCACGATCCGGCCGTCCGCGAGGAAGACGACCCGGTCCGCGTAGGCCGCGGCGACCGGGTCGTGCGTCACCATCACCACCGTCTGGCCCAGCTCCCGCACGGAGTTGCGCAGGAAGCCCAGCACCTCGGCGCCGGAGCGCGAGTCGAGGTTTCCGGTGGGCTCGTCACCGAAGATGATCTCGGGCTTGGAGGCCAGCGCCCGCGCCACGGCGACGCGCTGCTGCTGACCGCCCGACAGTTGCGAGGGCCGGTGGCCCAGCCGGTCCGCCAGGCCGACCATCCGGATGACGGAGTCCAGCCACTGCTTGTCCGGCTTGCGGCCCGCGATGTCCATCGGGAGGGTGATGTTCTCCAGGGCCGTCAGGGTCGGCAGCAGGTTGAACGCCTGGAAGATGAAGCCGATCTTGTCCCGGCGCAGCTTGGTCAGCTGCTTGTCCTTCAGGGAGCCGAGCTCGGTGTCGCCGATGCGCACCGACCCGGAGGAGAAGGAGTCGAGACCGGCCACACAGTGCATCAGGGTCGACTTGCCGGAGCCCGAGGGGCCCATGATCGCGGTGAACTCGGCCTGCCTGAAGTCGGCGGAGACCCGGTCCAGGGCGACCACCTGGGTCTCACCCTGCCCGTAGATCTTCGAGAGATCCGTGGCGCGCGCGGCCACGGTGGTGGCCCGGTCGGCGAGGGAAGCGGTGGTCACGGGATGGCACTCCTGTCGGACGGTGATGCGGTCAGGGGGATGTGATCCATCGTCCGGGTCCCCCGCCGCCGTGTAGTCACCCGTAGTTCCCGTTCCGAGGGCCGACTTCGGTCTGACCGCGAGGGGGAGTGTCATACCTGGGGATGACGAACGTCCCTGAGTGGCCCCGGTGTCGGGAGCCTGAGAGGTCCGGATGTCGAGAACAGGTGGAGTGCCCTCGTTCAGGCGGTGAAATTCCGTCATTCCGTATGCGGCGCCCACCGCCGCACGGAAGGCTATTGGCAAGTGCGGATGGCGCGTTCCGTGTGCTGATGCACCCTCAGACGTCAATAAAATAAGACAACATCGGTCCGTGCTTCCGCTGTTCGGGGGATCCGTCCCGATAGTCTCGGAACCTCGACGCGGAGCCCATGGCCTGCCCGGATGGTGGAATGCAGACACGGCGAGCTTAAACCTCGCTGCCCCTTCGCGGGCGTGCCGGTTCGAGTCCGGCTCCGGGCACCTTCCGACTCCTGCATGGTTCATTGAAGACTTCACGGCATGCCCGTTGACAGCGGGCGCATGCCGTCGGAAACTCACATCCGACAGTAGTGAAATAATTTTCACCACACGAACAAGCCTCCATGAACCTGAGAGAGAAGGTGCCCGATGCGCACCACCGTCGGCATCATCGGAGCCGGCCCCGCCGGCCTCCTCCTCGCCCGGCTGCTCCACAACGCGGGCATCGACTCGGTCGTCCTGGAGAGCCGCGACCGTGCCTACGTCGAACGGAGGCAGCGGGCCGGGATCCTGGAGCAGGGCACGGCCGACGTACTGCGCGCGGCCGGCGCCGGGGAGCGCATGGACCGCGAGGGCCTGCGCCACGACGGCATCGAACTGCGCTTCGACCGCCGCCGGCACCGCGTCGACTTCCCCGCCCTCACCGGTGGCCGGTCCGTGATGGTCTACGCCCAGACCGAGGTCTGCAAGGACCTCATCGCCCTCCAGCTCCAGGAGGGCGGCCCGCTGCTGTTCGAGGCGGAGGCGCTGGCCGTGGAGGACGCCGGCACCGACGCCCCGCGCGTCCGCTTCCGGCACGAGGGCCGCGAGGACGTCCTGGAGTGCGAGTACGTCGTCGGCTGCGACGGCTTCTGGGGTGTGGCCCGGTCGGCGATCCCGGCCGAACTGACCCAGGTCTTCGAACGGACGTACCCCTTCGGCTGGCTCGGCATCCTCGCCGACGCACCGCCCTCGCACGACGAGCTCGTCTACGCCCGCCACGACCGCGGCTTCGCCCTGCTGTCCATGCGCTCGCCGTCCGTCTCCCGCCTCTACCTCCAGGTGCCCGACGGCACCGACGCCGGGGCGTGGAGCGACGAGGAGATCTGGGACGAGCTGGAGCGCCGCTTCGAGACCGCCGACGACTGGCGCCTGGAACGCGGCCCGATCACCCAGAAGTCCGTCACCCCGATGCGCTCCTACGTCCACGAGCCCATGCGCCACGGCCGCCTCTTCCTCGCGGGTGACGCGGCGCACATCGTGCCGCCGACCGGCGCCAAGGGGCTGAATCTCGCCGTCGGCGACGTAGTGACGTTCGCCCGGGCCCTGACACACCGGAAGGAGACCGGTTCGGCGGAACTCCTGGACGCCTATTCACAGACCTGCCTGCGCCGGGTCTGGCAGGCCGAGCGGTTCTCCTACGACATGACGACCCTGCTGCACCGCGCCCCCGGCGCGACCGGCTTCGAGGACCGGCTCCAGCTCGCCCGGCTGGAGCGCATCGCCTCCAGCCGCGCCGCCGAGACCGACCTGGCGGAGGGGTACACGGGCTTCCCCTTCGGCTGAGGTTCGGGCGACGTGATGAATGACCCCCTCCGGTGAGGGGAATCACGAAGCCGCGTAGCGTGTTGGGCAGCACGATGAGGGAAAGATCCTCCCCAAGCACTAGGGTCATTCCTTTGCCTACCTATTACTCTTGAGCCAAGGCCATGACGTGTGGCCATGGAGGAGTGAAATGAGGAGCAGAAACCCGGTCTTCTCGCGACGGGGGTTCAGCCGCGACAACGGCTACGCGGGCTTCAACACCGCGCCGCAGGCCGGGGGTCCCGCTGTCGCCACGCAGGGCAACCCGTACGCGCAGCCGACGGGCGACCAGTACGCGCAGAACCCGTACGCGCAGAACCCTTACGCCCAGCAGGACCTGCAGCACGGCGCACCGCCGCAGGCGCCGGCCACCACTGGCCGGATGACCATCGACGACGTCGTCCTGCGCACGGCGAGCACGCTCGGTGTGCTCATCCTCACCGCCGCGCTCTCCTGGGCCCTGCTGCCGATCGACGACGCCAACATCAGCCGTAGCTACGGCATCGGTATCGGCGCCGCGCTGATCGGCATGGTCCTGGCGTTCGTCCAGTCCTTCAAGCGCAAGGCCTCGCCCGCGCTGATCCTGACGTACGCCGCGTTCGAGGGTGTCTTCCTCGGCGTCGTCTCCAACATCGTCGACAACCGCATCGCCGACGGCGCGGCCATGCAGGCCGTGATCGGCACCATGGCGGTCTTCGCCGGTGTGCTGATCGCCTACAAGGCCGGCTGGATCCGCGTCAACCGCCGCTTCTACGGCTTCGTGATGGCGGCCGCGCTCGGCTTCATCCTGCTGATGACCGTGAACCTGCTGTTCGCGGTGTTCGGCGGCGGTGACGGCCTCGGCTTCCGCAGTGGTGCCCTCGGCGTCATCTTCGGCGTCATCGGCATCATCCTCGGTGCCTGTTTCCTCGCCCTGGACTTCAAGCAGGTCGAGGACGGCATCGCCTACGGTGCTCCGCGCGAGGAGGCGTGGTTCGCGGCCTTCGGCCTCACGCTGACGCTGGTCTGGATCTACCTGGAGTTCCTGAGGCTCATCTCGATCCTCAACAGCAGCGACTAGTACGGCCAGTCCTGACCGTCGTACGCGATAGGGCCCCGGCTTCGGCCGGGGCCCTTCTCGTTGTCCGCGCCTAGAGCAGTTTGCGCGCGGCCCTCCTCAGGTCGTACTCGTGGACGATCGCCTTGGCGTGGCCGTAGGCCAGGTTGTGTTCGTGCCGGAGCCAGCTGACCTTTTCCTCGAAGCGGAAGAGCGCCGGGCCATCTTCGACGGTGCGAAGCCAGTCGGTGATTTCACGACCGGTGCAGTGCGGGATGCGGGCTAGCAGGTTGCGATGGGTCTCTTCGGAGAAGACTTGGGACATCGGCGCCTCCGGACGCTGGGATGTAAGCCGGTCCTTCAGGTCACCGTGCCTGAGTGTTCGCCCGTTGGCAACAGTCCCGGTGCGACGCGTACGCTCGCGGCGTGGTTGATACGACGCCTCTGACCCGTGCGGTGGATCACTTCGCCGATCGTTTGAGGGCCGCGCCCCAGAGCCGGCTGCAGCGGGGCGCTGCCGCCGAGGCTCTCGGGCTGGCCCGGGAGTTGGCCCGGAGGGCGCAGGCCCTTGAGGAGCCGGGGGTGGAGCCTCGGGAGATGCCGGATGCGGGGATGTTTGCTGCCGCAGATCAGATCACCGTGGCCGTGCACGATCTGGCCGTGGTGATTCCCAGTGACGCCGATGTCGATGACGCGGTGAGGGTGGTGGAGGAGGCGCAGAAGCGGGCGGGGGTTTAGCGCCGTTCGCGGGTGCGGGGTGTGTGGTTGCTCGCGCCCAGGCGGCGGAGCCGCACATCGATACAGCCCCGCGCCCCTTTAGGGCGCTTCCCTACAGGGACGAGATGACCCTGTCGGCCAGGATGTAGACGTTCTCCTCGCCGCACTCGAACGTCAGGGTGTAGGCGCCCGAGACGCCGGAGCCGCCGAGGAGGACGGGGGTCTCGCCCGCGCGCAGGGCCGTGGCGAGGTGTTCCGCGGTTTCGCGGTGGCCCGGGGTCATGCACAGGGTCGTGCCGTCGGCGAAGACGTAGACGTCGAGGGTGCCCAGCGGGCCCGGGCGGACGTCCGTCAGTTCGACGCGGGAGGAGGCCAGCTCCTCCAGGGTGGCGACCGTGCGCTCGTGGTCGTTCACCACGGGGGACTGCGCCGGCACGAAGTCCGGGTGGGAGGGGTGACGGCGGCGGGCCGCGGCCAGCTCCGGGGACTCGGCGGCCGGCTCCTCGGTGTCGGCGCCGGACTCGGAGACCGGCTCAAGACCCGCGAAATCGGCCTGCCGGGGCAGGAACAGATCGGGGTCGGGCAGGCCCAGCAGCGTCGGGGCGTCGGAGGCGTCACGGGTCTCCTGGGCGGCCCAGAACGCCCGCGCCTCGGCGAGCTCCCGCTCCCGCTCCTCGGCCAGGGCGGCCGCCACGGCGGCGCGTATCTCCTCGGCGTCGGCATGGGTGCGGGCGGCCGGCAGCAGCGCACGGGTGGTGGCGGCCCGGCTCTCGGCCAGCGCGGTGTGCAGGGCCGCGACCTGTCGCCGCAGCTGCAGAACGGTGCGCAGGACGGCAACGCCAACGGCGCCCGTGGCGGCCGTGGTGACCAGCAACGCGATCGGCATGGCGCTCACTGACGTACTCCCGGTTCAAAGTCGACCCCCGACTTCCTACATCAGCTTGAAGGGCGGACTAACCAGCTGTCAGTGCGTAACGTCACCAAACGGACAGGGTGTCGGCCTCGGGGGAGGGGGTGTGGCTGCTGTGACCTGCGCTTCTCCCCGAACGGAGGGAGATAGGTCACATCCTGGGGGAGATTGGGTCACAAAACGGCCCGGAACCCTGGAGTTTCCGGGGTTCCGGGCCAATGCCTCACAGCCGGTGCTACGGCGGCTACGGTGCGGTGCTCAGCTGAGGCGCTCGATGACCATGGCCATGCCCTGGCCGCCGCCGACGCACATCGTCTCCAGGCCGAACTGCTTGTCGTGGAACTGGAGGGAGTTGATGAGCGTGGTGGTGATGCGGGCGCCGGTCATGCCGAAGGGGTGGCCGACGGCGATGGCGCCGCCGTTGACGTTCAGCTTCTCCAGCGGGATGCCCAGGTCGCGGTAGGAGGGGATCACCTGGGCGGCGAACGCCTCGTTGATCTCGACCAGGTCGATGTCGTCGATCGACAGGTTCGCGCGGCGCAGCGCCTGCTTGCTCGCCTCGACCGGGCCGAGGCCCATGATCTCGGGGGAGAGGCCGGAGACGCCGGTCGACACGATGCGGGCGAGCGGGGTGAGGCCCAGCTCGCGGGCCTTGGTGTCGGACATGATCACGAGCGCGGCGGCACCGTCGTTCAGCGGGCAGCAGTTGGCGGCGGTGACCAGGCCGTCCGGGCGGAAGACCGGCTTGAGGCCCTGGACGCCCTCCAGGGTGACGCCGGCGCGGGGGCCGTCGTCCTTGGAGACGACCGTGCCGTCGGGGAGCGTCACCGGGGTGATCTCGCGCTCCCAGAAGCCGTTCTTGATGGCTTCCTCGGCGAGGTTCTGCGAGCGGACGCCGAACTCGTCCATGTCCTGGCGGGTGACGCCCTTGGCGCGGGCCAGGTTCTCGGCGGTCTGGCCCATCGCGATGTACGGGTCGGGCAGCAGGCCGTCCTCGCGCGGGTCGTGCCAGGTCGAGCCCTCGGACTGGGCGGTCTCGACCGTGCGGGCCTCGGCGTCGGCGAAGAGCGGGTTGTGCGTGTCGGGCAGGCCGTCGGAGCTGCCCTTCGCGTACCGGGAGACGGTCTCGACGCCGGCCGAGATGAAGACGTCGCCCTCGCCGGCCTTGATGGCGTGCAGGGCCATGCGGGAGGTCTGCAGCGAGGAGGAGCAGTACCGGGTGACGGTACAGCCCGGCAGGTGGTCCATCCCCGCCTGTACGGCCACGATGCGGCCGAGGTTGTGGCCCTGCTCGCCGCCGGGCAGGCCGCAGCCGAGCATCAGGTCGTCGATGTCCTTCGGGTCCAGCTCGGGGACCTTGGCCAGGGCGGCCTGGACGATCGTGGCGGTCAGGTCGTCCGGGCGGAGGTCCTTGAGAGAGCCCTTGACGGCGCGGCCGATGGGGGAGCGGGCGGCTGAGACGATCACGGCTTCGGGCATCACGGCTCCATTGACGTACCGGGTGGTCTGGCTGGGCTGTCTGGGAAGTTACCCGTACGTATGGCCTGGGTCACGGGTCTCGCGGTGTGACCCTGACCGCAGTTTACTAAGCGCTTGCTTTCCCTGTCCTCAATTCGAGGGCGTCGCAGGCGCAGGCTCCTGCTCGGGTACCCGCCGGCGCCGCCTCCGCTTCAGCAGGGCCCAGGGTCCCCGCGACCCGGTCGGCATCGCCGCGGCGACCTCCGTGCCCGCCTCCGAGGCGGCCTCTGCCGCCGCCCGGGCCACCGGCAGGAAGCCCTCGCGACGGGAGGCGTCCGGGCGCTCCTCCTCGGCCGGCCACAGGCCGAGGGAAGCGCAGACGCTCGGCAGGACCGCCATCGCCGCCGTCGCATAGCCCTCGGCGGAGGGGTGGTAGCTGTCGGGCCCGAACAGCTCGCGCGGGTTCTCGGCGAACTCGGGGCCCAGCAGGTCGCCCAGGGACACCGTGCGGCCGCCCTGCTCGACGACTCCGATCGTCTGGGCGGCCGCCAGTTGGCGGGAGGCCCGTCGCGCCAGCCAGCGCAACGGCTGCCGGACCGGCTCGATCGTGCCCAGGTCGGGACAGGTGCCCACCACGACCTCCGCACCGGCCGTGCGCAGCCGCCGTACCGCCGACGCCAGGCAGCGGACCGAGCTGGTCGGGGGCATGCGGTGGGTGACGTCGTTCGCGCCGACCATGATCACGCAGATGTCGGGCACCGGATCGGGGTCGGCCAGCACCAGGGCCACCTGGCGGTCCAGGTCGTCCGAACGGGCCCCGGGCGTCGCCACCGTGCGCAGTTGCACCGGGCACTCGGCCAGCGCCGCGAGCCCCGACGCCAGCAGCGCCCCCGGTGTCTGCCCGGACCGGTGCACGCCCTGGCCCGCGGCCGTGGAGTCGCCCAGCATCGTCAGCCGCAGCGGTGTCTCACCGGGGCCGGCGTACGCACGGCCGTACAGCCCGTCCGCGTTCGGCACGTGCCCTGACGTGCCGTTGCCCACCCGGCGCCGCGCCAGCTGCACCTCCGCCAGCACCAGCCCCACGGCGGCCGCTCCCGCCAGACCGATGCCGCCGCCGCCGTACGCCGCGCCGGCCGCGATCCGCCGGGCCACCCTCGCCCTCGACATGCTCGTCATGCGTCGCCGCCACCTCCTCGAACCCGTACACCCAGTGCTTGCCCCGTACAGGCCGTCGCCCAATCTCAACGCGGAGTGAACGACCGTCACGGACGACGGGCAGCACATAGGCTGGCGGCACCACACAGACCACTTCTTCTGCGGCATCCGGAGACAACGGTGCAGTTCCACGACTCGATGATCAGTCTCGTCGGCAACACCCCGCTGGTGAGGCTCAACAGCGTGACCCAGGGCATCAGGGCGACCGTCCTGGCCAAGGTGGAGTACTTCAACCCCGGCGGGTCCGTGAAGGACCGCATCGCCCTGCGCATGATCGAGGCCGCCGAGGAGAGCGGCGCGCTCGAGCCGGGCGGCACGATCGTGGAGCCGACCAGCGGGAACACCGGTGTCGGGCTCGCCATCGTGGCGCAGCAGAAGGGGTACAAGTGCATCTTCGTGTGCCCCGACAAGGTGAGCACCGACAAGATCAACGTGCTGCGCGCGTACGGCGCCGAGGTGGTCGTGTGCCCGACCGCGGTGGACCCGGAGCACCCGGACTCCTACTACAACGTCTCCGACCGGCTGGTCCGTGAGACGCCGGGGGCCTGGAAGCCCGACCAGTACTCCAACCCCCACAACCCGCTCTCCCACTACCACTCCACCGGCCCCGAGCTGTGGAAGCAGACGGAGGGGAAGATCACCCACTTCGTCGCGGGCGTGGGCACCGGCGGCACCATCTCCGGGACCGGGCGCTACCTCAAGGAGATCAGCGACGGCACGGTGCAGGTCGTCGGCGCCGACCCCGAGGGTTCCGTCTACTCCGGCGGCTCCGGGCGGCCGTACCTCGTCGAGGGCGTCGGCGAGGACTTCTGGCCGACCGCCTACGACCGGACCGTCGCGGACGAGATCGTCGCCGTGTCCGACAAGGACTCCTTCCAGATGACCCGCCGTCTGGCCAAGGAGGAGGGCCTCCTGGTCGGCGGCTCCTGCGGCATGGCGGTCGTGGCCGCGCTGGAGGTCGCCGGGCGGCTCGGTCCGGACGACGTCGTGGTGGTGCTGCTGCCGGACAGCGGGCGCGGCTACCTCAGCAAGATCTTCAACGACGAGTGGATGGCCGACTACGGCTTCCTGGAGGACTCGGGCCCGAGCGCCCGCGTCGGCGACGTCCTCGCCGACAAGGAGGGCGACCGCATGCCCTCCCTCGTCCACATGCACCCGGACGAGACGGTCGGCCAGGCCATCGACGTGCTGCGCGAGTACGGCGTCTCGCAGATGCCGGTCGTCAAGCCGGGCGCGGGCCACCCCGACGTGATGGCCGCCGAGGTCGTCGGCTCGGTGGTGGAACGCGAGCTGCTGGACGCCCTGTTCAGCAAGAGCGCCTCACTCGACGACCCGCTGGAGAAGCACCTGTCCGGCCCGCTGCCCCAGGTCGGATCCGGCGAACCGGTCGAGGACCTGATGGCCGTACTGGGCAGGGCGGACGCCGCGATCGTCCTCGTCGAGGGCAAGCCGACCGGTGTGGTCAGCCGGCAGGACCTGCTGTCCTTCCTCGCCAGGACCGGGAAAGCGGCGACGAACGCCCGGTGAACCACCCGTGAACCGGGTGAACTTGAGGCGTCCGTGATCTTCGCGGACTTCGCGGAAGTGGTACGAGGGTGTCACGTTCGCGCAGCACCCGCTTAACACGAGTCCTGCACATTGGTGGGTGTCGGCAGGGCGGGAGCGGCTCCCCGCCCAGGCCGACGCCGTAGGCGTCAAGGACCTCCGGAGCGGCTCCCGGACCTCCATGGACCCTACTGACGCGCCAGCCCGGCCCTGACCAGGCCCGCGTCCCTCGCGGGGACCGCCGTCGTCCCGCCCCCCGAACAGGGGGTGCGGCGGTCCCCGCGCATTTCCCTCCCGGCCTCAGCCGACCCGGCTCGTCGCCCAACTCCCCAGCAGCGCCAAGCGTTCCGCCGTCTCCGAGCCCGGATCCGGTGCGTAGGCGACGATCGTCTGGTCCGGCGCCCCGGGGATCGCGAGGGTCTCGTACGGAAGGGTCAGCAGCCCGGCGACCGGGTGCCGCAGCTGCTTCACCCCGTGGTCGCAGGGCTTGACCAGGTGGTCGGCCCACAGCCGGCGGAAGTCCTCACTGACGCGGGAGAGTTCGGCGACGAGTTCCCCGGTGACGGCGTCCCCGGGGTGATGGCCCGCCTGCAGCCGCAGATGGGCGACCGTCTGGCCCGCGATCGCGGCCCAGTCCGGGTAGATCTCGCGGGCGGCGGGGTCGAGGAAGACACGGCGCGGGATGTTGCGCTCGTCGGAACCCGAGCCGGTGAAGTCGAGCAGGGCGTCGGCGAGCGGGTTCCAGCCGAGCACCTCCATGCGGTGGTCCAGGACGTACGCCGGGTTGCGGTCCATGCCGTCGAGGATCAGCTGGACACCCGGGCGCACCCGGGACGCGGCCGGAGCGCTCTCCGCCCGGCGGGGCCGGGCGACCGCCCGCAGATACGCGTGCTCCGCCTCGTCCAGCCGCAGCACCCGCGCCACCGCGTCCAGGACGGCGTCCGACACGCCCCCGGACTTCGTCCGGGACGGGTCCCCGGGGCCCCTGCCCTGCTCCAGGCGGACGTAGTAGTCGACGCTCACCCCGGCCAGCTGTGCCACCTCCTCGCGGCGCAGACCTGGGACACGGCGGCGGCCGTAGGAGGGCAACCCCACCTCCTCCGGCTGGATACGGGCGCGGCGCGAGCGCAGGAAATCTCCCAGTTCTCCGTCCATGTCTTCGAGCCTAGGCGCTCCGCGCGCGGTGAGCCTGGTACTGGCAGACCCAGGAAAAGCGCCCCCCTGGGTACGGCGGCCGACGGCGCCGAGGGTGGTGGACGAGGCCGGGGAGACGCCCCGGCCACCACCGAGGGGATCTCCCATGTCGTACGAGAACCTGGCCGGCCGCACCGCCGTCGTCACCGGAGCCGCGAGCGGGATCGGCGAGGCCATCGCCGTCCTGCTGGCCGCCCGGGGCGCACGGGTGGCCCTGCTGGCCCGGCGTGAGGAACGGCTGACGGAGCTCGCCGGGAAGATCCGGGCCGACGGCGGACAGGCCCTGGCCGTCGTCGCGGACGTCACCGACGACGCGTCCGTGGCGGCCGCCGCCGACCGGATCTACACCGAGTACGGGCCCGTCGACCTGGTCGTCAACTCCGCCGGCGTCATGCTGCCGCACCCGGTCGACGCCCGGCGCGCCGACGAGTGGCAGCGGATGCTCGACACCAACGTCGCCGGAGTGCTGCGGATCACCGGCGCCTTCACCGGCGACCTGGTGGCCGCGGCGGCCGACGGCCGTACGGCCGACATCGTGAACATCTCGTCCATCGCCGCGCACATCAGCTTCCCGAACTACGCGGTGTACGGCGCGACCAAGGCGGCCGTCACCTACCTGTCGGAGTCCCTGCGCGGCGAGTTCGGGCCGCGGGACGTCCGGGTCACCAACATCGAGCCCGGGTTCGTCGAGAGCGAGCTGCTCACCCACATCGGCGACGCGGAACTGGCCCGGCAGGTGGCGGAGCTGCGGGACCAGGTGGGCGCGCTGTCCGCCGAGGAACTGGCCGACCTGGTGGCCTACACGACCAGCCGGCCGCGCCGGGTCAACCTGCGGCAGATCGTCGCGCTGCCCACCCGGCAGGCCTGAACCGCCAACGCCCGCTCAGTCCTCCCAGCCGCTGTCCCGGGAGGACCTGCGGCGGCCGAACAGGTCCGGGTTGCTGCGCAGGGCCTGGACGACGTTGACGCCCACGATGCCGGCCCAGGCGACGAGCATGCCGGGCAGCCGGGCCACGCCCCCGCCGATCGCGGACAGCGGCACCGCGAGGACCAGGGAGACGATGCCGAAGCCGAAGCGCTCGCCCCAGGAGTCCGTGGGCCGCGGCGACCGGGACTCCCGGGCCGTCTGCATCTGCTGCTCGGCGAGCTGCCGGCGTACCCGGCGGTCCACCGCGCCGTCGATCCGCTGGTCGACCTTCTCCAGGAACGAGTCGACCAGCGCGGACTCGTACTCCTCGCCCAGCTCCCTGCGTGCGTGCAGGGTGGCGTCGAGTTCCTTCTTCAGCTCGGTGTCCCGCGCGTCCATTCCGGTCATGGGACTCACGGTAGAAAGAAGCGGTGCCCGTCGCACTGGGGTTAGCCCCCGTGTCGGGACGGGGGGCGACCCGGGGGCGGCCCTCCACTCCCGCTTGCCGGTCTGCATATGCTCATGCAGAATCCTCAGCTACTGAATAGGCGAGGGGGAGCACGTCATGAGCGTGACCGACAGCCCTGCCGCGCGGCTCCAGGCGCTCTTCGAGGGCCACCGGCTGACGCCGACCCAGCGGCGCATCGCGCACAGCATGGTGCGGCGGGCCGCCGACGTGCCGTTCCTGTCGAGTGTGGAGCTCGCCGAACTGGCCGGGGTCAGCCAGCCGTCCGTGACCCGCTTCGCCGTGGCCCTGGGCTTCGACGGCTACCCGGCCCTGCGCCGCCATCTGCGCGAGGTCGCCCCGGCCGAACCCGCGGCGGACGCCGGGTCCGTCAACGAGTACCAGCAGGCCGTCGAGGCCGAGATCGAGAACCTGCGCCACCTTGCGGAGGCCCTGGCCGACACCGGGCCCGTGCAGCGGGCCGGGCGCCTCCTCGCGGCCTCCCGTCCGCTCCCCGTCCTGGGCCTGCGGGCGGCGGCCGCCCAGGCGCACGGCTTCGCCTACTTCGCCGCCAAGGTCCATCCCGACGTACGGCTGCTCAACGAGGGCGGCACGATGGTCCAGGACCGCATCGACGCCGCCGTCCGGGCCGGTGCGACCGCACTGCTCTGTTTCGCGCTGCCCCGGCACCCCCGCGAGGTCGTCGACACCCTCGCCCACGCCAAGGAGGCCGGGCTCACCGTCGTCACGGTCGCCGACTCCGCCTTCGCACCGGTCGCCAAGGTGTCCGACCTGCTGATCCCCGCCGCGGTCGGCACCGGCCTGGCCTTCGACACGGCCTGCGCACCGATGCTGCTCGGCCGGGTGCTGCTGGAGGCGATGTGCGACGACCTGCCCGAGGCCCAGTCCCGCCTGGAGGAGTTCGACGCGAAGGCGGCGGCGCGGGGCCTGTTCGTCGACTGAGGGAACGCGCGCCGGTTTCTGGCTGACTACGGAAGCCCCAACGGCGACTGCGTAAGCCCCTCCACATACGCCCCACCAGACTCCGCCACAACCTCCCCCACCGTCTGCGCCTCCCGCACGACCGCGAAGACCACACCCCCCTCCCCGCCCGGCCCGAACCCATAAACCCCAGGCCGCAGAAGGGAGTTGTACCCATAGTGATGCGCGAAGTAATACGCCCCCGTATCCAGCGCCGCCGCGTAATCCCCCTGCTCCAGCACCGGCATGGACCGCCCCTCCGCCAGCAGATCCCCCGAGAAACAGGCCGGCCCCGCGACGTCCTGCACCACGACGGGCCCCTCCTTCACCCGCCCCTTCGCGTCATACGCCCCGATCCTCAACGGCCAGCTCTCCGGCGCGTACACCGTCCGCGTGGCGACCTGCACCCCGGCATGCGTCACCGCGACCGCCCGCCCGCCGGAGGACTTCGCGTACTCGACCCGCGCCACCACCGTGCCGTGCTTGGCCAGCAGCGACCGCCCGAACTCCGTGACGAGCCCGTACCGCCCGTCGAACAGCCCCGGCACCTCCGCGGCCAGCATCCGCGCGTACTCCGCGTACGTCGGCGTCGTCGCGTCCGAGGTGAAGTTCACCGGCAGCCCGCCGCCGATGTCGAGCGTGTCGATCTGCTGACGCCCGATCCGCCCGTTGATCTCCTCGGCGAGCGCGTACACCTCCGCGACCCCCTGGGCCAGCAGCGACAGCGGGATGCCCTGGGACCCGGTGTGCGCGTGCAGCCGGGTCAGCCACGGGCGGTCCTGGTACGCCCGCACGACCCACTCCCGGGCCCCCTCGTCGCGCAGCGCCACCCCGAACTTCGACGTCGCCGTGGCCGTCGAGGTCGCCCCGATGGAACCCCCGCCGACCTGCGGATTCACCCGGATCCCGAGGGGTGAGCGACTGCCGCCTGCGTCGGCGCTCATCAGGCCGTCGATGCGGTCCAGCTCCTGCGGATTGTCCGCGTTGACGGCGATGCCCAGGTCCAGTGCCTCGCGCAGTTCGGCCGCTGTCTTGGCGGGGGAGTCCAGGACCGTCATCTCCGGGCCCAGCCCCGCCGCCCGCGCCAGCGCCAGCTCACCCGGGCTCGCCACCTCCGCCCCGATGCCCTCCTCGCGCAGCAGCCGCAGCACCGGCACCAGCGGGGTCGCCTTCACCGCGAAGGCGTGCAGCACGGGCGTGCCCGGTGCCACGACCGCGTCGAACGCCGCCCGCAACTCCGCCGCCGACTCCCGGATCCCGGTGACGTCCAGCAGTCCGACGACGGGGCTGCCGGCCCCGACCAGTCCCTGCTCCACGGCCGCCCGCACCGCCTCGTCCCGCCGGGCCGCCCGCCCGGCACCGGAATCGCCTGCCTGAATGTCGTCATCCATGGATCCAGCCAAACATCCACGGCACCGCCGCGCCGACCTCCCCATGTATTGACTAGCTCTATTCAGATGGCAAGGATGTGAATAGACGTAACAACAGACCGCCGGGAGGCAGACCATGTCAGGACCCCGCCCCGTCCGAGCGCCGCGCGGCACGGAACCGAGCGCCCTGGGATGGCAGCAGGAAGCCGCCCTGCGGATGCTGCAGAACAACCTCGACCCGGAGGTCGCCGAGCACCCCGACAAGCTCGTCGTCTACGGCGGCACCGGCAAGGCGGCACGCGACTGGCGCTCCTTCGACGCGATGGTCCGCACCCTGAGGACGCTCAAGCAGGACGAGACGATGCTCGTCCAGTCGGGCCGCCCCGTCGGCGTCATGCAGACCCACGAGTGGGCCCCGCGCGTCCTCATCGCGAACTCCAACCTCGTCGGCGACTGGGCGAACTGGGAGGAGTTCCGCCGCCTGGAGGCCCTCGGCCTGACCATGTACGGGCAGATGACCGCCGGGTCCTGGATCTACATCGGCACCCAGGGCATCCTCCAGGGCACCTACGAGACCTTCGCCGCCGTCGCCGCGAAGAAGTTCGGCGGCACCCTCGCGGGGACCATCACCCTCACCGCCGGTCTCGGCGGCATGGGCGGCGCCCAGCCGCTCGCCGTGACGATGAACGACGGCGTGGCGATCTGTATCGACTGCGACCCGCGTGCCATCGAGCGGCGGATCGAGCACCGGTACCTGGACGTGAAGGCCGACTCCCTCGACCACGCGCTGCAGTTGGCCGTGGAGGCCCGTGACGCCCGCCGCCCGCTGTCCATCGGGGTCCTCGGCAACGCCGCCGAGCTGCTGCCGCAGCTGCTCGCCATGGGCGCCCCGATCGACATCGTGACCGACCAGACCTCCGCCCACGACCCGCTGGCCTATCTGCCCCTCGGTCTGGCCTTCGAGGACATGGCCGACGCCGCCGCGAAGGACCCGGCCGGATTCACCACCCGGGCCCGCGAGTCCATGGCCACGCACGTCGAGGCCATGGTCGGCTTCATGGACGCCGGCGCCGAGGTCTTCGACTACGGCAACTCCATCCGGGGCGAGGCCCAACTCGCCGGCTACGACCGGGCCTTCGCCTTCCCCGGCTTCGTCCCCGCCTACATCCGCCCGCTGTTCTGCGAGGGCAAGGGCCCCTTCCGCTGGGCCGCGCTGTCCGGCGAGGCCTCCGACATCGCGAAGACCGACAAGGCGATCCTCGACCTCTTCCCGGAGAACGAGTCCCTGGCCCGCTGGATCCGCATGGCGGGGGAGCGGGTCCACTTCCAGGGCCTGCCCGCCCGTATCTGCTGGCTGGGCTACGGCGAGCGGGACAAGGCCGGTGAGCGCTTCAACGACATGGTCGCGAGCGGGGAGCTGGCCGCGCCGGTCGTCATCGGCCGCGACCACCTCGACTGCGGCTCCGTCGCCTCCCCCTACCGGGAGACCGAGGCCATGCTCGACGGGTCCGACGCGATCGCCGACTGGCCGCTGCTCAACGCGATGGTGAACGTGGCGTCCGGGGCGTCCTGGGTGTCCCTGCACCACGGGGGCGGCGTCGGCATGGGGCGGTCGATCCACGCCGGACAGGTGACGGTGGCCGACGGCACGAAACTGGCCGGTGAGAAGATCCGCCGCGTCCTCACGAACGACCCCGGCATGGGCGTCATCCGGCATGTCGACGCCGGGTACGACATCGCGGAGTCCGTCGCCCAGGACAAGGGCGTCCGGGTCCCGATGCGCGAGGGTGACGACGCGTGACGCAGGAAACCGCCGGCGCGCTGCCGGACCCCACCGGCGACTCCTTCCACCGGATGTGGCGCGAGCTGCTCCCCCTCGGCCGCCACCCCGCCTCCGGCGGCTACCGGCGCTTCGCCTGGAGCGGGGTCGACGGCGACTGCCGGGCCTGGTTCGAAGAACAAGCCCTCGCCCGTGGCCTGCGCTACGAGACCGACCGGAACGGCAACCAGTGGGCCTGGCTCGGCGACCCCGCCGCCGGGGACGCCGTCGTCACCGGGTCGCATCTGGACTCCGTGCCGGACGGCGGGGCCTTCGACGGGCCCCTCGGAGTCGTCTCCGCCTTCGCCGCGCTGGACGAACTGCGCGGCCGAGGCGCGCGGTTCACCCGCCCCCTCGCCATCGTGAACTTCGGTGACGAGGAGGGCGCCCGGTTCGGGCTCGCCTGCGTCGGATCCCGGCTCACCGCCGGACAGCTCACCCGCGAGCAGGCGCACCGGCTCACCGACGGCGAGGGCGTGACGCTGCCGCGCGCCATGGAGGCCGCCGGATACGACCCCGACGCCATCGGGCCCGCCCCCGAACGGCTCGCCCGGATCGGCGCCTTCGTCGAACTCCACGTAGAGCAGGGCCGGGCCCTGGACCTGTCCGGCGACCGGGTCGGCATCGCCAGCGCGATCTGGCCGCACGGCCGCTGGCGGTTCGACTTCCGGGGCGAGGCCAACCACGCCGGCACGACCAGGCTCGCCGACCGGCGCGACCCCATGCTGTCCTACGCCGAGACCGTCCTCGCCGCCCGCCGCGAGGCCGAACTCGCCGGTGCCGTCGCCACCTTCGGCAAGATCGCCGTCGAGCCGAACGGCGTCAACGCCATCCCCTCCCTCGTACGCGGCTGGCTCGACTCGCGCGCCGCCGACCAGGACAGCCTGGACGCCGTGGTCGCCGGTGTGGAGAAGGCCGCCGGGGAGTACGCCACCGCCCACGGCGTGGAGCTGGCCGTCGTCCGAGAGTCGTTCACCCCCGTCGTCGAGTTCGACCACGCCCTGCGCGACGAACTCGCCCGCATCCTCGGCAAGGACACCGCCCTCACGGTCCCCGTCCTCGGCACCGGCGCCGGACACGACGCCGGGATCCTGTCCGGGAGCATCCCGACCGCCATGCTGTTCGTGCGCAACCCGACCGGCGTCTCCCACTCCCCGGCCGAGTCCGCGACCGAGGACGACTGCGTGGCCGGGGTACTCGCCCTCGCCGACGTACTGGAAGGACTGGCCTGCACGTGACGCCCACCCAGCAGCCCCGTACGTACTGGCTGGAACACGCCTGGCTCGGCACGCACGTCGAGCCGGGCGTCGCCCTCGACATCCACGACGGCCGGATCACCGCCGTCCGGACCGAGGTCACCACCCCGCCCCCCGGCGCCGAGATCCTGCGCGGCCTCACCCTCCCCGGGCTGGCCAACGCCCACAGCCACGCCTTCCACCGGGCCCTGCGCGGCACCGTCCAGGTCGGCTCCGGAACCTTCTGGACCTGGCGCGAGGTCATGTACGCCACGGCCGCCCGGCTCACCCCGGACACCTACCACGCCCTGGCCCGCGCCGTGTACGCCGAGATGGCCCTGGCCGGCATCACCGCGGTCGGCGAGTTCCACTACGTCCACCACGCCCCCGGCGGCGTCCCCTACGCCGACCCCAACGCGATGGGCGAGGCCCTGATCGCGGCCGCCGCCGAAGCCGGGATCCGTGTCACCCTCCTCGACACCGCCTATCTCTCCTCCGGCTTCGGGCAGCCGCCCTCCGCCCAGCAGCTCCGCTTCTCCGACGGCACGGCGGACGCCTGGGCCGAACGCTGTTCAGTTCTCAAGGAACGGGATCACGCGCGGATCGGAGCGGCGATCCACTCCGTACGGGCCGTGCCCGCCGACCAGCTGGCGACCGTCGCGCGGTGGGCCGAGGAGCGGCGGGCCCCGCTGCACGTGCACCTGTCGGAGCAGACCGCCGAGAACGAGGCCTGCCTGGACATCCACGGGTGCACTCCGACGCAGCTGCTCGCCCTGCACGGCGTCCTCGGGCCGCGCACGACCGGCGTCCACAACACCCACCTCACCGCCGAGGACGTCTCCCTCATCGGAGGCAGCGGCACCGGCACCTGCATGTGCCCCACCACCGAGCGGGACCTGGCCGACGGCATCGGGCCCGCGGCCGCCCTGCAGAACGAGGGCTCCCCGCTCTCCCTCGGCTCCGACAGCCACGCCGTGATCGACCTGCTGGAGGAGGCGCGGGCCCTGGAGCTGAACGAGCGCCTGCGCACCCGCACCCGAGGTCACTGGACGGCCGCCGCCCTGCTGCGGGCGGCCTCGGCCGACGGACACGCCGCCCTCGGCTGGGAGGACGCCGGCGCCCTGGAGCCCGGCGCGCTCGCCGACTTCACGACGGTCGCGCTCGACACGGTCAGAACGGCTGGGCCGCTTCCGCGGCTCGGGGCCGAGACGGCCGTATTCGCCGCGTCGGCAGCGGACGTGTCGCATACGGTCGTGGGAGGTCGGCACGTCGTACGGGACGGGGCGCACTCCCTCGTACCGGATGTGCCGCGAGCCCTCGCGGACGCCGTCGAAGCCCTGCGGGGATGACCCCGGGCCGCCCACCCGCGCGGCCCGCGTCCTCGTCAGCCCCCGAACCCGACCCCACCGCCGACCAGGCCACCAAGGACGCCATGAGCAACGCGACGACCGTCAGCCCCGCCCACTCCGCGAGCACCGCAAGCACGCTCATCACGAACATCGCCAGCCTGGTCACCAACGACCCCTCCCTCGGTGACGGTTCCCCCCTCGGACTGGTCCAGGGCGCGGCCGTCGCCATCGAGGGCGACCGCGTCGTGTGGACCGGTGATCAAAGCAAAGCACCCGCCACTGACAATCGGGTCGACGCGGGCGGCAGGGCGGTCGTCCCGGGCTTCGTCGACTCCCACTCGCACCTCGCCTTCGCGGGCGACCGCACGCAGGAGTTCAACGCCCGTATGTCGGGGCGCCCGTACAGCGCGGGCGGCATCCGCACGACCGTCGCCGCCACCCGAGCCGCGAGCGACGCGGAACTCGAGGCCAACGTCACCCGTTACCTCCACGAGGCGCTGCACCAGGGCACCACGACCTTCGAGACCAAGTCCGGCTACGGACTGACCGTCGAGGACGAGGCCCGGGCCCTGCGCGTCGCCGCCGCCCACACCGACGAGGTCACCTACCTCGGCGCCCACATCGTCGCCCCCGAGTTCGCCGAGGACCCGGCCGGCTACGTCGCCCTCGTCACCGGCGAGATGCTCGACGCCTGCGCCCCCTACGCCCGTTGGATCGACGTCTTCTGCGAGAAGGGCGCGTTCGACGGCGACCAGGCCCGCGCGATCCTCACCGCGGGCAAGGCCAAGGGCCTGCACCCCCGTATCCACGCCAACCAGCTCTCGTACGGCCCGGGCGTCCAGCTCGCCGTCGAACTCGACGCGGCCAGCGCCGACCACTGCACCCACCTCACGGACGCGGACGTCGACGCCCTCGCGAGCGGTGACACGGTCGCCACCCTGCTGCCCGGCGCGGAGTTCTCCACGCGGGCCGAGTGGCCGGACGCCCGCCGCCTCCTCGACGCGGGCGTCACCGTGGCCCTGTCCACCGACTGCAACCCGGGCTCGTCCTTCACCTCGTCCGTGCCGTTCTGCGTCGCGCTCGCCGTACGGGACATGGGCATGACCCCGGACGAGGCCGTCTGGTCGGCCACGGCGGGCGGCGCGGCGGCCCTGCGGCGCACCGACATCGGCCGCATCACCCCGGGCGCGTACGCCGACCTGACGCTCCTCGACGCCCCGAGCCACGTCCACCTGGCCTACCGCCCGGGCGTCCCCCTGGTCACCGGGGTCTGGCGGCGCGGCGAAAGGGTGCTCTGATGGGCCGGTGAAGAAGCACTGGTCGGCACCGCTCCTGGTGAACCTGCTGCTCGGGATCCCGGCGGTGGTGCCGATCTGGTTGCTCTGGTACCTCACCGTGAACTGGCCGCTCGCCGAACTCGGGCTGACGGTGCGGGAGCCGACGGAGGACGACGGCATGGCCCTCTGGCTCGTCATCGTCGTCCCGGTCGTCGCGCTGTTCGGCCTGATCTGGTGGCTGGCCAACATGCCGCTGCGGCGCCGGACGGCGCTGGCTCCGCGTACGTACTGGCTGATCAGCGCACTGGCCCCGCTCCTCCCGTCGGCCGCGCTGTTCCTCAACACGTGAACACGCACGCATTCGGGGGCGGACCGAACGGTCCGCCCCCGAAAGGACAGCGTCACCCGACAGGGATCACCCGAGGATCACTCCTCGACGGTCAGCCCCTTGCGCAGTCGTACCAGCGTGCGCGACAGCAGTCGCGACACGTGCATCTGCGAGATGCCCAGTTCCTCGCCGATCTCCGACTGCGTCAGACCCGCGACGAAGCGCAGGGACAGGATCTTGCGGTCGCGCGGCGGGAGTTCGGCGATCAGCGGCTTCAACGACTCGACGTACTCGATGCCTTCGAGTCCGTGGTCCTCGTAGCCGATGCGGTCCGCGAGCGCGCCCTCGGAGTCGTCCTCCTCCGGCTGGGCGTCCAGCGAGGAGGCGGTGTAGGCGTTCGAGGCGGCCATGCCCTCGACGACCTCGTCCTTGGACAGGCCCAGGCGCTCGGCCAGTTCCGTCACCGTCGGGGCGCGGTCCAGCTTCTGCGCCAGCTCGTCACCGGCCTTGGCCAGGTCGAGCCGGAGCTCCTGGAGCCGCCGCGGCACGCGCACGGACCACGAGGTGTCGCGGAAGAAGCGCTTGATCTCGCCGACGATGGTCGGCATGGCGAACGTGGGGAACTCGACGCCCCGGGAGAGCTCGAACCGGTCGATCGCCTTGATCAGGCCGATCGTGCCGACCTGGATGATGTCCTCCATCGGCTCGCTGCGGGAGCGGAACCGGGAAGCGGCGAACTTGACCAGCGCGAGATTCAGTTCGACCAGCGTGTTGCGGACGTACGAGTACTCGTGCGTGCCTTCCTCCAGCGCTTCGAGGCGCTCGAAGAGGGTCTTGGACAGAGCCCGTGCGTCGACCGCGTCGACCTGCTCGTACGGGGGGATGTCCGGAAGTCCGGCGAGAAGGTCGTCCTGTGTGACGAGCGTCTCGTCCTGCTCGATGGGATCCAGATGTTCCGGAGGGGGTGTCGACGTCGCTTTCTGGGTACGCGATGCGTCGAGCCGGGGTGACATGATGTCCTCCATCGTTCTCGGCATAAGGCTGCCGGAGCCATTACGTGCACTGCGGAGTGCGGCGCCTCCAAAGCCGGCCGTGGTGTCGGGTACGTGTCCTTACTAGGCCTACCCGCTTTCCTGAGCCCACCGCAAGTGCGTTCTGTGGGCATATGTCCGTTTGTGTGTAGTTGTTCGGGTGTCGAAGCGTGTCAGGAAGGCGTAGTGTTCGAGGGCGTCAGCAAGCAGCCTCGACGTCAGGAGAGAGAGACGGCATGGACCGCGGGACGGTCGGCAGCACACAGTCTGGCCGGCTTCTGGTGGAGGTGCGGGAAGAGGGCTCTAGTGCCGTCGTGACCCCGGCGGGTGAGTTGGATCACCACACCGCCGATTTGTTGCGTGAGCCACTCGAGGACTGCCTCGCCAAGGGATTCAAGCGCCTGGTCATCGACTGCGCGCGCCTGGAGTTCTGCGACTCCACGGGGCTCAATGTGCTCCTCGGCGCACGGCTGAAGGCGGAGGCCGTCGGTGGCGGCGTGACCCTCGCCGGGATGCAGCCGGTGGTGGCGCGCGTCTTCGAGATCACGGGTGCGGACGCGGTCTTCACCGTCCACGACACGCTCGAGGCGGCCCTGGCCGACGAGTCGAGCTGAGCGGCGGTGCGTCGGCGCGCTGAGCCTCGGCCTTCCCCCTGTGACCGACGTCCTATGTCCGTCACGCCTTTCGTGTCGAATCCGGGGGTGTTCCGCCGGGACGCCAGGGCAGGAGACATCCTGAACCTGTTGGCTACCGGGGTGGCGGGGGTGCAGCGAAACCGATATGCCGCGCGCTGCGTGACTGACTGTGTACAGAATCTTGTGAATCGTGAACTGGTGAATCGGTGAGGTGAAGCGCTGATGAGCACCACCCGGCCTTACCCGCCGGGCGACCGCGGGCCGGAGCCCAGCGGCGCTTCCGGGGCGTCCGAAGGTGGCGTACCGGCGGCCACGGTGTCCGGCGAGGGCGAGGGCGTGGGCGCGCCGTCCGGAGCCGCGGCGCCGCCGGGGGGTCGGCAGGTGCGCCGGCTGAGCTTCGACGGGGAGAGCGGTGTCGTCCCGCTCGCCCGCGATTTCACCCGCCAGGCGCTGTACGCGTGGGGCTGGCTGCCGGCCGCCTCCGCCGACCAGCGGGCCGCCGCCGAGGATGTATTGCTCGTCGTCTCCGAGCTGGTCACCAACGCCTGCCTGCACGCCGAGGGGCCGGACCAGTTGTGGATCACCTGCGACAACAAGGTGATCCGCCTGGAGGTCGCCGACCGGGGCACCGGGCAGCCGGCTCCCCGCAATCCGCACCGGGCGGGGCGCCCGGGCGGCCACGGCATGTTCATCGTCCAGCGGCTCTGCCTGGATTGGGGTGTCGTGCGCACGCCGGGAGTGGCCGGCAAGACGGTGTGGGCGGAACTGGGCGCACCCGCCTGACCGGGACCGTCCGCCGGTCCCCACGGATTCCCCGCCGTACATCCCCTCATACGTCACTCGCCGCGCGCCGGATCCCCACGGATCCGGCGCGCGCTGTGTCTTCCTTCCTCAAGGCCCCGGGCGTACCTTGGCGGCCCGATCTGATGCGCCGTCAGGAAACAGGAAGGGGAGTGGCACCGTGTCGTACCGGAATCGAACCGCCGCGCTCGCGTCCGCCGCGGCCCTGGCCGGCTCGGCGGTGTTGATGGCCGCCCCCGTGGCCCGGGCCGAGGTCGTCGACGTCAACTACCAGTGCAAGACGCCGATCGGCGACAAGAGTGCCGTATCGCCCATCGACATCAAGGGCGTCGAGGACGGCGACGGCTACAAGATCACCATGTCCTGGCAGAAGGGCGTCTCCTCCAGCCCGGTCGAACTGGGCAAGGGTGCGATGACCCCGAGCGCCACGATCGCCCTGGGCGGCGCCGACGACGGCACCCTGACGGTGACCGGCCCCGCCAACGACGCCGCCCTTCCGGCCAACACCCCGATCAAGATCAACGACCTGAGCGGGACGTACACGCCGAAGAAGAGCGGGAAGGTCACCTTCACGGCCGGCGTCCTCACCATCAAGGCCCTCGGTACGACGACCACCTGCACCCCGACGAACGACCCGGGCCCGTCCCTGACCCTCGACGTCAAGGCCGCGAGCGGCGGCGGCAGCACCGGCTCCGCCCAGGGCGGCGGCTCCGACTCGGACTCCGGCGCCGGGCTTCCGCAGACCGGGCCCGAGGACTCGGCCATAGCCCTCGGCACCCTCGGCGGAACGGTCCTGCTCGCCGGCGCGGCGGGCGCCCTGTGGCTGACACGCCGTCACCAGAACGCCGGCACCCGTCACTGAGCATGCGCCGGACGTGTGCGGGAGCTGTTCTGCTGGTGCTTCTGGCGGTTCTGGCGGGAGCCGGACCCGTAGCTGCGGTGGAGCGGCCCCGGGTCGAGTTGTCCGCGGCGCGGGCGGGGGCGGGTGGGGTGGTCACTGTCAGCGGCAGTGGCTGGCGGGCGCGTGCCCTGCTGACGTTGCTGGTCTGTGGGCAGGCCGAGCCGGACCGGGGTGTGACCGGGGGGAGCAACTCCTGTGCCAACGCCGACGGCCGGGCCGTCACCACGGACGCCGAGGGGCGTTTCCGCCGTACGCTGCCCATCGTCGAGCCACCGGTGCCCTGCCCCTGCGTGGTGCACGTGGAGACGGTGACCGGAGCCGGTGCCGAGGCCGACGCGGCCCTCCAGGTCGCCGGGCACACGGTCGAGCCGCTGCCCGCGGAACGGTCCGGGGGACGGCTCTCCCTGCTCGCGGACACCCGGCTGCGCGGCGAGAGCGGGCTGCTGACCTGGTTCGGCTCCCCGCCCGCCCGGACCCTCGAGGTCACCGTCGGCAACGTCGGCACGTCCCCCGTGAAGAACCCCGTCTTCCAGGTCGGCACCGCGCACGGCGTGTTCGCCCCGCAGTGGCAGGACCAGCGCTGGCGCGGCACGATCCGGCCCGGCGGCGAGGCCCGTATCGAGCTGCCCGTGGAGCTCGCCGCCGGGGCGCACGGCGACTACACGGTGTCCCTGAAGTACGGCGGCAAGGTCCTCGCCGAACACCCCTGGGGCGTCGGCCGTCCCTGGGGCGTGACGCTGTTCTGGGCCCTGGTCCTCCTGGTCGTACCGGCGGCGCTGTTCCGCGCCGGACTGGCCCTGGTGGACCACCTACGGCCTCGCAGGCCGGGCCACGCGGCCCGCCCGGCCCGTCGCAAGAGGCTGCCCGGGCTGCTGCCGAGGCCTCCGAGGGCGACCACCCCCTCCACCGCCCCGGCCCTGCCCTGGGTCACACCCGACGCCGGCCCGGAAGACGAGGAGCGGCCCTCCGCGCCGTACGGAAAGGACCCGACTGCGAAGGCCTGACCAGCGGGTACGCACGCGAAAGGGCCGCCGCGTCCAGAGGATGCGACGGCCCTTCGTCATGGCCCGGCGGGACGGCTCAGCGGACGTCGCCCATGAGCTCCTTGACCTTCTTGCGGTACATCCACACCGCGGCACCGGCGAGGACGGCGAGCGTGGCCTCCAGAGCCACGATGCCCGTCTTGTTCAGGTCGACCCCGGCGATGGAGAGCAGGCCGGTCGTGGCGTCGCCGGCGGTGACGGCCAGGAACCAGACGCCCATCATCTGCGAGGCGTACTTCGCGGGAGCCATCTTCGTCGTCACCGACAGACCCACCGGGGAGAGCAGCAACTCACCGACGGTCTGCGTGAAGTAGATCGCCACCAGCCACAGCGCCGCCGCCTTGTGACCGCCCTCGGCGATCGACAGCGGGGCCAGGAAGAGGAAGAAGGACGCGCCGACCAGGACCAGACCCGAGCCGAACTTCACGATCGTGCTCGGCTCCTTGCCGCGCCGGTTCAGCGCCAGCCAGAACCAGGCGAAGACCGGCGCCAGCGCCATGATCAGGACCGGGTTGACCGACTGGTACCAGGAGACCGGGAAGCCCCAGCCGAAGACGCTGTTCTCGGCGGAGGAGTCCGCGAAGATCGACAGCGTCGAGCCGCCCTGGTCGTAGATCATCCAGAACACGGCCGCAGCCAGGAAGAACCAGATGTACGCGGACATCTTCGACTGCTCGGCACGGTCCAGGTCCTTGTCGCGCTTGATGCGGACCAGGACCAACGTCGGGATGATCACGCCCAGCAGGGTCAGCGGGACCAGGATCCAGTTCAGCGTGTAGTGGCCGGAGAAGCCGACGATCGCGTAGAAGACGACCGCGATACCGGCCCAGATCGCCGCCTTGCGCAGCGTCGAGGCCTTCTCCTCGCCGGACAGCGGCGTCGGGACGACACTGGAGCGCTCGGCCAGGTTGCGCGAGCCGATCAGGAACTGGACGACACCCAGCGCCATGCCGAGCGCGGCGAGCGCGAAGCCCAGGTGCCAGTTGACGCTCTCACCGATGGTGCCGATGATCAGCGGCGCAGCGAAGGCACCGAGGTTGATGCCCATGTAGAAGACGGTGAAGCCACCGTCGCGGCGCGGGTCGTCCGGTCCGTCGTAGAGGTGGCCGACCATCGTCGAGATGTTGGCCTTCAGCAGACCCGAGCCGATCGCGACCAGGCCGAGACCGGCGTAGAAGGTGCTGGAGGAGGGCAGGGCCAGCGTGAGGTGGCCCAGCATGATGACGCCGCCCGCGATGGCGACGGTCTTGCGCGGCCCCCAGACGCGGTCGCCGAACCAGCCGCCGGGCATCGTGAGCAGGTACACCAGCGACACGTACACGGAGTAGATCGCCGTCGCCGTCCCCGCGGGCAGGTGCAGGCCACCCGGAGCCACCAGGTACAGCGGGAGCAGGGCCCTCATGCCGTAGTAGGAGAACCTCTCCCACATCTCGGTCATGAAGAGAGTGGCCAGTCCGCGGGGGTGGCCGAAGAAGGTCTTCTCGGAGCCGGGGGTGCCCGGACGGGCCGAGTCCTTCGTCAGGCTGGACGCCATGGTCGTTCCTTGCTGGTCGGGACGCGCCCCGCGACAGCGGTGGTGCGCCCGGTGGGGGGAGTCGGCATCGGTGCGTACGGCCGTCCGCCCGACGCCTACGGGGGTCCGCTCCGGGTCACGGAGCGGTGGGCGGTCGCCACCGGGGGCCACGTGGGGTCCACGCCTCTACGCGCGTCGCCGCACGACGAGGCCCGACACAAAAGAGACCTTCGAGGCAGAGCGCCTCAGAAGGTCGCCTAGGGCTACAGGCGTTGATTCACCATACGGCAGGACACAGCCGCATATGGAAGGACTTGAGAGGAGGATCACAGGTGTCAGGGGAACCGTGAGCCCTACTTCCAAGGTCCTTACCAGGATCGCACCCCATAGGCAGAGGTCCGGCAGAGGTTCGTGCGCGTTCCCCCGGAACGTAAGAAGCGGGTATGCCAACGGTAAGAATCAACGCTTCCGGTCACACCCCAGCTCACGGCCTCGCAGGTCTACCATCACTCCATGACCCGTGTACTGCTCGCCGAGGACGACGCGTCCATCTCGGAGCCGCTGGCCCGTGCTCTGCGCCGGGAGGGCTACGAGGTCGAGGTGCGTGAGGACGGCCCCACCGCTCTCGACGCAGGACTGCAAGGCGGCGTCGACCTGGTCGTGCTCGACCTGGGTCTGCCCGGCATGGACGGTCTGGAGGTGGCCCGCCGCCTGCGTGGCGAGGGCCACACCATCCCGATCCTCATCCTGACCGCGCGCGCCGACGAGGTGGACACCGTCGTCGGGCTCGACGCGGGCGCCGACGACTACGTCACCAAGCCCTTCCGGCTCGCCGAGCTGCTCGCGCGCGTCCGGGCCCTGCTGCGGCGCGGTGCCGCCGAGCCGCAGCAGCCGCCCGCCACGCACGGCGTGCGCATCGACGTCGAGTCGCACCGCGCCTGGATGGGCGAGGAGGAGCTGCAGCTCACCGCCAAGGAGTTCGACCTGCTGCGGGTGCTGGTGCGCGACGCGGGCCGGGTCGTCACCCGCGACCAGCTGATGCGCGAGGTCTGGGACACCACCTGGTGGTCGTCGACCAAGACCCTCGACATGCACATCTCCTGGCTGCGCAAGAAGCTCGGCGACGACGCGGCCAACCCCCGCTACATCGCCACCGTGCGCGGTGTGGGCTTCCGTTTCGAGAAGAGCTGAGCCGCGGGGCAGGCAGGCACGGGTAACAGGACATGCGCCGCCGACTGATCCAGTCCACGCTCGCCGTGGTGCTGGTCGTGATCGCCGTCTTCGGTGTCTCGCTCGTCATCGTCGAGACCAGGACGATCAGCAACAGTGCCCAGGAACGGGTGGAGTCCGAGGCGGTCCGCCTCGCCAGCATCGTCGACAGCCGGCTGTTCGGCGAGCAGCAGGTCGACGCCGAGGTGCTGCGCGAGCAGGTCACACAGAACCGCTACTACGCGGTGATCCGGCTCCCCGGCGAGGCGCCCATCGAGGTCGGCACCCAGCCGTCCGGTGACGTCATCAGCGCGACCGCGCCCGGCGAGGAGGGCGAGACGGTCACCGTCCAGGAGCCGCGCTCCTCTGTGACCCGCGAGGTCGGCCGGACGCTGCTGATCATCGCGCTGGTCGCGCTGCTGGCGGTGGTGGCCGCGGTGCTGCTGGCGGTCCGCCAGGCGAACCGGCTTGCGTCGCCGCTGACCGACCTCGCGGAGACCGCCGAGCGGCTCGGCTCGGGCGATCCCCGCCCCCGCCACAAGCGGTACGGCGTGCCCGAGCTGGACCGGGTGGCGGACGTGCTGGACGGCTCCGCCGAGCGCATCGCCCGCATGCTCACCGCCGAACGCCGACTGGCCGCGGACGCCTCCCACCAGCTGCGGACACCGCTCACGGCGCTGTCCATGCGGCTGGAGGAGATCACCCTCACCGACGACCCGGACACGGTGAAGGACGAGGCGACGATCGCGCTCACGCAGGTCGAGCGCCTCACGGACGTCGTCGAGCGGCTGCTGACCAACTCCCGCGATCCGCGCACCGGCTCCGCCGTCACCTTCGACCTCGACGAGGTCATCCAGCAGCAGCTCGCCGAGTGGCGGCCGGCGTACCGCAGCGCGGGCCGGGCGATCGTCAGCTCCGGAAAGCGGCATCTGGAGGCGGTCGGCACGCCCGGCGCGGTCGCGCAGGTGCTGGCCGCGCTGATCGAGAATTCCCTGATGCACGGTGGCGGCACGGTGGCCCTGCGGACCCGCGTCACCGGCAACCAGGCGGTCATCGAGGTCACGGACGAGGGCCCCGGCGTCCCCGCCGACCTGGGCGCGCGCATCTTCGAGCGGGCGATCAGCGGCCGCAACTCCACCGGCATCGGCCTCGCCGTCGCCCGCGACCTGGCGGAAGCGGACGGCGGCCGCCTGGAAATGCTCCAGACCAAGCCCCCGGTCTTCGGCCTGTTCCTGTCCCGCACAGCCGCCCAGACGTCGATGACGGACGAGGACGAGCCGACGGTCCGCTGAGGCTCTCGTCCGGTACGGCTACGGCACCCGCTGCTTGTTCCGCTCCTGCTCCGCCGTCGGGCCGGTGTCCGACGCCGGTGTCCGGGCCGGGAGGGCGACGAAGACCCAGGTGCGGTACGACCAGAAGCGGAAGAGCGTGGCGACGCCGATGCCGACGAACTTGAAGATGTTGTTCTGGAGCGGGGTGTTCCAGCCGAAGCCGTAGGTCGCCGCGTACAGGACGCCGTTCTCGATGACCAGGCCCACCGCGCTGAACAGCAGGAACAGGGTCATTTCCCGGGTGCGGCCGGACTTGTCGCGGTCGCGGTATGTGAAGTAGCGGAAGCCGATGTAGTTGAAGATGATCGCGACGACGGTCGCGATGACGCTCGCGCGGACCACCTGGAGGTCGGTGACGTGCCGCACCAGGTTGAACACGAGCAGGTTGACGAGCACCCCGGCTCCGCCCACCGCGCCGAACTTGGCGACTTCGCGAACGAGCCCTCGGAGCCGAGAGGCACCATGTCCCATGGTCGTGCAGGCCCCCGTCCCTCAGTTGGCGTCAACCCAGCCATGCTAACCACCCTCCCGCGCGATCTTCCTGCGGATACCGGTGGACGGCCGGAGATGGTCCGGGCCGGTTGGGGGAGGGACAGGAAACCGGCCACCTTGGCGCGGCCGATACCCTGAGGGAGTGACGTTTCCGGTAGTCGGCATGGTCGGCGGTGGCCAGCTCGCTCGTATGACACACGAGGCGGGCATCCCGCTGGGCATCAGGTTCAAGCTTCTCAGTGACACCCCGCAGGACTCAGCTGCGCAGGTCGTGAGCGATGTCGTCATCGGCGACTATCGCGACCTGGACACGCTGCGCGCCTTCGCACGCGGGTGCGATGTGATCACCTTCGATCACGAACACGTTCCCACCGAGCACCTCAGAGCCCTGGAGGCGGACGGCATCCCCGTGCGCCCCGGCCCCGACGCGCTCGTGCACGCCCAGGACAAGGGCGTGATGCGCGCGAAGCTCGACGCGATCGGCGTGCCCTGCCCCAGGCACCGGATCGTCTCCGATCCGCGGGACGTGGCGGCCTTCGCCGCCGAGGGAGAGGGCTTCCCCGTCGTCCTCAAGACCGTCCGCGGCGGCTACGACGGCAAGGGCGTGTGGGTCGTGGACTCCGCCGAGGAGGCCGCCGACCCGTTCAAGGCCGGTGTCCCCGTGCTCGCCGAGGAGAAGGTCGACTTCCTGCGCGAGCTGGCCGCCAACGTCGTACGGTCGCCGCACGGCCAGGCCGTCGCCTACCCGGTCGTGGAGTCCCGGCAGGTGAACGGCGTCTGCGACACGGTCATCGCCCCGGCCCCCGACCTCGACGAGGACCTCGCGGTCCGGGCCTCCGAGATGGCCCTGAACATCGCCAAGGAACTCGGTGTCGTCGGGCACCTCGCGGTCGAGCTGTTCCAGACCCGCGACGGACGCATCCTCGTCAACGAGCTGGCGATGCGCCCGCACAACTCCGGCCACTGGTCGATGGACGGCGCGGTCACCAGCCAGTTCGCCAACCACGTCCGGGCGGTCCTGGACCTGCCCCTCGGCGACCCGCGCCCGCGCGCCGGGTGGACGGTCATGGTCAACGTCCTCGGCGGCGACTTCCCGGACATGTACTCCGCGTACCTGCACTGCATGGCCCGCGACCCCCAGCTCAAGATCCACATGTACGGCAAGGACGTGAAGCCCGGCCGCAAGGTCGGACACGTCAACACCTACGGCGACGACCTGGACGAGGTGCTGGAGCGCGCCCGTCACGCAGCCGGCTACCTGAGAGGCACCATCACCGAATGAGCCCTGTTGTTGGCATCGTCATGGGGTCGGACTCCGACTGGCCCGTCATGGAGGCCGCCGCGAAGGCCCTCGACGAGTTCGAGATCCCCTACGAGGTGGACGTCGTGTCGGCCCACCGCATGCCGCGCGAGATGGTCGCGTACGGCGAGCAGGCCGACGGCCGCGGGCTCAAGGCGATCATCGCCGGGGCCGGCGGCGCCGCCCACCTGCCCGGCATGCTCGCCTCGGTCACCCCGCTGCCGGTCATCGGCGTGCCCGTGCCGCTGAAGTACCTCGACGGCATGGACAGCCTGCTGTCGATCGTCCAGATGCCGGCCGGTGTGCCCGTCGCGACGGTCTCCGTCGCCGGTGCCCGCAACGCCGGTCTGCTGGCCGCCCGCATCCTCGCCGCGCACGACGAGGAGCTGCGCGGCCGGATGCGCGAGTTCCAGCAGGAGCTGAACGACCAGGCCACCGAGAAGGGCAAGCGCCTGCGCTCCAAGGTCGAGGGCTCGGGCGGCTTCGGCTTCGGCGCGGGGAAGTGACGGCGATGACCTCCCTGGAGTCGGCCCGGGAACTCCTGCGCGAGTTCCCGGTCGCCGACGGCCACAACGACCTGCCCTGGGCGCTGCGCGAGCAGGTCCGCTACGACCTCGACGCCCGCGATGTCGCCGCCGACCAGAGCGCCCACCTGCACACCGACATCCCCCGGCTGCGCGCGGGCGGCGTCGGTGCGCAGTACTGGTCCGTGTACGTCCGTACGGACTCGCCGGACCCGGTCGCGGCCACCCTCGAACAGATCGACTGCGTACGGCAGCTGCTGGCCCGCCACCCCGGTGACCTCAGGCCCGCGCTGACGGCCGCCGACATGGAGGCCGCGCGCGGGGAGGGCCGGATCGCCTCCCTCATGGGGGCGGAGGGCGGCCACTCCATCGCCAACTCCCTGGGCACCCTGCGCGGTCTGTACGGCCTCGGCGTCCGGTACCTGACCCTCACCCACAACGACAACGTGGACTGGGCGGACTCCGCGACCGACGCACCGAAGGCCGGCGGCCTCACCGCCTTCGGCCGCGAGGTCGTACGGGAGATGAACCGCGTCGGCATGCTCGTCGACCTCTCCCACGTGGCGGCGACGACCATGCGGGACGCGCTCGACACGAGCACCGCCCCGGTGATCTTCTCCCACTCCTCCGCGCGGGCCGTGTGCGACCACCCGCGCAACATCCCGGACGACGTCCTGGAGCGGCTGCCCGCCAACGGCGGTGTCGCGATGGTGACGTTCGTGCCGAAGTTCGTGCTCCAGGCGGCCGTGGACTGGACGGCCGAGGCCGACGAGAACATGCGCGCCCACGGCTTCCACCACCTCGACACCACCGCGGAGGCCATGAAGGTCCACCGCGCCTTCGAGGGGCGCCGGCCGCGCCCGGTCGCGACGGTGTCGACGGTCGCCGACCACCTGGACCACATGCGCGAGGTCGCCGGCGTCGACCACCTCGGCATCGGCGGCGACTACGACGGCACGGCCTTCACCCCCGACGGCCTCGACGACGTCTCCGGCTACCCGAACCTCCTCGCCGAGCTGCTGGACCGCGGCTGGTCCAAGGCCGATCTGGCCAAGCTGACCTGGAAGAACGCGGTCCGGGTGCTGGGCGGGGCCGAGGGCGTGGCCCGGGGCCTTCAGGCGACGCGGCCGGCGTCCAACGCCACGATCGAGTCGCTCGACGCCCTCGACGGCTGAGTGTCCAGGGCGGGGTAGTCGGTGTAACCGGCCGCCCCGCCCACGTACATGAAGTACCGGTCGCGCACCTCGTTCAGGGGCGCGCCGAGCCGCAGCCGGGTCACCAGGTCCGGGTTGGCGAGGAAGGGCCTGCCGAGGGCGATCAGGTCCGCCCCGGCGGCCAGCAGCGCCTCCGACTCCCGGTGCACGGCTTCGGTGGTGACCTCCTTCAGTACGGGGTTGGCGACGATCACCCCGGGCCACGCGGCGCGCACCCGCCGGAACACCGGGGTCTGCGGGTCGGCGTACCCCAGGTGCAGATAGGCGAGCCCCAGACCGCCGAGCCGCTCGGCGAGCGCCGGGTAGAGCTCCTCGGTCTCGCCCTCCGCGATGCCGTTGACGGTGTTGCCGGGGGAGACCCTGAGTCCCACACGCTCGGCGCCGATCTCGGCGGCCACGGCCTCGGTCACCTCGGCCGTGAACCGGATCCGGGCGGCGACCGGACCGCCGTAGCCGTCGGAGCGGAGGTTGGTGTTCGCGGCCAGGAACTGGTGCAGGAGGTAGCCGTTGGCGGAGTGCACCTCCACCCCCTCGAAACCCGCCTCGACCGCGTTGCGGGCGGCCTTCGCGAAGTCGGCGACGGTGGTGCGGATGTCCTCGGCGGTCATCTCCCCGGGCACCACGGCTGGTTGATGCCCCTCCGGCGTGAAGATCGTCTCGGGCAGCGGGACGGGCGAGGGCGCGAGGGGCGTCAGCCCGCTGTTCGCGGGGTGACCGACCCGGCCGCCGTGCTGGAGCTGCAGGAACATCCGGCCGCCCGCGTCCCGCACCGCCTCGGTGACCTGCCGCCAGCCGGCCACATGCTCCGGGCTGTGGACGGCGGTGATGTTCGGGTACGTCTGTCCGACCGCGTTCGGCGTCGCGGCCTCGGCGACGATCAGCCCGGCGGCGGCGCGCTGGGCGTAGTACGTGGCCATGAGGGGAGTCGGAGTGCCGTCGGCCTCGGCCCGGTTGCGGGTCATCGGGGCCATCACCAGACGGTTGGGCAGGTCCAGCCCGGGGAGACGAGCCGGTTCGAAGAGTGCTGTCGTGTGCTGCGTCATGCGCTTACGCTAGAACCTGACACTGATGTCAGAATCAAGTGCGGGAGTGGACGTGCGGATCGGCGAACTGGCCCGGCGTACCAACGTCAGCGAGCGGTCGCTGCGCTACTACGAGAAGCAGGGCATGCTCTTCGCCGAGCGGACGCCCGGCGGGCACCGGGAGTACCCGGAGGCCGCCGTGGACCGGGTCATCCGGATCCAGGAGCTGTTCGCGGCGGGACTGTGCAGCGAGAAGATCGTCCAGCTGCTGCCGTGCATGCGGGACGCGGACGGCGGCCCCTCGGCCCGGGCCACCCCCAGCCTGGTCGCCAACCTCACCGCCGAGCGCGCCCGCATCGACCGGATGATCGCCGACCTGGTCCGCTCCCGGGACACCCTGGACGAGGTGATCGACGCGGCCCGGCTGCCCTGAGCGCCCACCAGGCCCGGGGCCGTACTCCGAACGCCCCGCTCACCAGGAACAGCCCCTCGCTCCGTGCGACGGTGACCGTACGTCACGAGCACGTACGGAGCCGCCATGGCAGATCTCCAGCACGACCTGCGCCCGGCCGCCGCAGCCGGAGAGTTCGACGACCTGACCGAGCAGTACCCCGACGAGGGTGTCGTCGCGGCGGAGCCCTACGAGCCCGTCTCCGATCCGGACGACGCGCCCCTGACCCGGGCCCACGCCATCCTCGCCGCCCATCCCGTCGCCGACGGGTACAACGGACTGCCCTGGGCGCTCAAGCGCCTGTCCTACTACGACCTCGAGGACGGCGAGAGCACCGTCGACACGGACGTGCCCCGGCTGCGCCGCGGCCATGTGGGCGCGCTGTTCTGGTCGCTGCACCTGCCCGAGGGCCTCGACGGCGACCGGGCCGTCGGCGCCACCCTGGAGCAGCTCGACCTGGCGAAGACCATCGTCCGCACCTGCGACGAGGGCCTGCGGCCCGCCTGTACGGCCGGGCAGGTCGCCGACGCCCGCAACTGCGGCCGCGTCGCCGTGCTCCTCGGTCCCGCCGGGGCCTCGGCCGTGGGCGACTCGCTGGGCACCCTGCGCCAGCTGCATCTGCTCGGCCTGCGGGCCCTGACGCTGACCGGGGTGTCCTGGGCGAGCGACGCGGGGCTGACCCGGTTCGGCGAGGAGGTCGTGCGCGAGATGAACCGGCTCGGTGTCATCGCGGACCTCTCCGGCGCCCCGGAGCAGACCGTCCGCCGCGTGCTGAGCCTCTCCCGGGCACCCGTGCTGTTCAGCCGCTCCGCGGCCCGCGAGATCCGCCCCCACCCGGTCAACCTCCCCGACGACCTGCTGGCGGAGCTGGGCGCGGCCAAGGGACTGTGCCTGGTGCCGCTGACGGCCGAGCAGACCGGCCCGACCGTCCGTGACGTCGCCGACCACCTCGACCACATCCGTGCCGTGGCCGGAGCGCAGTGCGTCGGACTGTCCGGCACCTACGACTCCGGCTCCGCCCATCCGCAGGAACTCGGCGACATCTCCTGCTACCCGCGGCTGATCGCGGAGCTGCTGCGGCGCGGCTGGGAGGAGGGCGATGTGGCCCTCCTGACCTGGGGCAACGTCCAGCGCGTCCTGCGCGGGGCCGACTTCACCGCGCGCGCCGCCCAGCAGCGCCGGGCGCCGTCGAAGGCGACGATCTCGGAGCTGGACGGGTAACCGTCCGGGTCAGTCGTGCGCGATCCGGCAGAGGCAGAACGGGTGCCCCGCCGGGTCCGCGTAGACCCGGAAGTCCTTCTTCTCGTCGTCCTCCTTGTCCAGCACCCGCGCGCCCAGCGCCAGCACCCGCTCCTCGGCCGCGTCGATCTCCTCCCAGGTCGCGCCGCCGTCGAAGTCCAGGTGGAACTGCTGGGCGTTGCGGTCGGGGCGGGGCCACTCCGGCGGGGTGTGACCGGGCGAGCGCTGGAAGGCGAGCCGGGGCCCGCCGGGGAGGCGCAGCACCACCCAGTCGGGGTCGTCGTCCTCCGGGGTGCCGCCCCCGACCGCCGCGTAGAAACGGGCCAACTCGCGCGGGTCGGGGCAGTCGACGACCACGGAACGGAAATGTGCCACCGCGGACATGAGGCCTCCCGGTGTCAGCAGGCGCAGAGGCAGAACGGGTGCCCGGCGGGGTCGGCGTAAACCCGGAAGCTCCGGGAGCGGTCCTCGGTGTCCAGCGGCTTGGCGCCGAGCGCCAGCACACCCTTCTCCGCCGCGTCCAGGTCCTCCACGTCCAGGTCGAGGTGGAACTGCTGCGAGTGGTCGGGCGCCGGCCATGTCGGCGGTACGAAACCGGGGGCGGCCTGGAAGGCCAGTGGTGTGGCGCCCGGCACCTTCAGGTCGACCCACTCGTCCTCCCCGTCGGTCGCGACCTCCGGCGTGCCGCCGAGCAGCTCGGCGTAGAAGCCGGCGAGGGCGTGCGGGTCGGGACAGTCCAGGACGACGACACCCAGCTTGGCGAGAGCCATGACTTACTCCTCGAAGTCGCTGTTACCTTCAGAGTCAGGTAACCGGTAACCGTTACTGCATGCTCCCCCATCGGCGGTAACCTCGCAAGGGAAAAAGCGAGAGGTACGGTCCAGCCATGACGGAGAGATCACCCGCGCCCGGCGGCCTGGCCCTGGTCGAGGCCCTGGTGAACACGCTGGACATCGAGTCGGGCGCCGACACGCTGGACTCGCCCGAAGGCCGGGCACGCTTCGGGATCACGGCCGACGAGACAGCCCGGGCCCGCGCCCTCCGCGAGTCCCTACGCGCGACCCTCCTCGCCCACGCCGGCCACCCACCGCACCGCGAGACGCCCCCGCTCGGCGAACTCCTCGCCCGGGCCCCGCTCATCGTCACGGTCGACCCGACGGACGGCACGGCCGCCCTGACCCCCGCCGACGACCACTCCCTGCCCGCCCGCGTGGCCGCCGCCGTCGCCGAAGCCCTGGTCGCCGGCACCTGGACCCGCCTCAAGGCCTGCGAGGCCACCGACTGCCTCTGGGCCTACTACGACCGCAGCCCGGCCGGCCGCGGCCGCTGGTGCTCGATGCAGGTGTGCGGGGCCCGGGCGAAGATGCGGCGTTATCGGGCGAAGGGGGCTTAGGGGGTTCTTGTCCGTTGGTTGGCGTGCCGCTGGCTGTGCGGATGCAGGTGTGCCGAGGCCTCGGGGCGGGCCGCTACGGGCCGGGGAGTTCGGTGCGTGGTCCAGGGGTGCTGTTGCCGGGCCGAGAGGGATTGGCGTGTGCTCGGGCATCGTCGCCCCTGGGCGGGAGCCCGCGGGCGTGCCCTTGCCCGGGCCAAGAGGCCCAGCGGGCCCCGCGTCACCGCTCCGTGGGGCAGAATGCACGGTGACGCCGGTTCGGCCGACTGAGCCGG
>NZ_JBHUTX010000016.1:0-170288 GCF_042671245.1 Streptomyces sp. NPDC057099
GCCTGAAGCCATGGCTTCAGGCCCCCGCTCGCGTTCCCCTGAGGATGCAGGAGTGAAGCACTGCACTGGACCGAAGTCGGGGCGGAGCTGGCGATGTTCGCCAGCAATCCGGTCCGCAGCCCGCCGCCGTAGAGCAGACGGTGTGGTGGGCTCAGAGCTCGGGCGGTTCGCCGGGGGCAAGGTGGAGAACGGCCAGATACTCGCTGTAGGGCCATCTCTTCCCCCCCCCACCGGCTGCCACCGGAGGCGTCGGGAATCCACATTCCGTCGAGGAGGTACTTGTCGTCGAAGGCCGCGACGCGGTCTTTCTTCACCGCTGCCGCCATCAGCACCTGGATCCCCAGCAGAAGCACCGTGGAGGCTTCCCTGGCGGCGCAGACCTCAGCGTGCCCAGCGGCGAAGATCTTCATGTCCGCGTCGTCGATCGGCTCGGGAATGCCCGCACGGCCGTGTACCGCCTTCTCGTGCAGGGCAATCGCCTGCGCCACTCCCGTCGCGACCGGCGCGTCGCTGCCACCCGCATGGTCCGGGAAGTGTGTCCCAGATGCTCGGCGACCGCTCGTGCGTGCACGGGCAGTGCTTCGGCGTGGTGCTGCAGCTGCCGCTCGGCCGCCTCGACGAGGAGGCAGGGATGCGCAGCGTCGGGGTGCAGCAGCCGGACGAACCCTTCGAGCGCTGCGCGCAGGTAGACGAGCCGGACCTGGTGCAGCTGCCATTCCTCCATCATCTCTGTCCAGACGGCGTCGAAATCGCCGCCTACCGAGCACATGCCGCCGTCGTCGTAGGACATGTCGAAGGTCATCGTGCGCAGCCCCTGGGCGAGGCGCAGCCACTTGTAGGCGCTGTCCCAGACCTCCTGCGCCCCAGCACTCCGGCGACCGTGGAGGCGTGCTCGACCCAGTCGGTGATTTCACGGACGTGGTCCTCGGGCTCGGACAGCGCGAGGGTTGACGGCGTGCGGTAGGAGGGCAGGCAGGAGCCGCCTGTTTGGGTGGTGGTCATGGACCGAGCGTCTCACGCACCACTGCCAATCACACCGGGATCGAAGACTGGTGCGAGGCTCATGTGCTGGTGGTTCGCCGCACGAGCCGGTGACCTCGCAATTCCCTTTCACAGCGGACGAGTTCGCGCTCCCAACCCTCTTCAGTACCAATCAGGTGCGGGCTCTCGTAGAGGCCGGCGCGTACTTCGGCTTCGGTGAGGCGCCGGTACTTGGGTGCGTCGGGATCATCCTCGGCGAGGAACTCGTGCTTGCGGTGCAGCAGGGGACGGTTGGTGGAGTCCGCGTACGAGGTGAAGGAGGACTTGAGGGTCTTCAGGTCGACGGCGTACGAGGCCGCGATTCGCGGGTGGGGATCCGCGTCGAACTCGGGATAGTCGAGCCAGCTGACCCCGCGGCCCTGATGGCGGAGCTTGACGACAGACCACTCGCCAGGACGGCCGGCGGCAATGCTCGCGCACTGCTCGTACAGGCGCAGCACGGCCGGGATCCGATGGAGTGCGCGGCGGTGAACGTATAGGGCGGTCGCGGTGAACTTGCCGGCGATCGATCCGTTCATCGCCCGGCGGACGTAGGCGTCGTCGCGCAGTTTGAACAGCAGCCGATCCGCTCGGTGGCACGCCTCGGTGTACGACGGGAAGAAGGCACGGATGTCCAGTTGAACTGGCAGGGGCAGACTGCTGACCGGGCCCCGGCCGTGAAACAGCTCCAGCGCGAGGAACTGCAGTGTGTCGAGGGCTCCCCGCTCGGCGCTTCGTTCTACCTTCGCGGGGTCGGCTTCCTGCTCGGCAAGACGCTTGAGTTCAGCGGGGCGCAGGTGGCCGAGGAGGCTGATGATGGGCTGCGGCATTTCCTCCAGCTGAGGCATCCTGCCGCGCTGTTCAAGATGATCGACGACCGAGGTGATCGCCGAGGCGGTGTCCTCGGAGGCCAGCCACCCCCCGTCAGGAGCGACCTGTCGGGCGAGGTAACTCAGGCGGGCCGCATCGTCCTTGAACGCGTAAACAATGCCGGGCGCCGCCGACACGCAACGGACGCCGGTGGCCTCCTCGACGTAGTCGCGCAGCTCGCCAGCGGCGTAGAGGCGCTGGAAGGTGCGGCGCTGCGTGAGAATGCCGTCGCCGTACTCCGCGCCTTTGATCTGGTTGCGCTCCCACCTCAGCCGCGCGGATACGACCAGCACCGATTTAGCGAGGTCCCAGGCTCGTAGGAGCGTCTCACGTCGTTCGGCGGGATCCTCAATGACGTTCAGGACGTAGGTGAGAAGGACCACCTCGGCTGGCTCACGCCGCCCGTCCGGGAAGTGGACCGGGTCCCACCCCGCGGCGTCGAGGCCGAGGTGCTGCAGTGCCCGTACATCGCCGCCCCGTCCGCACCCGTAGTCCAGTACTCCCGTGTCGGGTTCCAGCTGGAGGTCGCCGACGGCGCGACGAGCCGGCAGCGAGAGGCCGACTCGGCCGATCGCGGTCTGATGCCTCTGGCTGCTCCAAAGCTGCTGTGTCATCGGCGTCCCCTGAGTCCACGGACAGGCCAGCATGCGACAGCACCGAACCTTAACTGACACCCGATCCGGCGACCCGGCTTACGCGGAGTCGCACCTCCCAGCTGACCTCGGGTGACGCTGCTCTCGTCACGATTGCGGGCGGGGCGGGTCGTCCACGTGACAACGCCGAGGGGTCTGCCCGGATTACGCCTGAAGCCGACAGGAGGGTGCGACTGCCACGCAGGTGACCCGGATCTCCAAAGAGGTGTGCCGCTCGCTTCAGCGCAGGGTGATGGGGCACTTGGGCACGCCGTTGGCGAGTAGCCCGGCAATCAGGCCGGGGAGGCCGTCCGGATAGATCGTCTCCGGCGTCTGCCGCAGTGGGGGCTCCGCCGCAGTGAATCCGGCATTTACCGCGACGGACGCCCCGGCCCCTGACCAGGACGTTGGATACCCGCAGACGACACCTGGCCGTAGCTATACGAGAACCGAGCCAACTAATCTGGCGGTAGATCTTCTGACCCGGAAAGGGAGGCCGCCGTGCCCGACCCGAGCACCCCCGACGAGGACGGCGAAAACGCCGCCTCCGTCGAGACCGCCAAGCCCCTGTCCAAGAAGAAGATCCTCCTCGTCCTCGGCATCGGCGCCGTGGCCGTCGTCGCGGTCGGCGGCCTGCTCATCAAGCTCGCCCAGAAGAACTACGCCACCGAGGACGTCGAGACTGACGAGTCACTCGATTTCAGGGTTCCGACACCCGCGGAGCTTGAGTTCGCCGCCATCGTGCGCGCTGCCGCAGAAAGCGTGGGGAAGATCATGAACGTCTCCACGAGCGGCTTCACCGTGGAAGCAAAGATCCGATCCAACTCCGGCAGGGGAACGTGGACGGCGTACTTCCAGTTTGATGAGGAGACAGGCCACTGCCACTACTCCCATCCCTACCGGGGCGCGACCGCGCCTCGGTTCTTCATCGAGGAGGTCCAACGGCGACTCAGCGAAGCAGCGGCCGCCTGACAGCCAGTTCCCCGCTCAGCTGGGGCAGCCAGCGGTAAGGACCCTCCCTGCACAGCGAGGGAGACGGCCATCTCCCTCGCCCAGCCGGCCCGGTACGGGATCTCCCGCTGCCCGTCCCAGATGAACGTACGCACCGCGGCCGCTAGGGATGAGGTGCGTGCTCCTGGCTGCTTGTTGGTCCGGACAGTCAGCGGGCGCGATTCCACCAGTCGACGCTCTCCAACGCTAGGACCTGTTCCTCCAGGACACGGGCGGCCTCGCCATCTGCGGTGATAGCCCAGCAGACATGCAGGTCGGCCCACGTCAAGGCAGCCTTACCCCACCCGGTCGCCCGCATCGGCTGGCCGCTCTCGACTTCCGCAAGGCGCTCGCGCAACCAGTCCAAGTCGGCCAGCGCCCGGTCGAAGACCGCCTCTCCAAGCCCAGAGGCCAATGCCTTTCCACTGGTGTACCGCCGTATCCGGCCCCGCAGCCCCTCGCCCTGGCGCTCACCCGACATGCCCACGTAGACAATCGGGCCGTTCTGGCCCCGCCTGGCAAGGTAGACGCCCGGCAACCGCGGTATCTCAGCGCCGACCAACGGCACCCACTCCGACCACGCAGCCAAGGCCAGGACACCCTGCCTGATCACCGGATGCACTCGTCCGACTCCGCCAGCTGCGGCCGACGGTTCCTGCTCTTCGGCTTCCTCGAAGAGCTCAAGTAGGTCAGGTTCGCGGGGGCTGGCCTCCCTGGCCTTGGAAATGTCGGGGACCTTGGCGGTCTTCGGAGCGCAGGCACCCGACGGCGTCCAGGACAGGAGCCCAACAGGCGGACCTACCGGCTCCAGGCCAACGTCGCGGATCTGCTGCCACGTCCGAAAGCGCTTGGGCAGCGTCTGCGGGGTGAACTCGCGCAGTTGCTCGGGCTCCGGCACAGCAACGTCGTCCTCGAAGTACGGGTCGCCGAACAGGTCGTAGCCCATCGGCTCACGGTGCATCATCAGTCCTCTGGCCGGAGGTACAGGGTGCTGATCAGGCTACGTAGCAGGGCCCGGCCGGCGGGGCCGAACTTCGGATCAGGCAGTGCCGAACAGAACATGATGGCGACTATTGGCTTTCATCCGCCTTCGTCGAGGGCCCTGCGCAGGTCCTCGACAAGAAGGTTCCCGATCTTGGCTTCGAGCTGGTCGATCTCGGCCAGCAGCCCGGCCTTGCGGGCCTTTGCCTCCTCGATCTGGGCCAGGGCGGCATGGTGATGGTGGCGCTCCGCGCGGAACTCGGTGAGGGCACTGCGGAACTCAGCGCCCTCAGCTGTGTCCGCCTTCACAGGCGACGTGCAGTTCTCCCTGCCTCATCACACCAGCCGCCGGCGGGAGCCGAGCTCTTGGCGGTTGCGGGCCTGGTCGGCAGTGTCCGGGATGGTGCAGCGGATCCCGCGGCGGCGCAGGTAGACGCGGTTTCTGCGGGAGGCGTACGCCTTGTCAGGTAGGACTCAACACGATCCGAAGGTCACTGGAGCGCCAGGCGACTTGACTGGGCCAGAGAAATAGCTTCCGCCCTCGTTGTGGTGGTGCAGCAGCAGGACCCGCTGGGCATCGTCAAGGGCGACGACGCGGGCGGCCTCCCGCAAGGGCGGGCTGATCATGCTGCCCATTGTGGCGTTCAGGTCCTCTCTCGACGAGACAGTCCCCCACTCATACGGTGTTCTGATCTCTGGCCGGGAAGGGCGCGAGTGCGTGGGCAGGTGCGTGCAGCCCAGCCGCACGGAGGACGTCAACACCTGGCGCAGTCGGACAGAGCGAGGTGCCCGAATATCTCGGGATCCGGCCCCGTGTGGTTGCTACGGTCCCGTACATGACGCTGCCTGTGACTCCTGCTGTTGATCTGCGCAGGGAATCGCTCGATGGAGTGCTGGACCGTGTGGAGCGGTCGCTGCAGGTGCGTCTCGACCGGGAGACGGTGGTGTGCAAGCGCCGTACGGTCGGGGCTCGGACGGACCGCGACAACTGGGTGCGCGTCGAGCGACGGGGGTTCGACCGGATCGGGGCCCAGGGGTGGAATGGCCCTGAATCCGCTGCTGTCCTGAGCGGGGTCGTCATGCCCTCGTGGTACGCAGGGTTCTCGTGGCGCGAGCCGGGTGAGCCGGTGATGTGGCGGGCGGATGAGATGGAACTGGTCAACGCCGCGCCTATCGGACAAGCCGCTCTTGTAATCGAAGATCCTCATCTCCCGGATGCGTGGTGGTCCGCGCTGAACGCTTCCCTAGACGCGCTCGCTACCCAGTCCGCACCCCGTGTCGCCACGCCTGACACCGAAACCATTAGAGGTCCTAACAAAGCCGTTGGACGTGGCGGTGGGTGATGAGGCAGGTGGCGAGGCCGAGAAAGGCTTCGTGGATGTCGTCGCGCCGTTCCCAGCGGATGCGCAGGCGGCGGAAGCCGTGCAGCCAGGAGATGGTGCGTTCGACCACCCAGCGGAAGATGCCCAGGCCAGAGCCGTGTGGCTGGCCGCGTTCGGCGATCACGGGCCGGATGCCGCGCTGCCACAGCAGTCGCCGGTACTTGTCGTGGTCGTAGCCGCGGTCAGCGAACAGCATGTCCGGCCGTCGCCGTGGCCTGCCGACGACGCCGGCGACCGGTGGGACCTTGTCCAGCAGCGGGATCAGCTGGGTGACGTCGTTGCGGTTTCCGCCGGTCAGAGACACCGCGAGCGGGATGCCCTGCCCGTCGGTGAGGACGTGGTGCTTGCTGCCCGGCCGTGCACGGTCGACCGGGCTGGGTCCGCTTTTGGGCCCCGCCGGGCCGCCCGCACGTGGGAGGAATCGATCACCGCCCTCGACCAGTCCAGTTGCTTCGCCGACCGCAGCTTCTTCAGCAACACCAGGTGCAGCTTCTCCCACACACCGGCCTCGTTCCAGGCGGCCAGGCGCCGCCAGCAGGTCATGCCCGAGCCGAAGCCGAGCTCCTGGGGCAGGTACTCCCACTGGATGCCGGTGTGCAGGACGAACAGGATCCCGCACAGAGCCTGCCGGTCCGGCACCGCGGCCGGCCCGTCACCAGCTTCGGCCCCGGCTCGGGCAGCAACGGCTCGATGAGCGACCACAGTTCGTCCGACACGATCCACGGCCGCGACTGACGCTTCCCCACGACCCGACCAACGAGCAGACAAGCGGATGGTTACTTGATCAACAACTTCTGTTAGGACCTCTTAGGCACGAGCTGGTGACAGCAACCCTCGGGGAGGTCTTTCCCGAGGTGACCGACACCACGGTGGAGGAGTGGTTGCCGGCCCATGCCCACCTGACGTGGGCGAACGTCACAGGCCCGGAATTCTGCATGATCGACTGGGAAGACTGAGGCATGGCACCACGAGGGCTGGACGCGGCAACGCTATGGGGCCACTCCCTCGCCGTCCCGGCCTTGGCGGAACGCGTGTGGAGCGAGCGTCGGCGGGACCTGGAGAGCAGGTCCGGTCGGCTGATGGCACTGTTCATGTGCGCGAAGATCGCAGGGCCACACGCGCACCCCGAGGATCCCCGGCTGGAGCCGGCCAGGAAAGAAGCCGCGCAGCTCCTTTCTGAGCTTCACGACTTCGGACGACGGCCTCCGGGCAGCTGCCCGGACTGGCCGTCATCCGGCCTCTGGCCAGCCGTCGAATGAAAGGATCGGGCCGCCGTCCAGGTACCGCTTGACGGCGACCAGGGTGGTGTGTGTGAACGGTTGCGGCAGATCATCCGGCGGCACCCAGGCGATGGTGTCGTGCTTGCGCGGCTCCGCGTTGTGGGGAATACCGCTCCACCGATCGGTGTGGAAGACCAGGGCCATGAACATCCCTGGGACCTCAGCTCCCCAGGAGCCGTGAACGACGTGGCCCAGGCGTAGGTCTGCCTCGACGGCCACGACGCCCGTCTCCTCCTTCAATTCCCGTACAGCGGTCGCGGTGATCGGTTCACGGGGCTCACCCTTGCCACTGGGGACATCCCACTCGCCAGGCGCGAAATCCAAGTGCGCGCTCCGCCGCAGGACGAGGAGTCTGCCGCTGTCCGGATCCGTGACGAGAACAGCGGCGATGAGCCGCGTCGTCATCGGTTCGCTCTTCCACCGGGCTGCTGGCTGATTCAACTTAGTCAAATCGCCTTCCTCCAAACGATCTCGAGCTGTGGGCGCGATATGCCCAGCACCGGGGATCGGTCAGTCTGCCGCAGCAGCCGTTTGGGCCGCCTCGATTTTTTCGCGCTCGGGTCTTGTCGAGACCTTGGGGCGGGCCCGTGGCGTCTATCACGTCGCGCTGATAACGAAGTTGATCGCGGAGGAGACATCGCCGGCAACGTGAGTGGGTCGGTAGGCGTCCTGGAGCCACGGCCGCCCACCCGACACCCACACGCTTCGAAGACCGAGCGCATTCGCTCCCGCGATGTCGGCGTGCGGTGAATCACCGATGATCCATCCGCCAACGCGGGGAGCTCCGACGGCTTCCGCCGCCGCTTGGAAGATCTCCGGGCCCGGCTTCTTATGACCGACGTGTTCGGAGATCACCCAGCCCTGGACGAGCCGGTCAAGCCCCGTGTTGCGGATCTTCGCTTCCTGCTGCACGGTCCGGCCGTTGGTGACGATCACGCAGGTCCAGCCGCGGGACAGCGCCTTGGCGAGCGCCTCGCGAGTGGTCCCGGCCAGTACGACGCGATCAGCCGCGCCACGGTCAAGAAGAGTCCGGATAGCACTCTCAGGAAGCGCCGTCCCATAGCGGTCCGCCATGGCCTCGGCGACAGCGGGTTTGGGTGTGTAGCCGCTCGCGTCGAGGGTCATCAGCCAGTCGATGTCGGTTTCAGGCAGTGCATGCTCCGCCAGGAGAGCAGTCGCCGCAGCCCGGAAGGCGGCGTCGCGGTCTACCAATGTGTTGTCGAGATCCAGCATCAGCAGCTGCATGAGCGGCAGTAGACCACGAGCCATAGCCTCCGGGCAGGTGGGTTTCCCGGCCGCGAACCGCGTGATCTCAAGATGAACCAACGTAGGTGGTCGCGCTCGGACTGGCCTTCGAACCGGACCGACGTCAGTGCGAGAGCCGGGCATCCACGAGTAGGCGCACACGATGAGCACTCCGTCCCGGAGCCCACTCAACGAGTTCGGCCGGGGACTGCCTCCGGGCGCTTGGCCCTGCCCCGGCACATCGGCTGGGGCCCGCACGACGAGTACGACCTAGCCGGCGCACCGTCGACTGACCCGCATCGGTCGGCGCGGTCGGTGACGGCTTCGGTCTCCTCCCTTCCCTCGATGGCTCAGGGAGGATGCGGGCTGGCATCGCAGGCCACCCGGCACCCGAAGCACCGCTGAGATTGCGGCGAGCTGATGACGGCTCGGGCAGGTGAACGCAGCCTGCTTCGAAGCGGGGCAACATAGCGCGGGATCGCCGGTTGGCCAAACCGGCGACCCCGCGCATCATTGGTGGTCCACCGCCATTACCTGCCCGTACGTCGGAGGGCACGATCACCACAACATCCGCAGCAGCCCAGCCCCGTACGCCTTCACGTCGCAAACACACCGGACGGCTACGCCGCCGCGTAGCTGGCGCGGAAGAGGTCTACGGCCCGCTCCATGTCCCGCTCGGAGCGCAACTGCACCTCCAGGTCGCCCGTGCCGTGGTGGCCCAGCCCCGTCACATCCCGAGTGAAGCCAGGCATGAGGTCGACCTCCTTCGGGTCGGCCTTGAGATAGACGAGGAGCTTGGTCTTCTGCGGCGGGCAAACGCAGGCGAAGTTCCGCAGGCGCTGATAGGCCCGGTACTGCTTGCGCTGCACCCGGCTGACGCCGTCCCCGAGGCCGAGCAGCACCTCATCAACCGCCTCCGCCAGCTCCGCCAGCGCACCGCCCTGCTCTCGGGCGGGCGGCAGCCCGGCCGCGCTCCCGCGAGCCCGCCGCGCGGCTGGCGTCCGCCCGGTGACGGAAGCCACGGTCTCAAGCCCAATCAGGTCCTTGCCGAAGAACCGGTAGCGGACCAGGTCGATGCTGCGCCTGTGCTCGCGTACGGCGTGCCCGTCGTAGCGGGTGAAATCGCCGGCGACACAGATCAGCCGGGGTGCGCTCCACAGCACCTGGGACGCGGCCGATACCCCGAGCCGGTCGCGGACCAGGTGCCGGAAGGCGTCCTTATGCGCCATCAGCCACGCCATGTAGTACAGGCCCTGATTGATCACGCCGGCCGCGGTGCCGCGCTTGAACTCCACGACCACCGGCGCCCCGTTCTCATCGAGCCCCAGCGAATCGATCCGGCCGCCGTCAGAACAGTCGATGACGTACTCGCTCGCCAGGAACCGCACCCCCAGCATCGTCTCCATGTGCGCCTCGACGAGGCCCTGCACATCCGCCTCGACCTCGGCAAGACGCGGCGCGACCTCCGTCACGCCGCCATTCGTCGTGTGGAACAGCTTCAGGCCCGACACCTTCTCCTCCTCGGCTCGAAGATCGAGAACGCAGGAGAGCGGTAGATCTATTTCCGCGCGGGCCCACCGAACAGGTGAGGAGATGCGAGACGGTGACCCCTTGGCACAGTCGGGAACCCCTGCATCCCATCCGTCCCAGAGGTACCCTCGTCCCACATACGTCCCACAAATCCCCTGACAGCGTGTCAGCGAGGAAGAAAGTGGCAGGTCAAAGCACCTGCCGACGAGATGCGCCAGGCGCCTTCTAAGCACCTAGTGCATTACGGCATGGCGCGTACAACTGTGCTAGCGGCATCTTCCTGACGCACGTTCGCATTTTCTGGCAACAAATCGCTTGCACCGTACGACGATCGTTCGAACGTCCGGAAGCCAGCCGACGCGGTCGGCACCGCGTCGTTCGTACCACTACCCAGCCGTTCCTCAGATGTATGCCACTTACGACTCGTTCCATCTGACTCGCCGCCCGTCAACGAATCCGCGCTCTGCAATCGAGGACGGGATACGTCCTACGTCCTGGCCTTCTCCGGGAGCCACCCGGCAGCGTTCGCCGTCGCTTACACGATCACCCCACGGGATGCATCGAACACATGAAAGCCAGGCATCGAACATGCGCACCCATTAGAGTGAGGCGATTAATGCACCTCCGATGGAAACAATCATAGGACACTAGACGGATTGCCCGACAGGCGCATCAAACGAAATTCGAACTGGTGATAGACAACGCGCTGCAGCAATGAAGCGACTGTCAGTGCCGCTTGGTACACAGTTCGTCGCTCGGGGAGCAGGTCCCCGACGTGACGAGTGGAGGCACCTCGGTGCAACTGACCTCGAATCAGCTGGCAGCGATCGACACCCTGGACCGGCACCTGGGAATCGTCGCGTGCGCTGGGTCCGGAAAGACCGAAGTCATCGCCCGGCGCGTGGTGAAGTTGCTCCGACAGCCCGGTGTCGAGCCGCGGCACATCGTCGCCTTCACTTTCACCGACCGGGCGGCCGGAGAGCTGAAACAGCGCATCGTCTCTCGTGTCCGAGAGGAGCTGGGAGATGTCCGTGGACTGGCGGAGCTCTTCGTCGGCACCATGCACGGATACGCCTTGAGCATGCTGCAGTCCCAGGTGCCGGAAACATTCAAATGCACCGTCCTCAGCGATGTGCAGGCTCGTGTTCTGATCGACCGCAACAGCCGGGCCAGCGGCCTCACGACCACACAGATCCGCACCAAGGACAAACCGACCCGCCCGATGAAGCGGTACGTGAACTCTCGTCTCTACCAACGGGTTTTGGGCATGCTCCGTGAGGACGAGATCGACCAGGACAAGTTGCCGTCCGACGTGCTTGACGGCCTGAGCAGTTACCGGGCGTTGCTCAGGCGCCTTCACTACCTCGACTACAGCGAAATCCTCCGACTCGCCGCGGACCTGCTGCTCCCGCCCCCGAGTACGGGAGGGCCGGCCACCGAACCTGTGGTCAATCTGCGCGCCCACGTGCGGGACACGGTCCGCTACGTCGTGGTGGACGAATACCAGGACACCAACCCGGTCCAGGAGCAGTTGATCGCCGGCCTCATCCAGTTCGGCGCGAACCTGTGTGTCGTCGGGGACGACGACCAGACGATCTACCAGTGGCGCGGAAGCGCGGTGAACAACATCCTGACGTTCGCCACCCACCACGGCAGCGCCAGGACCGTCACACTCAACGAGAATTTCCGCTCGTCCAAGGCGGTGGTCGACCTCGCCCGCCGGGTGGCCGAGGGCATCGATCCCTCGCGTCGGCTGAGCAAGGCGATGATCGCCAGTGGCCACCAGAGCTATGACCGCGGCGACCTGCTGGCCCTCTCTTTCAGTACGCCGCAGGAGGAGGCCGCCTGGATCTGCGACCGCATCGAGTGGATGATCGGCCTGCCCTTCACCGACCGCGCCGGCGCGCCGCCACGGGGACTGGCGTACTCGGACTTCGCCATCCTGTTCCGCAGCGTGTCGGGCGACGCCGACCCACTGGTCACGGAGATGCGCGCCCGGGGCATCCGCTACATCATCAAGGGCCTGAGCCGCCTGTTCCAGACGCCCGAGGTTCAGGCCGCCAAGACCTGCTTCGACTACATCGCCGGAACCGTCGACGGCGACGCCGTCGTCACGGCCTGGACGGACGCCCGGCTCGGGCTCCGCGAGGAGGCCCTGAAGCTCGGTGTGAAGATCCTCGACGAGGCCCGCGGCTGGGCGGAGGGCATGCCCTGGGACACCTACACGATCCAGGGCACCTACCAGCGATTCCTGGGCGAGGTCGGCGTCCGCGAGGAACACCTCACGGCCGAGGTCGGCCGCGAGCGCAGCGAGCTCGCCTTCTACAACCTGGGACGGTTCAGCACCGCCATCGGCGACTACGAGCGCATCCACTTCCTCAGCAGCCCGCCCGAACGGTTCGCCACCTTCTCCAAGTGGCTGGAGCACCAGGCCGGCGACTACTACGAGGAGAGCGACGCCGACGCCGGATACGCCCGGCCCGACGCCGTCACGATCGCCACCGTCCACCAGGCCAAAGGCATGCAGTGGCCGGCGGTGTTCGTGCCCTGTATGCGCCGCAACCGCTTCCCCAGCAAACGGCAAGGCGGACTCGGTGTGTTCCACATCGTTCCGGAGGCCGCCGTCAACGACGCCGACCGCTACCGAGGCAGCGAGGACGACGAGCGCCGGCTCTTCTACGTGGCCGCGACCCGCGCCCAGAAGTACCTCGCCCTCTCCTTCTCCCCCGGGCCGGGCAAGCTCTACCAGCGGGAGTCGCAGTTCTTCGCCGAGGCAACCCGCAACACCTACGTCCTGACCCAGGAGGCCGCCAGGCCCGACGAGTCCACGCTGAACCGGCTGCCCTCAACCCCCCTGGCCGACACGCCCGACATCGTCTTCAGCTTCAGCGAGCTGAAGTACCTGTTCGAATGCCCGTACCAGTTCAAGCTGCGATTCCTGTACGGCTTCGACTCGCCGTTGCAGAAGGAACTCGGGTACGGCAAGTCGCTTCATGACGTGATGGCGGAGGTTCATAAGCGCGCCGTGAAGGGCGACATCGTCGACACGACGGAGGTGGAGGCGCTCGTCGACCGGCACTTGCACGCTCCGTTCGCACCGGAGCCGCTCAAGGAACAGCTCCGCAACGCGGCCATCCGCTCCGTCCACCGCTACCTCCGCGAAAACGGCTCGCGACTGGCCCTCACCGAGCACTCCGAGCAGCCGGTGGAGGTGCACCTCACGCCGGGGGTGACCGTCAGCGGACGCATCGACCTGATCCGCCGGATCGACACCGGTGAGCAGTCCATCGTGGACTTCAAGTCCAAGGAACGCGCCCAGGCTGACGCTGTCACCCGCGATCAACTGCACATCTACGTCGCTGGGTACGAAGAGCTGAGCGGCAAGCGCGCCGACCTCGTCGAGGTCCTGAACCTCGACGAGGGCAGCCGCAGCAGCCGCGAGGAGGTCAACGACACCCTGCTGAAGGAGATCTCCGGCAAGGTCGCCAAGGCCGGGGACCAACTTCGCCACAACGACATGCCCCGCAAGACCTCGTGGTGCGGCACCTGCGCCGCCTGCGACTTCGCCGCGATCTGCCGGGACCGGCCCAGCACTCCGTAACACTGCACAACCACGTCGGCCCCTTGGGCCGCGGTGTTGTGTGACCCGGCACCACGGCCCAACCTCCACACCTCCGACGCGACCGGCGAGGGCGTCTGGAACCCGGACCAGGTCGAGGCGCTCTGGGGGGTGATCACTCGTGCACCGTGTAGGCGACTTCTCCCCCCGCCGAGGTATGCGGCTCGATGGTGACCCGGACCGTGTGCGTAGAGGTCTTGCCGCGAATCCGCTTCCGGAAGCCGTCCAAGACCCAGACCTTCAATCCGCCCTGGCGCTCTCGTGAGTCGCTCATGGCAATGGTCATTTCCAGCTCGATGCTGCTGTACTGAAATCGTAGAAGGTTATTGGCGCCCCCGTGTGCCGCAGCCGTCAGCTCGTCATACGTCGCCTGGATGGCTTCCTTCAGACCGATCACCGCGAGTGCCCCCCGCCGTCAAGGAATAGAAGGGCTAACGCTAGACCACGTCGGCAAGTTGTTGTTGCTCGGATGCCGAAGGCCGGGGGGCTTTCCCCTCTGCCTCTGGCGTTACCCCTTCGCGAACCGTGGCGACATGGCATCGGGCGGCGGATCGGGGACGTCGCTCATCGCGCTCTTGAAGTCGTCGGAGGGCCCGTCGGGCATCAGGTACCGCTGTGGCGGCTGACTGACCTGCATCTCGCGGTCCCGCACCGGTGGCAGTTCAATCCCCTGCAAAGGCGTGTCGTCGGGGTGGTGGAACAGTTCCCTGCGCGCGTTGCATGCGAAGCGCTGGTTCAGCTCCTTGGCCAGCTTGGTATGGGTTCGCACAACGAAGTCATCGTGTCCCGGCGACGCCATGATGATGGCCGCCCGGCGATCGATGGGTATCAGGATCGCAGCTGCGTTGCCGATGCCGACGCCCAAAAGCCTCGGCATGTTCTCCTCACGCACCAGCGTCACCGGATGATCTGGGATGAGCAGCGCGCGGCGCTCGAACTTGATCAGACCCCAGGAGCGCGCCATGAACACCTCGTACGCCGTCTTCATGGACTCGCCCATCGCCGCCATGTGGTCGTTGACCGACATCTCGACGTAGTAGCCCTCGAAGTCCGTTAGCTCTTCCCAGAGCGCCTCTACCTTCTCGTCCGGGACGGGCTCTGCGGCGTTCTCTTCGAGGCGCTTACGGATCTCGGGCTTGCCGCCCACGGCAATCAGGGCCTTGCCAAGATGATCGGCGATCTCGTTGTTTCTCGCACGGGCAGCAGGGATCCGCGCGTGTTGTGCCGCGATCCACTCTGCGAGGACCGCCCGCTCGTCGATCGGCAGGGGCCACTCCCCGTTGATGACCCTGCGGATGATCTTCGCCGCCTTGTCCTCAAGCTCGGCGAGCAGATCCTCCACAGTGTCGTCGAGCTGGCCTTCCTGATCCAGGATCGAATAAAAGTCGCGGCGGACAGTGACGTCGGCGATCCCGACCGATCGGCGCTCGCCCCCGCCGAGAGGCACTCGGATGATCTGCTCGCCATCGGCGAAGCGTCGCAGAAGCAGACGCGGCACGGTGTGATGGCGGCGCTTCAGCTTCGGCCCTTTTGGAGACTTACCCATGTCATGACTTTACGGGCACCCCATCACATCGTCATGACCTTTTCACGGGGTCACGTTCCTGCAGACAAGACCTCAGCCACCCCAGCCCCGATGCCCTGACCAGTCCCGCAATACGCCTGACACCCCATCAGAACGAGCGTCAAATGAGCGTCACGAGCGTCATTTCAGCGTCAAGATATCGCCCGTAACGCCCACACCGCACATAATGCGCACGCACGAAACCGCAGGTCAGGAGCCCTTTGCGACCGGTTCGAGGATCGCCACACACTCCACATGATGCGTCATCGGGAACAAATCAAACGCCCGAAGCGTCCGCACCCGATACCCCCCATCCCGGAAATACCCCAAGTCCCGCGCCAACGCCGCCGGATCGCACGCCACATACGCGATCCGCCGAGCCCCCAGCGACGACAGATGTTCCACCGTCTTCCGCCCCGCCCCCGCCCGCGGCGGATCCAGGACGATCAGGTCGACGTCCGTGATGCCCGTACGCGGCAGCACGCTCTCGACCTTGCCCTGCTCGATACGCACGCGGTCGAAGTCCGCGAGGTTGTGACGGGCATCCTCCACCGCCCGCTTGCCGGACTCGATTCCGAGGACCGCCCCGCCGTCGCCGACCCGGTCGGCGAGGGCGCCCGCGAAGAGGCCGACGCCGCAGTAGAGGTCGAGGGCCATGTCGCCCTTGCGCGGGAGCAGGCCCTGCATGACCGCCGTCACCAGGGTGTCGGCCGACTTCGGGTGGACCTGCCAGAAGCCGCCGTTGCCGACCCGGTGGGTCCGGCCGTCGGCGCGTTCGCGGACGAAGGGGCGGCCGTGGACGCGGTGGACGCCGCCGGTGCGTTCGTCCACTCGCAGGACGGACACCGGGCGGTCCAGTTCGACCAGCGGCAGGCGCGCGCCCGGCTTCGGCGTCAGGACCACCTGGCGGTCCTGGGAACCCGTCGCCGCGATCGCCTCGACGGAGTCCATGCCGGTCCAGTCGCGCTTCTCGACACCCAGCTCGCTGACCTCCTCGGCCGCGATCATGCAGTGGTCGATCGGCTCGACCTCGTGGGAGCGGTGCCGGCGCAGGCCCGCCCGGCCGTCGGCGGTGACGGCGTACTGGACGCGGGTGCGCCACGCGGGGACCTGGCCCGCGGGCAGCTTGTCGCCCTCGGCGGGCAGCACCGTGCCGTCCCAGCCGGCCTCCTCGGGCGTGAGCCCGGCGAGCCGCTGGAGCTGTTCGGCTATGACGTCGGCCTTCAGGCGCCGCTGCGCGCCCGGCTTGGCGTGCTGCCAGTCGCAGCCGCCGCAGCGGCCGGGGCCGGCGAACGGACAGGGCACGTCGATGCGGTCCTTGGAGGCGTCCAGGATCTCGACCGCGTCGGCGCGCAGGAAACGGGCACCCTCCTCGCCGTCCGTCACCCGCGCCACGACCCGCTCACCGGGCAGCGCGTGCCGTACGAACAGCACCTGCCCCTCGGACGTACGGGCGATGCAGTGGCCGCCGTGGGCGACGGGGCCGACCTCGACCTCGTACTCCTCCCCCACCAGCGACTTCCTCGGTTCTGCCTGCATGGCGGGGTGACTCCAAAAGCGTGAGGGGAAAGATCAAAGGGGTGCGGCCGAACGGAAACGGCCGGACAACAGCCCACCAGTCTACGTGGCTGTCGCCCGGCCGATTCACGCCCGTTTCGCCGAGGCCGCGGCCTCGGCAATTCACGCCCGTTGCACAGAAGCCTCGGGCCCGTCGAATCCCTGGTCTCAGCCCTTCGGCTCCGAGGACTCCTTCGACCGCACCTGCGCCGGCCCACGCCGCACCGACCCCGGCGCGTTCCAGTCCTGCTGCTTGCGGGCACGCCGCTTGGCCGCCTCGGAGGACTGGAGCTGGTAGGGCACCGAGGTCACCATGATGCCCGGCGTGAAGAGCAGCCGGCCCTTGAGGCGCAGGGCGCTCTGGTTGTGCAGCAGGTGCTCGTACCAGTGGCCGACGACGTACTCGGGGATGATCACGGACACTGCGTCCCGCGGCGATTCCTTGCGCAGTCCCTTGACGTACTCGATGATCGGCCGCGTGATCTCGCGGTAGGGCGAGTCCAGGACCTTCAGCGGTACGTCGATGCCGCGCCGCTCCCACTCGTCCCGCAGCGCCTTGGTCTCCGCCGGGTCGACGTTGACGCTCAGCGCCTCCAGGCTGTCCGAGCGCATCAGCTTGGCGTAGGCCAGGGCGCGCAGCGTCGGGCGGTGGATCTTGGAGATCAGGACGACGGAGTGGATGCGGGAGGGCCGCACGCTGTCGTCGCTCGGGCCCTCGGGGGCGGCGATCTCCTCGGCGACGCGGTCGTAGTGCTTACGGATGGCCGACATCGTCACGTAGAAGATCACCATGCCGAGCAGGGCGACCCACGCGCCGTGCGTGAACTTGGTGACGAGGACGACGACCAGCACGAGGCCGGTGAAGAAGGCGCCGAAGGCGTTGATCGCGCGGGAGCGGATCATGTGGCGTCGCTTGGCCGGGTCGGTCTCCGTCGCCAGGTGGCGGTTCCAGTGGCGGACCATGCCGGTCTGGCTGAGCGTGAAAGAGACGAACACGCCGACGATGTACAGCTGGATCAGGCGTGTGGAGTCGGCGCCGTAGATCCCCACCAGGAGTCCGGCGGCGCCGGCGAGGAGCACGATGCCGTTGGAGAAGGCCAGGCGGTCGCCGCGGGTGTGCAACTGGCGGGGCAGGTAGCGGTCCTGGGCGAGGATCGAGCCGAGCAGCGGGAAGCCGTTGTAGGCGGTGTTCGCGGCGAGGAACAGCACCAGCGCGGTGGCCGCGGCCAGGATGATGAAGAGGAAGCTGCCCTTGCCGAAGACGGCCTCGGCGACCTGGGAGATCACCGGGTTCTGGACGTAGTCCGCGCCGAGCGGGACGCCGTTGTGGATCAGGTCCTTGGCCGGGTTCTCGGCCATGCGGACGTCGGTCGCGGCGGCCAGCGCGATGATGCCGCAGAACATGGTGACGGCCAGCAGTCCCATCGCCGCGAGGGTGGTCGCGGCGTTCTTGGACTTGGGCTTGCGGAAGGCCGGGACGCCGTTGGAGATCGCCTCGACGCCGGTGAGGGCGGCACAGCCGGAGGAGAAGGCGCGCAGGAGGAGGAAGACGAGGGCGAAGCCCGCGAGGCCCTGGTGCTCGGGTTTGATGACGTAGTCCGCCGTCGGTGCCCGCATGGTGTCGTCCAGGACGAGCCCGCGGAAGGCGCCCCAGGCGATCATGGTGAAGACGCCCGCGACGAAGATGTACGTCGGGATCGCGAAGAGCGAGCCGGACTCCTTCACCCCGCGCAGGTTCATCAGGGTCAGCAGCACGATCACGCCTATCGCGCAGAGCACCTTGTGCTCGACCACGAACGGGATCGCCGAGCCCAGGTTCTCGATGCCGGAGGAGATCGACACCGCGACGGTGAGGACGTAGTCGACGAGCAGCGCGCTGGCGACGGTGAGCCCCGCCTTGGGGCCGAGGTTGGTGTTGGCCACCTCGTAGTCGCCGCCGCCGCTGGGGTAGGCGTGCACGTTCTGCCGGTACGAGGCCACCACGGTGAACATCAGCACGACGACCGCGACGGCGATCCACGGACTGAAGTGGTACGCCGTCACGCCCGCGATGGACAGGACCAGCAGCACCTCCCCGGGCGCATACGCCACGGAGGACAGCGGGTCGGAGGCGAAGACGGGTAGTGCGATGCGCTTCGGCAGGAGCGTTTCCCCGAGCCGGTCACTGCGCAGAGCGCGCCCGATCAGGATCCGCTTGGGCACGTCGGTCAGTTTGGACACAACAGAGGATCGTAAGCGTTCGATTGCGGGCTCGCCCACCCGCCACCCCTCATCGGCCTCCACTCTGCTCTCCGAGTGAATTCAGAGGCCGCTGCGGCTGCGGATTCCGCAGGTCAGCCGACTCTCATGCCTATATGACTAAGCTCCGTCCGTTTCCCGGCCGTTGTCGACCCCGGAGGTCCCATGTACACGCCCGCAGAGCTGATCGGCGCCGCGGCCACCGTCATCGCCCTCGGAATCCTGACTCTTGCGAGCGTGCGCAGCATCAACCGCCGCTGATCAGCTCGGTGACACGGGCGCACAGTTCCGTCCGCCCGATGCTGTCGGCCCGGGTCGCGGGCACCGTGCAGGCGTACGCCCCCGCCACCGTGCCGTACAGGGCGCAGCGGCGGGGCGGCTCGGCGTTCAGCCAGGCGTAGAGGAACGCGGCGGCGAAGGCGTCGCCCGCGCCGTTGGAGTCGACCACCGGTGACGGAGGTACGGCGGCGGGTACGTGAGTCAGCTCATCGTCGGCCAGCAGGTAGGCCCCGTCGGCCCCGGCGGTGGCGACGACCGCCCGCGCCCGGCCCCGCTCGGTGATCCGCCGCATGGTGCGCTCCGGGTCGGCCAGTGCCGCGCTGGACAGGAAGACCAGGTCGGCCTGGTGGGCGAAGGTCTCGTGGTAGGGGTTGGACCCGTCCCAGTCGTGCAGGTCGGTCGAGACGGTCACGCCGGCCTCGCGCAGGGCGGGCAGCGCGTGGCCGCACGGCTGGGTGATGACGACGTGGGCGTGCCGGCTGACGGCGGCCAGCTCCCGCACCGTGGCCTCGGGCAGCCGGTCGGCCTCCGCCGTGCGCGTGGCGTCGTAGAGGGAGAGCCGTCTGCCGTCCGGGCCGACGAGGTTGACCGCGCGCTTGGTGCCGAGCGGCTGGGGGACGGCGGTGAGCGCGATCCCGCGGTCACGGTGCAGGGCGCGGACGAGGTCGCCCTCGGGGTCGTCGCCCAGCATGTCGAGGTGATGGGTGCGCAGGCCGAGCGCGCTCGTCCCCAGCGCGACGAAGTCTCCGCTCTGGCCCGCGCGCGTCACGATCCCGGGCCTGATCATGTGACTGTCGGCGAGCGGCACGGGCAGTTCGGGCACGTGCACGATGGTGTCCACGCCGGCGCCGCCCAGGACCAGGACGTCGATCTCGGTGCTCATGGTCTCTTCCTCCCCCGCCGAGGGCAGCTGCCCCCCGGCCCCGGTCGAAGCAGGCTCCGGCCCGGGCAGGGCCGTCGGCAACCCCCTCGACTTTGCCGATACGTTGGAGTCGGGCAGTCGAACGCGGCACCGCCCCGCAGGGCATCATGGCCTGATTCCCCCGGCATGATGTTGCCCGGCGGTCCGCACGCAGGCCGCGATGTGATGCCCGGCGAGCCGAAAGAGAGACATGATCAGGACATTCATGCAGGTCAGAGGGCCTGCAGGAAGCGCGGTGTGACGCGATGCATATTGTCATCATGGGGTGCGGGCGAGTGGGCTCCGCCCTCGCCCAGAACCTGGAGCAACAAGGCCACACGGTCGCCGTGGTCGACCAGGACCCCACCGCCTTCCGCCGCCTGGGGTCCTCCTTCGGCGGCCGCCGGGTCACCGGGGTCGGCTTCGACCAGGACACCCTGCGGGAGGCCGGCATCGAGGAGGCCGGTGCCTTCGCCGCCGTCTCCAGCGGTGACAACTCCAACATCATCGCCGCACGCGTGGCCCGCGAGATGTTCGGCATCGAGAACGTCGCCGCCCGCATCTACGACCCCCGCCGCGCCGAGGTCTACCAGCGCCTGGGCATCCCCACCGTCGCGACCGTCCGCTGGACGGCCGACCAGATGCTGCGCCGGCTGCTCCCGTCCGGCGCCGAGCCGCTGTGGCGCGACCCCACCGGCGGCGTCCAGCTCGCCGAGGTGCACGCCTCCACCGCCTGGGTCGGCCACAAGATCAGCCGGATCCAGGAGGAGACCGGTGTGCGCGTGGCGTTTCTGACCCGGCTCGGCGAGGCGGTTCTGCCCACCTCGCAGACGGTGTTGCAGGAGGGCGACCTGGTGCACGTGATGATGCGCACCGACGAGGTCGACACGGTCGAGGCGGCGTTCGCCAAGGGTCCCGAAGAGGAGGGCGGTCACTGATGAGGGTCGCCATTGCCGGAGCCGGCGCGGTCGGCCGCTCGATCGCGGGCGAGCTGCTGGAGAACGGCCACGAGGTCCTGCTCATCGACAAGGCGCCGACGGCCATCTCGGTCGAACGCGTCCCACAGGCCGAATGGCTGCTCGCCGACGCCTGCGAGATCACCTCGTTGGACGAGGCGGCGCTCCAGCGCTGCAACGTCGTCATCGCCGCGACCGGCGACGACAAGGTGAACCTGGTCGTCTCGCTCCTCGCGAAGACGGAGTACGGCGTTCCGCGGGTGGTCGCGCGGGTGAACAACCCGAAGAACGAGTGGCTCTTCAACGAGTCCTGGGGCGTGGACGTCGCCGTCTCCACCCCGCGTCTGATGTCCGCCCTGGTCGAGGAGGCGGTGAGTGTGGGCGATCTGGTCCGCCTGCTCCGCTTCAGCCACGGCGACGCCAACCTGGTCGAGCTGACCCTGCCGGAGGAGTCGGCCCTGGCCGGCACGCAGGTCGGCGACGTCGAGTGGCCCGAGGACACGTCCCTGGTCACGATCATCCGCGGCACCCGCGTCCTGACGCCGTCCCGGGAGGACTCCCTGGAGGCGGGCGACGAACTCCTCTTCGTGGCCGCGCAGGCGCGTGAGGAGCAGCTGGAGGACCTGCTGTCGGTGCGCAAGGACAACGCGAAGAGCTGAGGCGGAGCCCTTCGGGGCAAACGGAAGGGGCGTCCCGAGTGCTCGGGACGCCCCTTTCTCTCAGCTCTGGAGACTCACTGACCTCAGCTCTGGAGATCTACTGCTCGGCGGACCGGGCAGCGGCCTCCCGCTCCCTCTCCCGCTCCCTCTCCTCGGCGGCCTTCTCCTCCGCCTCCATCTCCGCGAACACGTCGATCGGCGCGGGCGCCTTCGCCAGGAACACCCAGGTCAGCCACACGGCGAGCAGGAACGGCGGGATCTTCAGGGCGATCAGGACCCAGCCCAGCTGTGTGGTGTCGGCCCACCAGTACAGCGGGAAGAGGATCGCGCACTTGGCGAGCAGGATCGCGCCCCACGCGTAACTGGCCTTGGCGTAGGCCTTCTTGCGGCCGGGGTTGCGCGTGCGCCAGGAGAGGTTCTCCTTGAAGACCGGGCCGAGGATCAGCCCGATCAGCGGGACGCCGCACAGCGTGGTGACGATGTACGCGAGTCCGAGGCCCAGCGTGTAGAGCATGCCGGGCAGATAGAAGTCCTTGGCGTTGCCGGTCATCATCGCGAAGACGACACCGAAGGCGACGCCGAAGACACCGCTGAAGGCGTGCTTGACGGTGTCCTTCATCACCAGCCGGACCACGACCAGCACCAGCGACACGGCCAGTGCCGCGATCGCCGACAGATGCAGATCCTTGTTGATCGTGTAGATGGTGACGAAGAGCAGGCCGGGCAGCACCGTCTCGACCATGCCCCGGACGCCGCCGAACGCTTCGAACAGGGCGGCCTCGGTCACCGCCCGGGCGTCGTCCGCAGATGTCTCTTCGGTCGGCTTGTCGAGCGACGTCACCGGCTACTCCCGTCCGAGGGGTCTCAGTTCGTACTTGGGGTTGAACAGCACCCGGCGGCCTCGGCTCATCGAGATCCGGCCCGATGCGATCAGCTTGCGCCCCGGTTCTATGCCCACGATGGAGCGCCTGCCGAGCCACACCACGTCCAGCGCGGCGGAGCCGTCGAACAGCTCGGCCTCCAGGGCCGGGACTCCCGCGCGCGGCCGCAGGGTGACCGTGCGCAAGGTACCAGTAACCGTCACTATCTGCCGGTCCTGACAGTCTCCGATCCGGATACAGCCGGTCGTCTCGGTGTCCTCCCGCAGCTCCTCGGACTCCAGGTCCTCCTGCGACGAGGAGAGCCGGTCGAGCATGCGCCGGAACCGGCCCGCCGGCTTCTGCGAACGAGGAACAGCACTCATGACTAGAGCGTACCGGGGCCCGCCGACAGCCACGCAGCCCTGGGGCACAGGCCTTACTTCTCGAAGCGGTAGCCCATCCCCGGCTCCGTGATGAAGTGCTTCGGATGCGAGGGGTCCGCCTCCAGCTTCCGCCGCAGCTGTGCCATGTACACGCGCAGGTAGTTCGTCTCCGTGCCGTACGACGGCCCCCACACCTCCTGGAGCAGCTGCTTCTGCCCGACCAGGCGGCCGCTGTGGCGCACCAGGACCTCCAGCAGATGCCACTCCGTGGGCGTCAGGCGTACGTCCTTCCCGGCGCGGTTGACCTTCTTCGCGGCCAGGTCGACGGTGAACTCGTCGGTCTCCACGATCACGTCGTCCTCACCTCCTCCGGCCGGCTCGGCCCGGCGTACGGCGGCGCGCAGCCGGGCCAGCAGCTCGTCCATGCCGAACGGCTTGGTGACGTAGTCGTCGGCACCCGCGTCCAGCGCCTCGACCTTCTCGTCGGAAGAGTGCCGGGCGGAGAGCACCAGGATCGGCACCCGCGTCCAGCCGCGCAGACCCCTGATCACCTCGACGCCGTCCATGTCGGGCAGTCCGAGGTCGAGGACGACCACGTCGGGGTGGCGGGCGGCGGCGAGCTCGAGAGCGCCGGCGCCGTCGTGGGCCGCGTCGACCTCGTACTTGCGTGCCCTGAGGTTGATCACGAGAGCGCGCACGATCTGGGGCTCGTCGTCGACCACCAGGACGCGGGTCATGAGGCCTGCCTTTCGGGTTCTGCCGCGTGGAACGGCTCCGGGCGAGTTCCCGCCGCGCGGAGGGTGAGGACCATGGTGAGCCCGCCACCGGGCGTGTCCTCGGCGTTCAGGGTGCCGCTCATGGCCTCGGCGAAGCCGCGTGCCACCGCGAGCCCCAGCCCCACGCCGGCGCCGCGCGGGGCGTCGCCGTAGCGCTGGAAGGGTTCGAATATGCGGTCCTTGGCCTCGTCCGGGACGCCCGGCCCCCGGTCGACCACCCGCACCTCCACCCGGTCGGCGAGCGCGCTGGCGGCGACCAGCACGGGCGAGCCGGGCGGACTGTACTTGACGGCGTTCTCGACCAGGTTGGCCATCGCCCGCTCCAGCAGCCCCGGGTCCACGGCGACCATCGGCAAGGTCTCCGGGACGTCCAGGTCGGCGCTGCCCTCGGGCACCCCGCCGAGAGCCATCGGCACCACCTCGTCGAGGTCGATCTCGCGGATCAGCGGGGTGACGGTGCCGGTCTGGAGGCGGGACATGTCGAGCAGGTTGCCGACGAGGTGGTCGAGGCGGTCCGCGCCCTCCTCGATGCCCTCCAGCAGTTCCGCCTGGTCTTCGTCGGACCACTCGACGTCCTCGGAGCGCAGAGAGGTCACGGACGCCTTGATCCCGGCGAGCGGGGTGCGCAGATCGTGGCTGACGGCGGCCAGCAGCGCCGTACGGATGCGGTTGCCCTCGGCGAGCGCGCGGGCCCGGTCGGCCTCCTCCTGGAGCCGGCGGCGGTCCAGTACGACGGCGGCCTGGGCGGCGAAGGCGGCCAGCACCCGGCGGTCCTCTGCGGGCAGGACACGGCCGGTCAGCGCGAGCGCCATATGGTCCCCGACCGGCATGTCCACGTCCGCCTGCTCGGGCCGCTCCACGGGATGTCCCAGCCCGACGCGGCCCGCGCAGGTCCACGGCTCGACATCGCTCGCCCGTTCCAGCAGGGCCGCCGACTCCATGCCGAAGGTCTCCCGGACCCGTTCCAGCAGCTCCTCCAGGCCCGTCTCGCCACGCAGCACGTTGCCCGCGAGGAAGGACAGGATCTCGGACTCGGCCCGCAGCCTGGCCGCCTGGTGGGTGCGGCGGGCCGCGAGGTCGACCACGGAGGCCACCGCCACACCGACGGCCACGAAGATCACGATGGCGACGATGTTCTTCGGGTCGGCGATCGTCCACCGGTGCAGCGGCGGTGTGTAGAAGTAGTTCAGCAGCAGCGACCCCACCGCCGCCGAGGCCAGCGCGGGGAGCAGCCCGCCGAGCAGGGCCGCCGCCACCGTCAGCGCCAGGAACAGCAGCATGTCGTTGGCGAGACCGAGGTCGACGGTGTTGAGCAGCGCCGCCAGGGCCGGCGGGCCCGCGACGCCGACGATCCAGCCCCACACCCGCCGGGAGCGCCCGAGGCGCGCGTCCTGGGCCACCGGCAGTCCGCGGCCCTTGGCGACCTCCTCGTGGGTGACGATGTGCACGTCGAGGTCGGGCCCGGACTCCCGGGCGACCGTAGCGCCGACACCGGGCCCGAAGACGTACTGCCAGGTCTTGCGGCGTGAGGAGCCCAGCACGATCTGGGTGGCGTTCACGCCGCGGGCGAAGTCGAGCAGGGCGGCCGGTATGTCGTCGCCCACGACGTGGTGGAAGGTGCCGCCGAGGTCCTCGGCCAGGGTCCGCTGCATCGCCAGTTCCTTGGGCGAGGCCGAGGTCAGTCCGTCGCTGCGGGCTATGTAGACGGCGAGCACCTCGCCGCCGGCGCCCTTCTCGGCCAGACGTGCCGCCCGGCGGATCAGCGTCCGTCCCTCGGGGCCGCCGGTCAGGCCGACGACGATCCGCTCGCGCGATCCCCAGATCCTCGACACCCGGTGCTCGCTGCGGTACTGGGTGAGGTAGGCGTCGACCCGGTCGGCCACCCACAGCAGCGCCAGCTCGCGCAGGGCCGTCAGGTTGCCGGGCCGGAAGTAGTTGGAGAGGGCCGCGTCGACCTTGTCCGGCTTGTAGATGTTGCCGTGCGCCATCCGCCGCCGCAGCGCCTCGGGCGACATGTCGACCAGCTCGATCTGGTCGGCCCGCCGTACCACCTCGTCCGGCACGGTCTCCTGCTGCCGCACCCCGGTGATCGACTCGACGACGTCGCCGAGCGACTCCAGGTGCTGGATGTTGACGGTCGAGATCACGTCGATCCCGGCCGCGAGCAGCTCCTCCACGTCCTGCCAGCGCTTGGCGTTGCGGGAGCCGGGGACGTTCGTGTGGGCCAGTTCGTCCACCAGGGCGACCTGGGGGCGGCGGGCGAGGACGGCGTCGAGGTCCGTCTCGGGGAAGACGCCGCCGCGGTACTCCAGCCGCCTGCGCGGCACCTGCTCCAGGCCGTGCAGCATCACCTCGGTGCGGGGCCGGTCGTAGTGCTCGACGAAGGCCACCACGCAGTCGGTGCCCCGCTCGATGCGCCGATGCGCCTCGGAGAGCATCGCGTACGTCTTGCCGACGCCCGGTGCCGCACCGAGGTAGATCCGAAACTTGCCGCGTGCCATGGCCTCATTGTCTTCCGGTCCGCTGCCTGCGCAGCGTCGACCTTACGGCCGACACCTGCGGCATATGGGTGCCGGGCGCGGCCGCGGACCGTCTTTGACGGAACTCTGACGCGCCCGGCAGGTCAGGGCCTCAGCCGGGATTGTCGCCGTGGGTGAGGGTCTCCCAGGCGACGAAGAGGTTGTTGCTGCCGGCCGGGCGCCCCCGCTCGGTCAGTGTCTCGGTGTTGGTCATGGCATGCCCGAGGCGGTTGGCCAGGGCGTTGTGGCCGACCTCGGGGACCGGCCCGAGCCCGAGCTCGAGCGAGCCGCCGCACAGCCAGCCCGGGGCGGCGGCGCCGAGCTGGTACTTGGCGTGGAAGCCGAGCCCGTGCCGCAGCCGCTCGCCCACGTCGGTGCCGTAGAGGTCCTGGCCCTGGATCCGGCTGGTCTCGGCGACGTGCGAGACGGCGGAGAGGCCGTAGCCGGTGTGGGTGAAGTCCCGGCAGGTCTCCTGGCTGAGCCCGTCGACGAAGGCCGACTGCCCCTGCCAGTACCGGACGATCTTCTCCCGGGTGTTCAGGTTCTGGCTCGGCACGGTCCTCGGCAGCTCACCGTCGGAGGCCAGGTAGACGTAGGCGGCCGTACGCGTACGGAACTTCGCCATGGCCTTGTCGTACGACGCCTTGTCCTCCAGGAAGACGGAGATGCCGACGGCGGCCTCCATCATCGACAACTCCCAGTTCCCGTTGGAGTTCGAGCCGTTGATCACCTCGGGGAGATAGACGTTCCGCAGCATGGTGGCGAAGCGGCCGGAGTTCGCCCAGGTCCCGGTGTACGTGTGCTTGATGATCTCGGCGGCCCTGGGCCAGGAGGAGCCGGCCCAGCCGGTCTGCAGCGGCGCGTTGCTGTCGGTGTGGTCTCTGATCACGGCCGACCAGGCGTCCATCAGCTCGATGGCCTTGCGCGCGTGCCGTTCGTCGCGGGTGATGTACCAGGCGAGGGCCTGGGTGTAGGCGGCGATCGCGTCCTCGCGCTCGTCGGTGCAGCCGTGGTTCGGGTTGGAGTAGGAACCGCACTCGACGACGGCCCGGGGTTGGGGCGTGCGGTTCAGGTCGGCGTACCTGCTCGCCATCATCCGGTCGAAGGCGCCCTTCCAGGGCTGGGCACCGGAGGTGACCTTGGAGCGGGTGAAGTCCAGCTGCCCCTTGGAGACGGTGACTCCGGGGTGGACGAAGCTGCTGGGAGCGGCGTTCGCGGGCCAGGCGAGGAGACCGGCGACGAGGGAGGCCGTGGCGGCCAACAGAGCGGTTCTGCGCATGCGTAGGAGCTCCGTTCTCATATGTGAACGTGAAGCGCCTTTATGAACAGACGCGGTGAACGGAGACGGTAGGTACAGACCAATAAGCCGTCAAGGGTTCACGCATGAGAAAGGGCCGCACCCCCTGCGGGGTACGGCCCTGCTGTCTCTACGCGCCTCAGCGGACCTCGGTGATCTCCGGTCCGCGCTGGAGCTGGCCCATTCCGCCGGCGAAGCGGGAGCCCTCCTCCTGCTGGACGCCCTCGGGGACCATCTGGGCGTCGTTCGGCAGCTTCAGGACGATCGGGTCGCGAGGCGCCATCGGGCCCTCGCCGCGGACCACGACCGTGTCCCGGAAGATCTGCTCCAGCAGCCCGGCCGCCTGCGGCTGCACCGCACCCTGGCCCGAGATGACCCCGCGCAGGAACCACCGGGGCCCGTCCACGCCGATGAACCGCACGACCTGGAAGCCGCCGGTGCCGTCCGGCAGCTGCACCGGCACCTGGGCCCGCAGCTCCCAGCCCAGCGGACCCTCGACCTCGTCGACGATGCCGCCCTGCTGGGTGATGCCCGAGCCGATCTCCTCGCGCACCTCGCCCCAGATGCCCTCACGCTTGGGCGCGGCGAAGCCCTGCAGCTGGACGGCGCTGTCGCGCAGCACCACCGTCGCCGCCACGATCGCGTCGCCCGCGACCTCGACCCTGAGCTCCATGCCCTCGACGCCCGGCACGAACAACCCGCCCAGGTCGACCCGGCCCTCGGCCGGATCGTGGACCTCGGAGCTGTCCCAGGGCCCGTCGGGCCGCGGCGCCGGCTCGAGCCTCAGGCGCTCACGCTCGTCCGCCTCACTGTCGACACCGTCGACGACCTGCTCGGTCTCGCCGGCCGCGTCCTCGGCGGCATCCCTATTCTTGCGACGTCCGAACACGTCACTGTCCTTCCCGGTCGGATACGACCGAAGCGTATCGATTCCCACCCGTCCGACCGCCCAGGGCGGCCTGACCGCTTGTGCCGCTCGTCCCGTCCACCGCCGCATGGCCTCCGGTGGACCCGAAGCCCCCCTCGGCCCGCGCCGAGTCGGGAAGTTTTGCCACCTCTTGGAAGCGAACCTTCTCGACCTGCTGGACTACCAGTTGGGCAATCCGGTCGAAGCGCTCGAACCGCACGGCCTCGCGCGGGTCGAGATTCACCACGATCACCTTGATCTCCCCACGGTACCCGGCATCAACCGTCCCCGGGGCATTCACCAGGGCGACGCCGCAGCGGGCGGCCAGACCGGATCGCGGGTGCACGAAGGCCGCGTACCCCTCCGGCAGCGCCACAGACACTCCCGTGGGCAGCACGGCCCGCTCGCCCGGCTCCAGTTGGCACGCCTCGGTGGTGCGCAGATCGGCTCCCGCGTCACCCGGCTGCGCATACGACGGAAGGGGTACGTCCGGGTCGACGCGCCGGATCAGCACGTCCAGGGGCTGACGGCTCGCGGGGCTCGTGGGAGTCATGGGGCTTTCCGTGCTCGCGGGGTCGGTGGAACCGGTGGGGCTGATGGGGCCGGCTGGGCTCACGGGGCCTTCCAGGCTCACGGATTCACCTCGAAGGCACGGGCGCGCCGGACCTGGTCCGGGTCGTTCATGGCCGCCTGGATCTCCTCCTGGCGGCCGTGGTCGACGAAGTGGTCGACCTTCACCTCGACGAAGAGCGCGTCGGCGCGCACGGCGACGGGCCCGTCGGGGCCTCCCACGCGTCCGGTCGCGGTCGAGTAGATCTTCCGCCCGGCCACCGCCGTCACCTCCGCCTGAAGGTGCAGCGTGGTGCCGACGGGCACGGGCCCGACGAAGTCGGTCTCCAGCCGCCCGGTCACGGCGATCGTGCGCAGCAGCCAGTTCAGCGAGCCGAGGGCCTCGTCCAGGGCGGTGGCGAGCACCCCGCCGTGCGCGAGTCCGGGGGCGCCCTGGTGGGCGGGCCGCACGGTGAACTCGGCGGTGAGTGACACGCCCTCGCCGGCCCGCGCCTCCAGGTGCAGCCCGTGCGGCTGGTCGCCGCCACAGCCGAAACACTGGCCGTAGTGCGCGCCGAGAAGCTCACCGGGCGCCGGAGCGTCCGGATGCCGCACCGGTCGCACGGCGTCGGCCGGAGGCTGAAGAGCTGCGGAAGTACGACTCACAGCCGGAGACCTTACCCGCGCGTCGGCCCGTTCCGGACACCGTGTCAAGCTTGGCTCCATGCAGCTCTCCGCCGCCCCGTACGAAGAACGCCTCACCGCCCCCCGGACGTGGTGGCTGATCTCGTTCCTCGTCGGCGTCTCGATGGCCCTGATCCTGCTTCCGTTCGGCACGCTGCCCATGCTCGGCGGCCTGGCCGGAGGCACCGCGGTCGCGGCCGTCGCCGCGAGTTCGTACGGCGCGGTCCGCATCCGCGTGGTGGGCGATTCACTGATCGCGGGCGAGGCGAAGATCCCGCTGGCGGCGCTGGGCGACGCGGAGATCCTGGACGCCGAGGAGGCGCGCGCCTGGCGCACGTACAAGGCCGACCCGCGCGCCTTCCTGCTGCTGCGCGCCTACATCCCCACGGCCCTGCGCGTGAAGGTCACGGACCCGGAGGACCCGACTCCGTACCTGTACCTGTCCACGCGCGAGCCGGAGCGTCTGGCGGAGGCGCTGAGGGCCACGAAGCCGGCGAAGCCGGAGTAGTACATCCGAGCGGGCCTTCACCCGACGGCGGACGGGCGGCCTTCAGCGCCCGTCGTCGTGCTTGCCGTCCTTGTCGTCGCGTTCCGCGTCCGCGCGGCGGCCCAGGGGGTCACTGGTGATCTCGCCCATCTCCAGGGCGTCCGCCGGACGTTCCAGGGCGGGAAGCGCCTCCAGGGCCTCCCAGGGCACCTGGAGCTTGCGCAGGTCCGCACGGATCCGGGCGGCGAGCTTTCTCGTCTCGCTGCGGTTCATGGCCGCCCCCACGGCCGCGCCCACCAGGAACGGGATCAGGTTCGGCATGCTGCGGACCATCCGCTTCATGATCCGCTGCCGCAGTTCCCGCTTCATGCGGCTGTTCAGCGCCACGCTCAGCGTCGACGGCTTGGTCGCGTCGATCCCGCGCTCCCCCGACCACGAGTCGAGATACGCGGTGCTGCGCTGCTTGAGGTTGCCGGGCGGCCGTACGCCGTAGACCTCGTGAAGTTCGGCGATCAGCTTCAGCTCGATCGCGGCGACGCCGGTGACCTCGGCGGCCAGTTCCGTCGGCAACGCCGGCGGCACGGGAAGCATCGCGGCCGCGCCGATGCCCGCTCCGACCGTGGCCGTCGCGCTCGCCGCACCCGCGACGAGTTTGTCCGCGAGCTCTTCGGGCCCGAGGCCCGGGAACTGCCTGCGGAGCGTCGCCAGATCCCGTACGGGGATCCGCGGCGCCAGTTCGATGATCCGGTCGGCGAGGTACGCGAGCCCCGCGCGAGCCCGGACACCGCCCTTGCGGGCGCTCTCCCTGGCCCTCTCCCGGATCGTCCCCGCCCGCCGTCGGGAGACGGGCGCGGGGACATCCACGGACGCCGGGAGGTCACCCCGGTCCGAGGCCGGTTCGAGCGAGGCCGCCCCCGTACCGGTTGGGCCTCGCTCGTCGTCACGCACGCCGTACTGCGGGCCGTCCGTCGGCCCTTCGTCCGCTTTCCGCTTGGAGAAGCGGCGCTTCCAGGGAGGGGTCGAGCCAGTCACGGCCGACCCGCCCTCAGTCGCAGTCGCGGCAGATCGGCTGACCGTTCTTCTCCCGGGCCAGCTGGCTGCGGTGGTGCACCAGGAAGCAGCTCATGCAGGTGAACTCGTCCTGCTGCTTCGGGAGCACCCGGACGGCCAGCTCCTCGTTCGAGAGATCGGCTCCGGGCAGCTCGAGGCCTTCGGCGGCCTCGAATTCGTCGACGTCCACTGCGGAAGCCGACTTGTCGTTCCGGCGAGCCTTCAGCTCTTCGAGGCTGTCCGAGTCGACGTCGTCGTCGGTCTTGCGTGGAGTGTCGTAATCGGTTGCCATGGTCGCTCTCCCCCTCTGGGTGTCTGCGGTGTCTCCAGCGCACGTAACGCGTGAGAGGCCGGACTTGTGCCCGACCTGAGGCGGAGATTTTGCCTCACATCAAGGTCTGTTACTCAATCGACACCCAACCGGACTCCTGACGAGTGATCGGCTTGGATGGCGATGGGGACCGTACACGGTCCGAATGCCGCACCTCAAAGGCGTCTCACCCTGTACTTCCCGTGATCAAGACCCCCGAAAACCGGGATTTTCCCGGCTTTCCGACGGGACTCATGATCACGGAGAGTAGATGGCCGGAAAGGCGCCCCTGTGATCGATCACACACGGGGTGCGCGAGGTGAGGCCTCAGAAATTCCGCGCAAAGCGAACATCCCCGTGCGTCGCCGAGTTGATCGGCGACATGATCTCAGATGGGCAGCGTGACTCGCATCACGAGCCCACCTCCCTCACGTGGCTGGGCGTAGATGTGCCCGCCGTGTGCCCGGGCCACGGACCGGACGATGGACAGACCGAGTCCGACGCCCTTGTCGCTGCCCGTGCGCTCCGTGCGCAGCCGCCGGAACGGCTCGAAGAGATTGTCGATCTCGTACGCCGGCACGACCGGGCCCGTGTTCGAGACGACCAGGAGCGCCTGGCCGTGCTGGACCTCGGTGGTGACCTCGACCCAGCCGTCCTCGGCGACGTTGTAGCGCACGGCGTTCTGCACCAGGTTGAGCGCGATCCGCTCCAGCAGCACGCCGTTGCCCTGGACGACCGCCGGCTTCTGTTCGCCACGGATCCGCACACCCTTGTCCTCGGCCTCGCCGTGCACCTGGTCGATGGCCTGCGAGGCGACCTCGGCGAGGTCCACCGGGCCCCGCTCCACGATCTGGTTGTCGCTGCGGGCGAGCAGCAGCAGGCCCTCGACGAGCTGCTCGCTGCGCTCGTTGGTGGCCAGCAGCGTCTTGCCGAGCTGCTGGAGCTCCATCGGTGCGCCCGGGTCGGACAGATGCACCTCCAGGAGCGTGCGGTTGATCGCCAGCGGCGTCCTCAGCTCGTGCGAGGCGTTGCCGACGAAGCGCTGCTGGGCGGTGAAGGCGCGCTGCAGCCTCTCCAGCATGTCGTCGAAGGTGTCCGCCAGCTCCTTCAGCTCGTCGTCCGGGCCGTCCAGCTCGATCCGACGGGACAGGTCGGAGCCCGCCACCGCGCGGGCGGTACGGGTGATCCGGCCCAGCGGGGACAGGACCCGGCCGGCCATGGCGTAGCCGAAGGCGAAGGCGATGACCGCCAGGCCCAGCAGGGCCAGGAGCGAGCGGCTGAGCAGGTTGTCCAGGGCGGCCTGACGCTGGTCGTTGACGCACTGGTTCATGGCGTGGTTGAACTCGGCGGGCGAGGCCTGGCTGGGCAGGTTGCAGATGTCGCTGGTGACCTTGCCCTCGACGATCTTGAACGGCAGCTCGCTGCCCACGTTCAGCGCCTGCGCGGCCAGCAGGTAGATGATCGACAGCAGCAGGATGCCGGCGATCAGGAACATGCCGCCGTAGAGCAGCGTGAGCCTTATGCGGATGGTCGGGCGCAGCCACGGGAAGGGCGGCGCTGGCCTTCTCGGGTCCCAGGTGGGCTTCGGGGGCGCCTGCGGGGGCGCGGGAGTCGCTGCCACGGGGGATCAGATCCGGTAGCCGGAGCCGGGGACGGTGACGATGACGGGCGGCTCGCCGAGCTTGCGGCGCAGGGTCATGACGGTCACGCGCACGACGTTGGTGAACGGGTCGGTGTTCTCGTCCCAGGCCTTCTCCAGCAGCTGTTCCGCCGAGACGACGGCACCCTCGCTGCGCATCAGCACCTCCAGGACGGCGAACTCCTTGGGTGCGAGCTGGACCTCCTTGCCGTCGCGGAAGACCTCGCGGCGGTTGGGGTCGAGCTTGATGCCGGAGCGCTCCAGGACGGGCGGCAGGGGCACGCTGGTGCGCCGGCCGAGGGCCCGCACGCGCGCGATGAGCTCGCTGAAGGCGAAGGGCTTGGGCAGATAGTCGTCGGCGCCGATCTCCAGGCCCTCCACACGGTCGCTGACGTCGCCGGAGGCCGTGAGCATCAGCACGCGCGTGGGCATGCCCAGCTCGACGATCTTGCGGCAGACGTCGTCGCCGTGCACGAGGGGGAGGTCGCGGTCGAGTACGACCACGTCGTAGTCGTTGACGCCGATGCGCTCGAGGGCGGCCGCGCCGTCATACACGACGTCGACGGCCATGGCCTCCCGGCGCAGTCCGGTGGCCACCGCATCGGCGAGCAGTTGCTCGTCCTCGACGACGAGTACGCGCACGTCCCTGGTCCTTCCTCATGTCCACCCGCACAGCGCTTCACGGGCGCATGCGGGCAGGGGTCTTCGACGGTCTGTTGGTGTGTTGCCCTCCATCCTGCCCTTTTCGGCCATAAGTCGGAGGTAAGGCGGGTGAGGGAGAGGTCGGGCGCGGGTGTGAGTGCGGGTGCGGGCGCGGGGAATAGGAGATTTTCTCCTCCGGTTAGGTTTCCACGGAAGGGAGCTTGGGGAGGACGGCTTTACATCCCACGATCACACTCTGCTGGCACCGCACCACCATGCGGTGCGCATCAATCCGCTTTTCCGCAGAGCGGGCGTGGGTGTCCGGCACCGCCGCCGCCCAGCACAGCGGCGCTGGGCATCCACCGCAGACGTGATCGTCCCTTCCGGACGGCACACCCCCGTGCCATCGACCCACGACCCAGGACGAGGGGGCGCAGCATGGACGCATTCACCGCAGGACTTCTGCAGCGCATAAGGGCGACCGAGTCCGATCTCGACCGGGCTCGCGACGAGGGCGACGACTTCCTCGTCGAGGTGGAGCAGGGCGAGCTCGACGACCTGCGCCGCCTCGCCGCCGAGCACGGTGTGGAGGTCGGCGCAGCGAGCGTCTGATCAGGCCGTACGCAGCGGGCCCCGGCGAATCCAGCGCCGGGGCCCGCTTCGTCGTCGTGCGGGCCCGTTCACCCGGTGTTCGGCATGGCGTCGGCCGTCGTACGCCGGGCCCGGCCGTCCTCAGTCGTGCCAGGCGCCGAAGTCCTCCAGGAGGCGCTGGAGGGGCTCGAAGACGCCCGGGGTCCCCGCGACCGTCAGATCACCGGACGGGCGCTCTCCGGGGCGTCCACCGGTCAGGGCGCCCGCCTCCCGGGCGATCAGGTCGCCCGCCGCCAGGTCCCAGGCGTGCAGACCGCGCTCGTAGTAACCGTCCAGGCGTCCCGCGGCCAGGTCGCACAGGTCGACCGCGGCCGAGCCGCCGCGCCGGATGTCGCGCAGCAGCGGGATCAGGCGCCGGGCGACCTCGGCCTGGTGGGTGCGGACCTCGGCGACGTAGTTGAAGCCCGTCGAGACCAGCGCCTGGTCCAGGGGCGGCGCGGGACGGACGGCCAGCCGGCGCTCGCCGTCCCAGGCGCCGGTGGCCCAGGCTCCGCCGCCGAGCACGGCGTGGAACGTCTCGCCGCGCATCGGGGCCGTGACGACCCCGACGACGGTCTCGCCGTCCTGCTCGGCTGCGATGGAGACGGACCAGGTGGGCAGCCCGTACAGGTAGTTGACCGTGCCGTCGAGCGGGTCGACGACCCAGCGGACGCCGCTGGTGCCCTCCGTGGAGGCGCCCTCCTCGCCGAGGATGCCGTCGTCCGGGCGGCGCTCGGCGATCAGGCCGGTGATCAGCTTCTCGGCCGCGATGTCCATCTCCGTGACGACGTCGATGGGGCTGGACTTGGTCGCGGCGACCGCCAGGTCGGCCGGGCGCCCGTCCCGCAGCAGGGCGCCGGCGCGGCGGGCGGCCTCCTGGGCGAGGTCGAGCAGGTCCGAGTGCAGGGGGTCGGTCACAAGGCTCCTCACGCGTAGGTGCTGTCGGCGCCCGCCGCGGCGGGCCGGGAGGCGCGGGCCGGGCAGCAGCCGACCGGGCAGAGGTCGTGGCTCGCCCCGAGGGCGCCCAGGGCACACGGGGCGACCTCCTGCCCGCGCTCGGCGGCGGCCCGCTCCACGACGAGTTCGCGGATCGCGGCGGCGAACCTCGGGTCGGCGCCGACGGTGGCCGAGCGGCGCATCGGCAGCCCCAGCTCCTCCGCCTTCGCCTTGGCCTCCGTGTCGAGGTCGTAGAGGACCTCCATGTGGTCGGAGACGAACCCGATGGGCGCGATCACGACGGCGGGGACACCGGCCGCGTGCCGCTCCTCCAGGTGGTCGCAGATGTCGGGCTCAAGCCACGGGATGTGCGGGGCTCCGGAGCGGGACTGGTAGACGAGCTGCCAGGGGTGGTCGACGCCGGTGCGCTCCCGGACGGCGTCCGCGATGAGCTTCGCCACCTCCAGGTGCTGCCGGACGTACGCGCCGCCGTCGCCGTGGTCCTCGACGGGCCCGGAGGTGTCGGCGGAGGCCGTCGGGATCGAGTGGGTCGAGAAGGCGAGGTGCGCCCCGTCCCGGACGTCCTCGTCGAGCTCGGCGAGGGACCGGAGCACACCGTCGATCATGGGTTCCAGGAAGCCCGGGTGGTTGAAGTAGTGCCGCAGCTTGTCGACCCGGGGCAGCTCCAGGCCCTCGCTCTCCAGGGCCGCGAGCGCGTCGGCGAGGTTCTCGCGGTACTGGCGGCAGCCCGAGTACGAGGCGTAGGCGCTGGTGGCGAGGACCAGGACGCGGCGGCGGCCGTCGCGGACCATCTCGCGCAGCGTGTCCGTCAGGTACGGCGCCCAGTTGCGGTTGCCCCAGTAGACCGGCAGGTCGAGGCCGTGGTCGGCGAAGTCCTTGCGCAGGGCGTCCAGCAGGGCGCGGTTCTGGTCGTTGATGGGGCTGACCCCGCCGAACAGGAAGTAGTGCTGCCCGACTTCCTTGAGGCGTTCCTTGGGGATGCCACGCCCGCGCGTCACGTTCTCCAGGAACGGGACCACGTCGTCCGGGCCTTCCGGGCCGCCGAAGGAGAGCAGCAGCAGGGCGTCGTAGGGGGTGACATCGCGCGCGTCTGGCATGGGTCGATCCTGCCACCCTGCACTGACACCCGGGAAACGGCGGGGTGACACCTGCGCGGCAGCCGGGTCGGGGCCGGTCCGGGCCGGGCCGAACGGGTACCGCGGGGCGTTCCGGGACGTAAGCTGTGTCGACTGCGTTCGCAGCTTACTGAGCCCTTCGGAGACCCCGTTGCCCAGCCCCTACCGCGCCCTGTTCGCAGCCCCAGGCTCCAAGGGTTTCTCCGCTGCGGGCTTCCTCGGCCGGATGCCGCTGTCGATGATGGGCATCGGCGTGGTCACGATGGTCTCCCAGCTCACCGGGCGGTACGGCCTGGCCGGTGCCCTGTCGGCCACCATCGCGCTGGCCGCCGCGGTGGCGGGACCGCAGGTCTCGCGGCTGGTCGACCAGTACGGGCAGCGGCGGGTGCTGCGCCCGGCGACGCTGCTGTCGCTGACCGGCGCGGCCGTGCTGCTGTTCGCCGCGCACTACGGGTGGCCGGACTGGGTGCTGTTCGTGGCGTGTGCGGGCATCGGCTGCGTACCGAGCGTCGGCGCGATGATCCGGGCCCGCTGGGCGGCGCTGTACCGGGGCACGCCGCAGCTGCACACCGCGTACTCCTTCGAGTCCGTGGTGGACGAGGTGTGCTTCGTCTTCGGGCCGATCATCTCCATCGGCCTGTCCACGGCCTGGTTCCCGGAGGCCGGTCCGCTGCTCGCCGCCTGCTTCCTGGCGGCCGGCGTCTTCTGGCTGACCGCGCAGCGCGCCACCGAGCCCGAGCCGCACCCGCGCGAGCGGCACGGCGGCGGCGGTTCGGCGATCCGCGCGCGGGGCCTTCAGGTCCTGGTGGCCACGTTCGTGGCGACCGGGGCGATCTTCGGGGCGGTCGACGTGGTCACCGTGGCCTTCGCCGACGAGGAGGGGCACAAGGCCGCGGCCAGCGTCGTCCTCGCGCTGTACGCGGCGGGCTCCTGCGTGGCGGGCATGATCTTCGGGCTCCTGCACTTCGCCGGGGCGCCGGAACGTCGGTGGCTGCTGGGCGTGTGCACCATGGCCGTGAGTATGATCCCCCTCCTACTGGTCGGAAACTTGCCGTTTCTGGCCGTGGCGCTGTTCGTTGCTGGACTGTCCATCGCTCCGACGATGATCACGACGATGTCCCTCATCGAAGAGCACGTACCACGTGCGCAGCTCACCGAGGGCATGACCTGGGTGAGCACCGGGCTCGCGGTGGGGGTCGCACTCGGCTCCTCCGCGGCCGGCTGGGTGATCGACGCGGCCGGGGCGCGTGCCGGGTACGGGGTTCCGGCGGTCGCCGGGGCCGTCGCGGTCGCGGTGGGTTTCCTGGGATTCCGTCGGCTCAAGCGGCCGGCTCCGGGTCGGGGAGGCTCCGTTGAGCAGCACAGCGAACGGAAAGAACGGCACGTGGCGTAACTGGGGCGGCAACGTCTCCGCGCGTCCCGCGCGGCAGGTCACCCCGGCGTCCGTCGACGAGTTGGCCGCAGCCGTGCGGCAGGCCGCCGAGGACGGCCTCAGGGTGAAGGCCGTCGGCACCGGGCACTCCTTCACGTCCATAGCCGCGACGGACGGTGTATTGATCCGCCCTCAACTGTTGACCGGCATACGCGGCATTGATCGCGACGCCATGACGGTCACGGTGGAGGCCGGCACCCCGCTCAAGAGGCTCAACATGGCCCTCGCGCGTGAGGGCCTGTCGCTCACGAACATGGGCGACATCATGGAGCAGACCGTATCCGGCGCCACCAGCACGGGCACGCACGGCACGGGCCGCGACTCCGCCTCGATCGCCGCCCAGATCCGGGGCCTGGAACTGGTCACCGCCGATGGCTCGGTTCTCACCTGTTCTGAGAAGGAGAACCCGGAGGTCTTCGCCGCGGCCCGCCTGGGCCTCGGCGCGCTGGGCATCGTCACCGCGATCACGTTCGCCGTCGAGCCGGTCTTCCTGCTCACGGCCCGCGAGGAACCGATGCCGTTCGACAAGGTCCTCGCCGACTTCGAGGAACTCTGGGCCGAGAACGAGCACTTCGAGTTCTACTGGTTCCCGCACACCAACAGCACCAACACCAAGCGCAACAACCGCAGCGCGGGCCCGGAGAAGCCCGTGCCGCAGCTCCAGGGCTGGTTCGAGGACGAGTTCCTGTCCAACGGCGTCTTCCAGGTGGCCAACTGGGTCGGCCGCGCGGTGCCCGCCACGATCCCCGCGATCGCGCAGATCTCCAGCAAGGCCCTGTCCGCGCGGAGCTACACCGACATCCCTTACAAGGTCTTCACGTCTCCGCGCCGGGTGCGCTTCGTGGAGATGGAGTACGCCGTTCCGCGGGCGGCCGTCGGCGACGCGCTGCGCGAGCTGAAGGCCATGGTCGACCGCTCGGGCCTGAGGGTCAGCTTCCCCGTCGAGGTGCGTACCGCTCCCGCCGACGACATCACCCTGTCCACCGCCTCCGGGCGCGACACCGCGTACATCGCCGTCCACATGTTCCAGGGCACGCCCTTCCAGCGGTACTTCACCGCGGCCGAGCGCATCTTCACCGCCCACGAGGGCCGTCCGCACTGGGGCAAGGTCCACACCAGGGACGCCGAGTACTTCTCCCGGGTGTATCCGCGCTTCGGCGAGTTCACGGCGCTGCGGGACCGTCTCGACCCTGATCGGCGGTTCCAGAACGACTACTTGCGGCGGGTTCTGGGGGCGTAGGCGACGCGCTGGGGGGCGCGCTCCCGGAATCCGCACCCCCCTCTTCGCTCGGCGCGGGCGTCGGTCCGGTCGCCGTACCGGTGTCCTCGCCGGGAGAGGGCGGGGTGTCCTCACCCCGCGGTGCGCCGGCGCCGGTGTCCTGGCCCGTGCCTGACGGGCTGGGCGTCGCGGTGTCGCCGCCGGAATCGGAGCCCCCGGAGTCGTCGGCGGTCCCGGAGTCGTGGGCGGTCCCGGAGTCTCCCGAACCCCGGCCGCCCGAACGCCCGGAGCCCGACGCGGCATTGCCGCCACCGGAGAAGGCGTCGCCGACGGTCGTGCTGCGTCCGCCACTGAGGTTGTGGCCCGAGGCGAGCTCGTAGGTGGTGATTCCGGCCATCGTGACGCCGAAGACCACGGCCGCCGCGAGCAACGGTCGCTTCCACCCCCTGACCCGGGCACGGTAGACGGTGCCCTCGCTGAACTCGCCGGGCGCCGGAGGCGCTTGTTCCGCGGGCCCGGCCGCCGCCCTGGCAGGCACGGTGGCGGCACCGCGGATCTGCTCGCCGGTCTGCTTGAAGAAGTGCTGGAAGAGGGAGCCGCCGCAGGTGGCGACGACACTGACGACGCCGGCGCCGAGGATCGTGCCGTAGACCCCGAAGCAGGACGCCAGTTTGGCGGCCAGGACCGCCGCGAGGGCGCCGCCCGCGACCTGGGGCATGTTCAGGTCGATCCGCTTGCGCCCCTCCCTCTCCGGATCGCTCGTTCCACCGACACCATCGGGCCTTTCACGCATCCCCGGATCTTGCCTGCCTTTCCCGTACACGGTCGTTCATCTGCACAAGAAGGGGACGGCTGACCGAAACCGATAGTTCCGTTTCTGGTGATTACGTGAACTTCCCCACGTTCAAGATCACGAATTGGGGGCAGGGGGCGACCAAGTCCCCCCTCTTGTCAGAAGTTGGGCGGCGTGCCAATCCACGCACGTGGCCCAAATGGAGTACTGTGGCGAGCCCTGGGTCCGGTCTCCCACCAGGGTGTACGGGGCCTTTAAGGACCGCCGGGAGGGGGCTAGTTGCACAGGGTGACAGAGTTCGTCACTTAGCGTTGCGAATAGGTAACCGTGCCATAACGGCGATCCAGGGCCCGTGCCCGACACGCCGGGCAACTCGGCAAGGTTGTGGCAGGCTGCACCCGGGCAGGCCACACTCGACTAGCGGAAGCAGCGACGCACGTGACGTCGGCAGGCACCACCCGGGAGGTCCCCATGCCCGAACTGCGTGTCGTGGCCGTCTCGAATGACGGCACACGGCTGGTGCTGAAGGCTGCGGACAGCACGGAGTACACGCTTCCGATCGACGAACGTCTCCGCGCCGCCGTGCGCGGCGACCGTCCCCGCCTCGGCCAGATCGAGATCGAGGTGGAGAGCCACCTCCGCCCCCGCGACATCCAGGCGCGTATACGAGCCGGCGCGACCGCGGAAGAGGTCGCGCAAATGGCAGGCATCCCCGTCGACCGGGTGCGCCGCTTCGAGGGCCCGGTGCTCGCCGAGCGTGCGTTCATGGCCGAGCGGGCCCGCAAGACCCCGGTCCGCCGCCCCGGCGAGAACTCCGGTCCGCCGCTGGGCGAGGCCGTGCAAGAGCGGCTGATGGTGCGCGGTGTCGACAAGGACACCGTCCAGTGGGACTCGTGGCGTCGCGACGACGGCACGTGGGAGGTCCTGCTGGTCTACCGCGTCGCCGGCGAGCCGCACTCGGCGAGCTGGACCTACGACCCGCCCCGGCGGCTCGTCCAGGCCGTCGACGACGAGGCGCGCATGCTCATCGGCGAGACCGACGACCTGGCCGCGCCCGAGCCCAGCTTCCCGTTCGTCCCGCGGATCGCCCGGCTGCCGCGCGACCGGCCGCTGGACCGGCCCGTCGAACGTGAGCGCCCCGCCCTGCCCGCGCAGGCGTCCGAACCGCTCGAGGAGAGCACGGCTGCCACCGCCGAGCGGGACTCGCTGACCAGTCTGCTGGAGGCGGTGCCGAGCTTCCGTGGCGACCTGGTGGTGCCGGAGCGCCCGGCGCCGGAGCCCGACGAGGAGGAGCCCCTCGTCGTCGAGCCCGAGGAGGAGGAGCCCCCGGCCCCCGCCGCCTCGGCCGGTTCCGCCTACGCTGACGTCCTCATGCCGCGCTCCGTCGGAAGCCACCGCGACCGGCTCATCGGTTCCACCGACCGCCAGGCCGAGGCCGACGGCGTCCGTCCGGGTCGCAGAGCCGCCGTCCCGAGCTGGGACGAGATCGTGTTCGGGACGCGGCGCAAGAAGCAGGAGTAGCCGGGACAAACGGCGTTGACGCCGACCCTACGGCCCTGAGGGCCGCGCCTTCCGGGCGCGGCCCTCGGCGCACGCAGGCTACTGAGGATCCGGCCCCACCGCGACCGGCCGGTCCGGGTCCGAGGACCACTCCGACCACGACCCCACGTACAGCGCCGCCGGAATGCCCGCGACCGCCAGGGCCAGGACCTCATGGGCCGCTGACACCCCCGACCCGCAGTACACGCCGACCCGCGCGCCTTCGGACACCCCGAGCCCCTTGAAGCGCTCCCGAAGCTCCCGCGCCGAGCGGTAACGCCCGTCCGGCCCCACGTTCTCGGTGGTGGGCGCCGACACCGCGCCCGGAATGTGCCCGGCCACCGGATCGATCGGCTCCACCTCGCCCCGGTACCGCTCCCCCGCCCGCGCGTCCAGCAGCACCCCGGACCGCGCCAACTCCGCGGCGGTGTCGGCGTCGAGCCGCCCCACCGCCCCGGGCTCGGGCACGAAGTCGCCCTCCGCCGGCGTGGGCACGGACTTCTCCAACGCCCCCTCCCAGGTCGGCAACCCGCCGTCGAGGACCCGCACGTCCGGGTGACCCGTCCAGCGCAGCATCCACCACGCCCGGGCGGCCGCCCAGCCCTGGCCGCCGTCGTAGACGACCACCGGCGTTCCGGACGACACGCCCGCCCGGCGCATCGCGGCGCCGAAGTGCGCGAGGTCGGGCAGTGGATGCCGGCCACCCTCGCCCGGCGCGGAGGCCAACTCCCGGTCCAGGTCGACGAAGACGGCCCCGGGCAGGTGCCCGGTCTCGTAGTCGGCCCGGCCGTCGTACGGTGGCTCACCCGCTGCCCTGGCCGCGGTGAGCTGCCAGCGGACATCGAGCAGGACCGGCGGGTTGGCGCCCGTCAGATCGTTCGCGAGGTCGGATGCGGAGATGATGGCGTTCATGGCCCCATCCTCGCGCACGGGGGTGGCCGAGCCGTCTATGTCCGGCTACTCTGCTCGGCCGGACCGGGACGATCACGTGGCGTACGGGAACGAGCACATGCTGTACAGCTGAACGACACCTGCCGACAAGCGCGCCGCAAGGGACAGCGCCCCGCACATCGGGCATTCTCCCGGACACGGGTCGCCCCACAGGGCGGGCCCCACGAGGGCTGCGGAGAGCACGGCCACCGCGAGGCCGAGAAGAGAGTGACAATGACCGACGCACGGGGGGCCGCCCGCCCGAACGGCGAAACGCCCCCTCGGCACGCGCCCGGCACGCCCTGCTGGGTGAGCCTGATGGTGCACGGGCTGGCCGCGACCGAGGAGTTCTACGGGGCGCTGTTCGGCTGGGAGTTCCGGCCCGGGCCCCAACAACTCGGCCCGTATGTGCGTGCGCTGCTGGACGGGCACGAGGTCGCGGGCCTCGGCCAGCTGCCGCCCGACCGCCAGCTGCCCATCGCCTGGACGCCCTACTTCGCCTCCCGGAACGCGGACTTGACCGCCGAGACGGCGCGCAGCTGCGGCGGCACGATCGGCGTCGGGCCGCTCGACGCCTCCGACGCCGGCCGACTCGCGATCGGCTCCGACCCTTCAGGTGCGGTCTTCGGCATCTGGCAGGCCGCCGAGCACCTCGGCACGGCCGTCTCCGGCGTCCCCGGGACGCCCGCCTGGAACGAACTGCTGACCTTCGAGTCGGCGCGCGTCGCCAAGTTCTACCAGGCGGTGTTCGGCTACGAGGAGGAGCCGGTGGTCTCCGCCGACTTCGACTACGTGACCCTGCTCCGCGGCGGCGAGCCCGTCGCCGGCATCCACGGCATGGGGCAGGCCCTGCCCCGCGACCGGGGCCCGCACTGGGTGACGTACTTCCAGGTCGCCGACGTCCACGACACGCTGGACCATCTCGTCCACCTGGGCGGGCACGTCCTCAGGCCGGCCCACGACACCGCGCACGGCCGGGTGGCGACCGTGGCGGACCCGGAGGGGGCGCGGTTCGCCGTGCTGCAGCGCTGACGTACCGCCGGGGCGGTCAGGCCGACGACATCGGCAGCACGTCCGGTGACAAGGCCGCCGCGCGGGCCGTCGCCGCGGTCATCCGGCGGCGGTGGTGGCGGCGGCACAGCACCTCGTACCCGACCTCGTCGGCGGAGTGGGTGACATCGCCGACGACCACCTGGGCGCCCTCGACGACCATGGCCCCGCCTATCGTGCGGGCGTTGTGCGTGGCGCGGGCGCCGCACCAGCACAGGGCCTCGACCTGGAGCACCTCGACCCGGTCGGCCAGTTCGACCAGCCGCTGGGAGCCGGGGAACAGCTTGGAGCGGAAGTCCGTCGTGATGCCGAAGGCGTAGACGTCGAGGCCCAGGTCGTCGACCACGCGCGCGAGTTGGTCGATCTGCTCCGGCGCGAGGAACTGCGCCTCGTCGGCGATCACGTAGTCCGCACGGCCGCCCTGCGAGAGGTGGTCGACGAGATAGGCGTAGAGGTCCTGCCCGTCCTCGACCTCCACCGCGTCCGTGACGAGGCCCAGGCGCGAGGACAACTTGCCCTCGCCGGCGCGGTCGTCGCGCGAGAAGATCATGCCCGCCAGGCCGCGCGCCGAGCGGTTGTGCTCGATCTGGAGAGCCAGCGTCGACTTCCCGCAGTCCATCGTTCCGGAGAAGAACACCAGCTCGGGCATGGGAAGGTGAGCACCTTTCGGTGAAGCGGGGATGGGGCGGTACGTCAGGAGCGTACTTCGAGCAGGGGGACCAGCTGCTCGGCAGGGGTCATCGAACCGTGGTTGCCGACCATCGCCGACTCGTTCGGCTCCCGCTGGGAGGCGATGATCAGGACATCGTCCCGGGCGGCGGCGACCACGTCGCCGATCCGGCCGTACACCCGCTCGTCGATCCGCGGGCCGAACCAGCCCGCCGCGATGGCCTCGTCGCGGGAGGCGACCCAGAACTGCTCGCCGAGCACCTCGCGCCAGCAGGTCAGGACGTCGTTGGCGGCACCGGGCACCGCGTAGACGTGCCGGGCGCGGCCCTCGCCGCCGAGCAGGGCGACTCCGGCGCTCAGCTCCCAGTCCTCGTCGAAGTCGATGCGGTGCTGCTCGTCGAAGGGCACGTCGATCATGCCGTGGTCGGCGGTGACGTAGAGGGCACTGCGGGGCGGCAGTTGCTCGGCGAGGCGCTGGACCAGGCGGTCGGCGTACATGAGCTGGCCGCGCCAGGCGTCGGAGTCGACGCCGAAGCGGTGGCCGGCGCCGTCGACCTCGGCGAAATACGTGTACACCAGGGAGCGGTCGCCCGCGGCCAGTTGTTCGGCCGCCAGGTCGACGCGGTCCTCGCCGGGCAGCCGCCCGAGGAACCTTCCGCCGCTGAGCGCGACCTTGGTCAGCGGGGTGTTCTCGAAGGTCGGGGACGACACCTGCGCGGCGTGCACACCCGCCTCGTGCGCCAGCTGGAACACCGTCGGGTACGGCTGCCAGGGGCCGGGCGGGGCCCACGGCTGCCAGCGCAGCTGATTCATCAGCTCGCCGGTGTCCGGATTGCGCACGGTGTAGCCGGGCAGGCCGTGCGCGCCGGGCGGCAGGCCGGTGCCGACGGAGGCGAGGGAGGTCGCGGTGGTCGCCGGGTAGCCGGCGGTGAGCGGGCGTCCGGTGCCGCCGCGCGAGGTGGCGAGCAGGGACGTCATGAACGGGGCGTCCTCGGGGTGCGCCCTCAGTTGCTCCCAGCCGAGGCCGTCGATCAGGAACACGCAGTTCCGGTCGGCGGGGGTCAGCTCGGAGATCGCGGCGCTCATCCCCGGCACGCCGAGGCCGGCGGCCAGGGTGGGCAGCAGATCGGCGAGGGAGCCGCTGCCGTACTCGGGGACCGGTGCGGAGGCTACGGCGAGCGGTTCGGGGTGGTGGTCCCAGGCCGTGTCGGGCTGTGCCATCAGCGGGTGGTGTCCGCGGTCGCCTCGGAGAGGGCCTGCGCGAAGGCGAGTGCCTGGCGCACGGTCTCCGGTCCGTCCCCGGCCTCGCTGACGCGCAGGCTGAGGTCGTCCGCCGTCGAGTTGCCGGTGTAGCCGTGGTCCGCCTCGCAGTTGGGGTCGCCGCAGGCGGCAGGCTCCAGGTCGATGCGGGAGACGGCGCCCCAGCCGATGGTGAGGACGACCTCGCGGGGCAGGGTGCCCGGCTTGTACGACTCCGGGTTGGCGACGACCCGGCTGACCACGATCGACGAGATGCGGCCGATCTTCACGGACTCCGTCGACGTCGTGGCGTACGGCGTCGGGGAGGTGCTGTCGGCGGCCTGCTCGTCGGTGTGGCTGACGATGAAGCGGTTGTCGGTGAGGACGAGCACCGTCACGTGCCGCCGCACCTCGTTCTGGTCGAACGTCGTTTCCTGGTGGACCAGGTACGACCGCATGGGCTCGCCGCCCACGGCGGCCTCCACCGCCTCGGCCACGAGGGCCGGGTAGTAGCCGCTGCGCTCGATCGCCGCCCGCAGCCCCTGGGTCGTCGTACTGGTCTTGGCCATGACGCCCATCCTACGGGGGCCCACTGACTGCGAGGCACAGCTCGCCCCCTGTCAGTACGCGGGGAGGGTCCGCGGGCCGAGGTCGTCGCGGGCGGGCGGGGTCGCCAGGCGGACTGAGGCGCCCAGGACGCTCAGGCCGTGCGAGGCGACGACGACCGGCTCCAGGGTGACCGCGACGACCTCGGGGTGGTCGTCCACCAGCCGGGACACCCGCAGCAGCAGCTCCTCCAGGGCGCGGGTGTCGGCCGGAGCGGAGCCGCGCCAGCCGAACAGCAGGGGTGCCGTGCGGATCGACCGCACCAGCGAGCCCGCCTCCCGGTCGGTGACCGGGATCAGCCGGTGTGCCGTGTCGCCGAGCAGCTGCGATGCGGCGCCGGCCAGCCCGAAGGAGAGCACGGCTCCGGCCGCGGGGTCGATGACGGCCCGTACGACGACGTCGACACCGCGCGGCGCCATCCGCTGCACCACGGGGCGCAGCTCGTCCGGTGCGCCGAACAGCTCGGTCAACTCGGTGTAAGAGCGGCGCAGTTGGTCCTCGTCCGTGAGGTCGAGGCGGACTCCGCCCAGGTCGGCGCGGTGGCGCAGGTGCGGGGCGGTGGCCTTGAGGGCCACGGGGTAGCCGAGGGTGCGGGCGGCCTCGGCGGCGGCGTCGGGGGTCGGGGCGGGCGGGGCGCGGTGGACGTGGACGCCGTAGTGGCCGAGCAGGTCGCAGGTCTCTTCCGTGCCGAGTGTGAGTCCCTGTCCGCGCGCGAGCAGCCCGTCGATCAGCGCGGCGGCGCCCCTCTGGTCGATGTCCTCGTACTCGGGCACCTTGCCGGGGTCGGCGGCGTCGCGCCGCCACTGCGCGTAGGTGACGGCCTGGGCGAGGGCGCGGACGGCGCGCTCGGCGGCGGGGTAGGCGGGGATGAGGTGGGCGCCGTCGGGGGGCTCGGCGGCGGGGGGTCGTTCCTCGGCGGACGGAGCGGCGGTTTGCGGTGGAATATCCGACTCTGCCTGTGGTGCCGTGCTCGCCGCCGCCGACAGGGCCTCGGCCAGGCCGCCGAGTTCCACGTGCACGACCAGGACGGGCTTGGCCGGGGTGGCGGCCGCCGCCGAGCGCAGGGCCTCGGCGAGGGCCGCGTCCGCGACCGAGACCTCCCCCACCGCCGGTATGGCAGTGACGACGACCGCGTCGCACCGGTCGTCGGCCAGTGCGCGCGAGAGGGCCGCGTGGAAGTCCGCCGCGGAGGCGGCCGTGGTCAGGTCCTGCGGGGGGTGCGGCCGGAGCCCTTCGGCCAGGCACGCGTCGTACGTGAGCAGGCCGAGCGACTCGGAGTTGCCGAGGATCGCCACCCGGGGCCCGGCCGGCAGCGGCTGGCGGGCGAGGAGCAGGCCCGCGTCCACCAGGTCGGTGATGGTGTCGACGCGGATGACGCCGGCCTGCCGCAGCAGGGCCGAGACGGTCTCGTGCGGCAGCCGGGTCGCCCGGACGGCATGCCCCTGGGGAGCGGCTCCGTGCCGCGCGCCCTGGACCACGACCAGCGGTTTCGCCGCGGCCGTCCGGCGGGCGAGGCGGGTGAACTTGCGGGGGTTGCCGATGGACTCCAGGTACATGAGGACGACGTCGGTGTCCGGGTCCTCGTACCAGTACTGGAGTACGTCGTTGCCGGAGACGTCGGCCCGGTTGCCGGAGGAGACGAAGGTGGAGACTCCGGTCACACCCGTGACGCCGCCGCCGCGGCGGTGCAGCCGGGACAGCAGGGCGATGCCGATGGCGCCGGACTGGGCGAACAGGCCGATCCGGCCCGGGCGGGGCGTCTCGGGGGCGAGGGAGGCGTTGAGCCGTACCCGCGGGGAGGTGTTGATGATGCCGAAGGCGTTCGGCCCGATGATCCGCATGCCGTACGTGCGCGCGTGCCGCACGAGTGCGCGCTGGCTCTCGCGCCCCTCCAGGCCGCTCTCGGCGTACCCGGCGGAGACCACGACGAGCCCCTGCACGCCGTGCTCGCCGCACTCGGTGACGACCTCGGGGACGTACTCGGCCGGTACGGCGACGACCGCGAGGTCGACCGGGCCGTCGATGTCGCGCACCGAGCGGTGGGCCGGCACCCCGTCGAGCTCCTTCTGCTCCTCGGGGAGGGCCTTGTTCACGGCGTACAGACGGCCGGTGAACCCGGAGTCGCGGATGTTGCCGAGGACGCTGCGGCCCACGCCGCCCGGTGTGCGGCCGGCGCCGATGACGGCGACCGAGCCGGGCGCGAGCAGCCGCTGCACGGACCGGGCCTCGGCGCGGTGCTCGCGCGCGTACTGCACGGCGAGGGAGCGGTCGGTGGGTTCGAGGTCGAACTCCAGACGGACCACGCCGTCCTCGAAACTGCGCTTCTGGGTGTAGCCGGCGTCCGTGAACACCTTGATCATCTTGTTGTTGGCGGGCAGCACCTCGGCGGCGAAGCGGCGGATGCCGCGCTCCCGGGCGACGGCGCCGATGTGCTCCAGCAGGGCGGAGGCGACGCCGCGGCCTTGGTGGGCGTCCTGGACGAGGAAGGCGACCTCGGCCTCGTCGGCCGGTGCCGACGCGGGCGTTCCGTCCGCGCCGATCCGGTCGTAGCGTACGGTGGCGATGAACTCGCCGCCGACCGTGGCCGCGAGTCCCACCCGGTCCACAAAGTCGTGGTGCGTGAAGCGGTGGACGTCCTTGGCGGACAGGCGAGGGTACGGCGCGAAGAAGCGGTAGTACTTCGACTCGTCGGAGACCTGCTCGTAGAAGCTGACCAGACGATCGGCGTCATCAACGGTGATGGGCCGGATGCGCGCGGTACCGCCGTCGCGCAGCACCACGTCGGCTTCCCAGTGGGCGGGATACTCGTGCCGGTCCGGCGAGGTCTGCATGGGCCCCAGAGTACGGCTAGCGTCCGACAGCGGACGCGAGGCAGTCTGTGGAGGGCGTCAGTCGGATCGAGGCCGCGATCCGACGGCACCCCGGGGCGGTCACCAGGACCGCTCCGGCACAACTTCACGCTGTGGGAAACTGGTCTAGACAACCCTGAACACCGAAGGGCAGCAACACATGGCTGAGCGCCGCGTCAACGTCGGCTGGGCCGAGGGCCTCCACGCCCGCCCCGCTTCCATCTTCGTCCGAGCCGCCACGGCCGCAGGCGTCCCGGTGACGATCGCCAAGGCAGACGGCAACCCCGTCAACGCGGCCTCCATGCTGGCCGTCCTCGGCCTGGGCGCCCAGGGCGGCGAGGAGATCGTCCTCGCCTCCGACGCCGAGGGCGCGGACGCCGCCCTGGACCGGCTGGCCAAGCTGGTCTCCGAGGGGCTCGAGGAGCTTCCCGAGACCGTCTGAGTATTTCCCGCGCCCGACCCGGCGCACCCTGAAGAGCTCGTCCGAATTCATCGGGCGAGCTCTTCGCCTTTTCCGCGCATTTCCTGTCGGCGGGCAGCAGAAATAATCCCCCGCGAATTACCCACTCTTTGTATACGGCTCTCGTGTTAATGCCGCAGGCTTGCCGTGTTTACGGCATGTTGCGAGTTCCTCACACGCTCGGCGCGCTCCCCGGCGGAGCCGAAACGCAGCCGGTGCGCGGCCGTCGCGCGCTCGGTGTGCAGCGCCGTGACCGCCCGCGCGCGCTCGCTGTCCCCGCGCGCCACCGCGTCCACGATCGCGCCGTGCTCGGCCCAGGACTCCACGGGTCCGGCCGGTGCCTCCACGGCGTACATCCAGGCGATCTTGTGCCGGAGCTGGGTGAGCATCGAGGTCAGCGCGGGGCTGCCGGAGGCCTGGGCCAGCGTCTCGTGGAACCAGCCGCCCAGCGAGCGCAGATCGTCGCTGTTGCCCCGGCGGGCGCGCTCCTGGCCGAGCCTGACCAGGCCGCGCAGGACCTTCAGATGGGCCTCGGTGCGGCGCTGGGCGGCGCGCGCGGCACCCAGCGGCTCCAGCAGCATGCGCATCTCCAGCAGGTCGGCGGCCTCCTGCTCGGTGGGTTCGGCGACACACGCGCCCGCGTGCCGCCGGGTGACCACGAAGCCCTCGGCCTCCAGGGTGCGCAGGGCCTCCCGGACGGGGACGCGCGAGACGCCGTAGCGGCGCGCGAGGAGTTCCTCGGTGAGCCGGCCGCCACGCTCGTAGACACCCGCGACGATGTCGTCCCGGATGGCCGTGCACACCGAGTGCGCGGGAATACGCATGACCGACCTCCCCATTAATCCCCGTGAAACGCCGACAGGTGACGTGTGTTCCGTGACTCTATTGCAATGAGCCGGAATTTCCGACGGCAGGCAGGAAATCAGGGATATTTTTTGGACAGTCGGCCGCGGCGAACGCCGAAAGCCCCGGCTCGGGGAGCCGGGGCTTTCGGGAAGAACAGTCGCCGTCGGATGTTCAGACGTTCACACCGTGCGAGCGGAGGTAGGCGACGGGGTCGATGTCGGAGCCGTAGTCGGGGCCGGTGCGGGCCTCGAAGTGCAGATGCGGGCCGGTGACGTTGCCGGTCGCGCCGGACAGGCCGATCTGCTGGCCGGGGGTGACCTTCTGGCCCACCGAGACGCTGCTGGACGACAGGTGGCCGTACTGGGTGTACGTCCCGTCGTTCATCTTGATGACGACCTGGTTGCCGTAGGAACCGCCCCAGCCGGCCTCGACGACCTCGCCCATGCCGACCGAGTGGACGGCCGTGCCGCTGGAGGCGTGGAAGTCGACACCGGTGTGGCTGCCGGAGGACCAGACGGCGCCGCCGGACTTGTAGCCGGTGGAGACGTACGAGCCGGAGATCGGGGACACGAAGGTGTTGAGGCGCTTGCGCTCGGCCTCGCGGGCGGCCCGCTCCTTGGCCTCGCGGGCCTTCTCGGCCCGCTCCTTGGCCTCCTTGGCCGCCTCGGCGGCGCGCTCGCGGGCGGCCTCCTCGGCCTTCTTCTTGGCGACGGCCTCTTCGGCCGCCTGCTTCTGGGCGACGGCCTGGGCGTCGATCTTCTGGGCCACGGTGTCGCCCATGGTGACGACCGGGGTGAGGCCCGTCTGCTCGACAGCGGGCTCCGCGGCGAAGGCCGGGGCGGCCACGGTGCCGACGACACCGGTGGTGGCGAGGGCCGCGACACCCGCGACGCGGGCCGTGCGGCGCTGGATCCGGCTGGGACGACGGTGCTTCCCGGTGGCGCGCGTGAACGCCATGTGGTGGCTGGTCCTTTCCTTCCCTCTCGCCTACCGGGTTAGCTGACGGGTTCGGAGCAGGAAGGTCTCCTACGGACCCCCTCGCGACTCGCGCGGGCGTCCGATTCACCCCAGGGACTACGTGGGTCCCCGGCTCCCCTGGCTCGCGCCGTACGGGGACTCGGCGATGACTGTCCGGTGCCGCGGGTGCGGCGCACTGCCTGACGAACAGCCCGGACGACGCTAAGCGGCGCCACTTTCAATTCCCAAACGGATCCAGGCTTTTGTAGCGCATCCCACAGGGCAGACAGGCAACTCCCACACCAATTCGGGCATAAAGGAGCCCTGGTGCCTTAGAAGACAACCAGGGCCCCTACGGCGCGTGCCGCTCGCCTCCCGCTACTCGGCGGCGACTACGGCGACTTCACCGATGCCGAGGGCCTCCACGGGGCCCTTGATCTGCGCCGCGTCGCCGACGAGGACGGTCACCAGACGGTCTCCCGGGAAGGCGCTGACGGCGGCCGCGGTGGCCTCCACGGTGCCGGTCGCGGCGAGCTGCCGGTACAGCGCGGCCTGGTAGTCGTCGGGCAGGTGCTGCTCGACCTGGTCGGCCAGCGTGCTCGCGACGGCCGCCGCCGTCTCGTACTTGAGCGGCGCCACGCCGACCAGGTTCTGCACGGCGACGTCCCGCTCGGCGTCGGTCAGCCCCTCGGCGGCGAGGGTGCGCAGCACCGTCCAGAGGTCCTCGAGGGCGGGGCCGGTGTTGGGGGTGTCCACGGAGCCGCTGATGGCGAGCATCGCGGCACCGGTCCCGTCCGGGGCGGACCTGAGGACCTGGGCGAACGCCCGCACGCCGTAGGTGTAGCCCTTCTCCTCGCGCAGGACGCGGTCCAGGCGGGAGGTGAGGGTGCCGCCGAGGCAGTACGTGCCGAGCACCTGGGCGGGCCAGACGCGGTCGTGCCGGTCCGAGCCGATCCGGCCGATCAGCAGCTGCGTCTGGACGGCGCCCGGGCGGTCCACGATGACGACCCGGCCCGTGTCGTCGGCGGTCACCGGCGGCACCGGCCGCGGCTCGGCCGAGGAGCCGGTCCAGGCGCCCAGCGTGTCGCCGAGCAGCGCGTCGAGGTCGATGCCGGTGAGGTCGCCGACGACCACGGCGGTGGCCGTCGCCGGGCGGACGTGCTTCTCGTAGTAGCCGCGTACGGCCGCGGAGTCGATCGCGGCGACCGTCTCCTCGGTGCCCTGCCGGGGCCGCGACATGCGCGAGCCCGCCGGGAACAGCTCCTTGGAGAGCTCCTTGGCGGCACGGCGGGCGGGGTTGGCCAGCTCGTGCGGGATCTCGTCGAGACGGTTGGTGACCAGCCGCTCGACCTCGCTGTCCGCGAACGCGGGTGCCCTGAGGGCGTCGGCGATCAGGCCGAGGCCCTTGGCGAGCCGGGAGGCGGGGACCTCCAGGCTCAGCCGGACGCCCGGGTGGTCGGCGTGCGCGTCGAGGGTGGCGCCGGCGCGCTCCAGCTCGGCGGCGAACTCCTCGGCGGAGTGCTTGTCGGTGCCCTCGGAGAAGGCCCGCGCCATGATCGTGGCCACACCGTCGAGGCCGGCCGGTTCGGCGTCCAGGGGGGCGTCCAGCAGCACTTCCACGGCGACGACCTGCTGGCCGGGGCGGTGGCAGCGCAGCACGGTGAGGCCGTTGTCGAGCGTGCCGCGCTCGGGGGCCGGGAAGGCCCAGGGCTTGGCCTCGCCCGCCTGGGGCCGGGGGTGGAAGTCCATTGTGGCGAGCTCGGTCACTTGGCCGCCTCCTCGTTCTCGTTCGTGGCCGCGGCTGCGGTGTCCTCGATGGTGTCGGCGTCCTCGCCGGCCTCGTCGGCCTCGTCGGCGACGGGCTCGTAGACGAGCACCGCGCGGTTGTCGGGCCGCAGGCGGGCCTTGGCGACCTCCTGGACCTCCTCCGCCGTGACCTCCAGGACGCGCTGTACGGCGGTCAGGGCGAGCTGCGGGTCGCCGAACAGCACGGCGTACCGGCACAGTTCGTCGGCTCGGCCGGAGACCGTGCCGAGCCGGTCCAGCCACTCGCGCTCCAACTGGGCCTGGGCGCGCTCCATCTCCTCGGCCGTGGGGCCCTCCTCGGCGAACCGGGCGAGCTCCTCGTCGATGGCGGTCTCGATGACCGGCACCTCCACGTCACCGGACGTCTTCACGTCCAGCCAGCCCAGGGAGGGCGCTCCGGCGAGCCGCAGCAGACCGAAGCCGGCGGCGACGGCCGTACGGTCCCGCCGTACGAGGCGGTTGTAGAGCCGGGAGGACTCGCCGCCGCCGAGGACGGTGAGGGCCAGGTCGGCCGCGTCGCACGCGCGCGTGCCGTCGTGCGGCAGCCGGTAGGCGGCCATCAGGGCACGCGCCGGGACCTCCTCCTCGACGACCTCGCGCAGCTGCTCGCCGATGGTCTCCGGCAGCGTGCCGTCACGCGGCGCGGGCTTGCCGTCGTGTCCCGCGACGGAGCCGAAGTACTTCTCGATCCAGGCCAGGGTCTGCTCCGGGTCGATGTCGCCGACCACGGAGAGCACGGCGTTGTTCGGCGCGTAGTAGGTGCGGAAGAACGCCCGCGCGTCCTCCAGGGTCGCCGCGTCCAGGTCGGCCATCGAGCCGATCGGGGTGTGGTGGTAGGGGTGGCCCTCCGGGTAGGCGAGGGCGGTCAGCTTCTCGAAGGCGGTGCCGTAGGGGACGTTGTCGTAGCGCTGGCGGCGCTCGTTCTTGACGACGTCCCGCTGGTTCTCCATCGACTCGTCGTCGAGCGCGGACAGCAGCGAGCCCATGCGGTCGGCCTCCAGCCAGAGGGCGAGCTCCAGCTGGTGGGCGGGCATGGTCTCGAAGTAGTTGGTGCGCTCGAAGCTGGTGGTGCCGTTGAGCGAGCCGCCCGCGCCCTGGACGAACTCGAAGTGGCCGTTGCCCTTCACCTGGGCGGAACCCTGGAACATCAGATGCTCGAAAAGGTGAGCCAGGCCGGTACGCCCCTTGACTTCGTGGCGCGAGCCGACGTCGTACCAGAGGCACACCGCCGCGACCGGGGTCAAGTGGTCCTCGGAGAGCACCACGCGCAGGCCGTTGGCCAGGCGGTGCTCGGTCGCTGTCAGGCCCCCGGAGCCTGCCTGGGCTGTGGCCGTGTGACCCATGGGCATGTACGTCCCTTCGATCGCGGTGCGGTCGTTCCGACCGCGGATTCCTGCCGGTCCTGCCACTGTATGCAAGCGCGCGAAGCACTGGTGAAGTTCCCGGCGGCGTACGCGGAGAGCGAGAATCGGTGACCCGCCGTGCCGGTCCGGACGGCGCGGCGGACGTCGGAGACCGGGTCCTGGTCCCGGTTGTCAGTGCGGCGGTCCACAATGGTCGGCGTCAGATCCGGATCGCAGAGGCAAGGAGCCGGCAGCGATGGCCCGCCGCAGCACGAAGACCCCGCCGCCCGACGACTCGTACGAGGAGAGGATCCTCGACATCGACGTCGTCGACGAGATGCAGGGTTCCTTCCTCGAGTACGCGTACTCGGTCATCTACTCCCGCGCCCTGCCGGACGCACGCGACGGCCTCAAGCCGGTGCACCGCCGCATCGTCTACCAGATGAGCGAGATGGGCCTGCGCCCCGAGCGCGGGTACGTCAAGTGCGCCCGTGTCGTCGGCGAGGTGATGGGCAAGCTGCACCCGCACGGCGACGCGTCGATCTACGACGCCCTCGTGCGCATGGCCCAGCCCTTCTCGATGCGCGTCCCCCTGGTCGACGGCCACGGCAACTTCGGCTCGCTGGGCAACGACGACCCGCCGGCCGCCATGCGGTACACCGAGTGCCGGATGGCCGAGGCGACGAGCCTGATGACGGACTCCATCGACGAGGACACCGTCGACTTCAACCCCAACTACGACGGCCAGGAACAGGAGCCGGTGGCCCTGCCCGCCGCCTTCCCGAACCTCCTGGTCAACGGCGCCTCGGGCATCGCGGTCGGTATGGCCACGAACATGCCGCCGCACAACCTGCGCGAGGTCATCGCGGCCGCCCGCCACCTGATCCGGTACCCGAACGCGGATCTCGACGCCCTGATGAAGCACGTCCCGGGCCCCGACCTGCCCACCGGCGGCCGCATCGTCGGCCTGCCCGGCATCCGGGACGCGTACGAGACGGGCCGCGGCACGTTCAAGATGCGGGCGACCGTCGCGGTGGAGACCGTGACGGCCCGCCGCAAGGGTCTTGTCGTCACTCAGCTGCCCTTCACGGTCGGCCCGGAGAAGGTGATCGCCAAGATCAAGGACCTGGTCGGCTCGAAGAAGCTCCAGGGCATCGCCGACGTCAAGGACCTCACCGACCGCCAGCACGGCCTGCGCCTGGTCATCGAGATCAAGAACGGCTTCGTGCCGGAGGCGGTCCTGGAGCAGCTGTACAAGCTGACACCGATGGAGGAGTCCTTCGGCATCAACAACGTGGCCCTGGTCGACGGCCAGCCGCTCACACTGGGCCTCAAGGAGCTGCTTGAGGTCTACCTCGACCACCGCTTCACCGTCGTACGGCGGCGTTCGGAGTTCCGCCGCGGCAAGAAGCGCGACCGGCTGCACCTGGTCGAGGGCCTGCTGACGGCCCTCCTGGACATCGACGAGGTCATCCGCCTCATCCGCTCCAGCGAGAACTCCGCGCAGGCGAAGCAGCGCCTGATGGAGCAGTTCTCGCTGAGCGAGGTGCAGACGCAGTACATCCTCGACACGCCGCTGCGCCGTCTGACCAAGTTCGACCGCATCGAGCTGGAGACGGAGAAGGACCGGCTCACCGCGGAGATCGAGGAACTGACCCGGATCCTCGACTCGGACGCCGAGCTGCGCAAGCTGGTCTCCTCCGAACTGGCCACCGTCGCCAAGAAGTTCGGCACCGACCGGCGTACGGACCTGCTGGAGGCGGGCGGCACCCCGGTCGCGACGGTGCCGCTCCAGGTGGCCGACGACCCGTGCCGGGTGCTGCTGTCCTCGACGGGTCTGCTGGCCCGTACGGCGAACGGCGAGCCGTTCGCGGAGGACGCCGGCGCCGAGCGCGTGAAGCACGACGTGATCGTCTCGGCGGTGCCGGCCACCGCCCGTGGCGAGGTGGGCGCGGTCACCTCGACGGGCCGGCTGCTGCGGCTGAACGTGATCGACCTGCCCCAGCTCCCGGAGTCGCTGTCGACGCCGAACCTCGCGGGGGGCGCCCCGTTGGCGGAGTTCGTCTCCCTGGAGGACGACGAGACGGTGGTCTGCCTGACGACGCTCGACGAGTCGTCGCAGGGCCTGGCGATCGGCACGGCACAGGGTGTCGTCAAGCGCGTGGTGCCGGACTATCCGTCCCACAAGGAAGAGCTCGAGGTGATCACCCTCAAGGAGGGCGACCGGATCGTCGGCGCGGTGGAACTGCGTACCGGCGACGAGGATCTGATCTTCATCTCCGACGACGCCCAGCTGCTGCGCTACCCGGCCGCGCAGGTCCGCGCCCAGGGCCGCGCGGCGGGCGGCATGGCGGGCATCAAGCTCACGGAGGGCGCGAAGGTCATCTCCTTCACGGCGGTGGAACCGGCGGCGGACGCCGTCGTCTTCACCGTCGCGGGCTCGCGCGGCACGCTGGACGACTCGGTCCAGACGACGGCCAAGCTGACCCCGTTCGACCAGTACCCGCGCAAGGGCCGCGCCACGGGCGGCGTTCGCTGCCAGCGGTTCCTGAAGGGCGAGGACTGTCTGTCCCTGGCCTGGGCGGGCCCGGTCCCGGCCCTCGCCGCGCAGAAGAACGGCACTCCGGTCGACCTCCCGGAGATCGACCCGCGGCGGGACGGCTCGGGCGTGTCCCTGGCGAAGACCGTGTGGGTGGTGGCGGGGCCGGTGTAGGCGGGCCCCGGCCGTTCTAGACGGGCTCCCCGAGATCCTCCTCGGTGCCCGGTACGTACCGCAGGACGCCCCACATGCCGTGCTCGTCGGCGTGTGGGGCCTCGCTCCGGCACGCGTCGAGCTGCTTGTCGAGGGCGGCGGTGTCGATCCCGGAGCCGATGAGGACCAGCTGGGAGAGGTGTTCGTCGCCGGCCGGCCAGGGCTCCGGGTAGAAGCGCAGGAACCGTCCGACGGCGTGGACGGCGTAGCGGTTCCGGACGTCGTGGGGCCCGAAGTCGACGTACCCCTTGATCCGGTACAGCCCCTCGGGCCGGCTGTCGAGGAACTCCATCAGCCGGCGTGGGTCGAGGGGCTCCCGGGAGGCGAACGACAGGCTGTCGTACGCGCTGTGCAGATGCCCGGCATGGCCGTCCGCGCCGGTCTCGTGCAGGTCGTCGAAGGACAGCTGCCCGACGCGTTCCGCGCTCGGCCGGCAGTCGAAGAGGAACTCGGGGTCGATCCGGCCGTAGGTGGCCGGGACGACGGCGGCGCGGTCGACGAGGGACCGGACCAGTCCGAGGACGCGCTCGCCGTCCGCCGCCCGGTCGAGCTTGTTGACCACGACGAGGTCGGCCAGCGCGAGATGCCGGTCGATCTCGGGATGCCTGGTCCGGGTGTCGTCGAACTCGGCGGCGTCGACGACCTCGACGAGCCCGCCGTACACGATCCGCGGATCCTCGCTCGCGAGCACCATCCGCACGAGTTCCTGCGGCTCGGCGAGACCGCTGGCCTCGATGACGATGACGTCGATGCCGAGGGACGGCTCCGTGAGCCGCTCGAGATAGAGATCCAGTTCACCGGCGTCGACGGCGCAGCACAGGCATCCGTTGCCGAGCGAGACGGTCGAATCGCCGAGCGCGCCCGCGACGGCCATCGCGTCGATCTCGATGGCCCCGAAGTCATTGACGACCGCGCCGATCCGGCTGCCTCCGCTGCGGTGGAGGAGATGGTTGAGCAGCGTGGTCTTTCCGGATCCGAGGAATCCGGCCAGGATCACGACCGGGATCTGCCGCGGACTCGTGCTCGTGCTCTGACTCGGGCTCGGCTGGCTCACCGTGCGACCTCTCTCACGCCGACGCGTGCACCGGCTCGCGTTCTCGGCACAGGGACGAAGAATGAATGCCGAACCAGGATACGAGCCGTAAGAATCGCGCCGAAGTGAACGATTGTTAGCAGCACTTGCGGGGCAGACGTTCGGCAAGGCGCCGGATCGTGCGACCCTCGCTTCCCTCCGTGCGCCGCCTCTCCGCCTCCCCGCCGATCAGAGCCGCTCGGCACTCTGGGGAGACGGCAAGCGCCGCCCACTGCTCGCCGGTCCCCTCCAGTCGACCCGCATCCCGACGACCGGCGGACGGCCGCCTGACTCGGGGGTTGACATGGCCACACGGAAAATTGGGATACAGGGACTGCGCTCCGCCGCCGCGGCAGGCCTCGGCATGGCGGCCGGCGCTCTCGTCGCCATGGCGGCACAGAAGCAGGCGATGGACACGCTGCACGAACGCCTGGACCAGCTGGAACAGCACGCTCGCACGCAGCAGCGCTCCAACCTGGCCAGGCAGCAGCGGCAGCACTGGGAGCTGCTGAGCAAGGCGATCGACGATCCCGAACTCGCCGAGGTCCTGGACATCTTCGAGAGGCCCGTCACCCCTGAGCGGCGTCGGCAGTACCTCTTCGCCAACGCCCTGTACACCAACCTGCTCTGCTACTACCGCATCGGCAACATGGGAAAGGACGAGTTCTTCAAGCACGTCCGGGGCATCTTCCAGAACCCGATCGTCAGGGAGTACTGGTACGCGACCCAGCAACAGCGCGCGAGTCTCACGGGCACCGAGGAGGCGGAACTCGGCCGGCTCGTCGACGACCTGCTCCTGCAACTCGATGAAGCGGACACCGATGAGTGGTGGGTGGTCGGAGAGCCTCCCACCGACCCATGACGCGAGGAGCCGGGCCGTACGGCACCACCGGGACGGACCGGCTCCTTACGACGACACCGCTAGGCGTCGGGGATGTCCTTCTTCGCCTTGACCAGGGTCTCCCGGGTGATGACGACGATGCGTTCGTAGTCGGCGCGTCCGGCGTCGTCGGGCAGTTGGGTCTCGAGCGAGTCGGTGACATCCGTGCCGATGACCGCGAAGTTCCCGTCGGCCAATTCAAAGATGTCGGGACATGTCCCGCCACCGGCACTGCCTCGATAGCGGGGAGCGACACCAAGGCGGCGGATGATCTGACTCACTGTTGAATTCCCTCTGTTCTCAAGGCACAAGCGCCTGCGCCCGCGGCCGCGCGAGCGGTGGCATCTTCGCAGGCCCGAGCCCTGGCCGCCGTGCGACACGCACGCACTCCACCCCCGCGCCCCAAGGAAGCAAGGCACCTTTGCGGCCCTGTTTTATCACCCGTGAGGGTGGGGGCACTCGTGTTCCTGGAGAACATCCGCAAGAGTGACGGAAGGCAGTGAAGAATCGATCATCAGCCCGTTTAGGATAGTTGTGGCTGTTTATCCAGTCGGCGCGATTACACAGTCGGCACCGACACCGGCGCCTCCGGCCCCACATACCGCGCCACCGGCCTGATGATCTTCGTGTCCTCCGCCTGTTCCAGGATGTTGGCGCTCCAGCCCACCGCGCGCGCGGCGGCGAAGGTCGGGGTGAACATCTCTCTCGGCAGGCCGCAGAGCTCCATGACCACGCCCGCGTAGTACTCCACGTTGGTGTGGAGTTCACGGCCGGGCTTCAGCTCCGCCAGGATCGCCTCCACATGACGCTCGACCTCCACGGCGAAGTCCACGCGCGGACCGCCGAACGCCTGGGCGACCTCGCGCAGCATCCGGGACCGCGGGTCCTCCGTGCGGTAGATCGCATGGCCGAAGCCCATGATGCGATCCCCCGCGAGCACCCGCTGACGCACCCAGGAGTCGATCCGGTCCGCGGTGCCGATCGCGTCCAGGGTGTCCAGCGCACGGCTGGGGGCACCTCCGTGCAGCGGCCCGGACAGCGCCGACACCGCACCGGCGAGGCACGCCGCCACGTCCGCGCCGGTCGACGCGATGACCCGGGCCGTGAAGGTTGACGCATTGAATCCGTGATCAATGGTTGAGATCAGGTATTGCTCGATCGCGCGTGCGTGCTGCTCGGCCGGTACCGAGCCGGTCAGCATGTAGAGGTAGTTCGCCGCGTACGACAGGTCCTCGCGCGGCTCCACGGGCTCGAGCCCTTGCCCCAGCCGGTGCAGCGCGGTGAGCAGGGTGGGTACGGCGGCGACCGCCTCGAGCGTGTCCCGCAGGCGCCGCTCGGCGTCGACGTCGTACACGGGACGGACCCCCTTCGCCGCACCCAGCAGCGACAGCGCCGTGCGCATCCCGGCGAGCGGGCCGGAGCGCCCGCCGGCCGCCGCGATGGCCGGCAGGGCGGCTCGGACCTCGTCGGGGAGCCGCCGCAGCGCGGCGGTCTCGGCCGCGAAGGCCGCGCTCCGCCCGGCGTCCGGCAGTTCGCCGTGCACGAGCAGGTGCCAGACGTCCTCGAAGCCGCGGGTCCGCGCGAGGTCGACGGCCGAGTACTGCCGGTAGTGGTAGAAGCCCTCGAGACCGCGGACGTCGCCGATCCGGGTGTCGGTGACGACGACCCCGGCGAGTCCCCGTGGCACGTCGAGAAGAGTGGTTGCGGACCTGTTGACGGACATGTCTTCCTCCCTGGACTTGATTCGACTGTCCATGATTGACTCAAGACGTGTCAATATTGATTCAATCAATACATCAATCAATGGGCCGCTAGGCGGATACGGTGACCCCCATGCGCGATCAAGAACCCGTCCCCCGCCACGCGGACAGGCGGCTGAGCACCAAAGAGGCCGCCGAGCTGCTCGGTGTGAAGCCGGAGACCGTGTACGCGTACGTCAGCCGCGGTCAGCTCAGCAGCCGGCGGGTGACCGGCGGCCGGGGCAGCACCTTCGACGCCGGGGAGGTCGAGGCGCTCGCCCGGCGCAACAAGCGGGAGGGCGCGGGCAGTTCCGGATCGGGCGGCGAGCTGTCCGTACGGACCCGCATCACACTCATCGAGAGCGACCGCTACTACTTCCGCGGTGTCGATGCGGTCGACCTGGCCGCACGGCACACCTACGAGGAGGTCGCCGAGTGGCTGTGGACCGGCCGGATGCACCCGGGCGGCACGTTCACCGCACCCCCCGCCTCCGTCGCCGTGGCCCGCCGTGCCGTCGACGCACTGCCCGAACACGCCGCGCCCACCGACCGGCTGCGCGTCGCGACGATCGCCGCCGCGACCGCCGACCCGCTGCGGTTCGACCTGTCCGAGGAGGCCGTGCTCGGCACGGCGCGCACGCTCATTCCCACGCTCGTCGACGCTCTGCCACTCGTGAGGCACGACCGCCGCGACGAGGGCCCCCTGGCCCACCGCCTGTGGTCCCGGCTGTCCGGGCAGGACGCCGACGAGGCGTCCCTGCGCGCCCTGGACGCCGCTCTCGCCCTCCTCGTCGACCACGACCTGGCCGCGTCCACGCTCGCGGTGCGCGTCGCCGCTTCGGCCCGTGCCCACGCCTACGCGGCCGTCTCCGCCGGGCTGGGCGTGATCGAGGGCCCGCTGCACGGCGCGGCCAGCGGCCTCGCCCACCGGCTGCTCCTCGACGTGCTCGACCAGGGCGACGCGGCGCCCGTCATCGCGGACGAGCTGCGCGCCGGCCGCCGTATCCCGGGACTCGGCCACCGGCTCTACCCGGGCGAGGACCCACGCGCGCGTACCCTGTTCACCTTCCTGGAACAGATCCCGCGCGCCGAGCCCGCCCTCCTCGCGGCCCGCGACATCGTCGAGACCACCGCCCGCCACGCCCCATTGCACGCCAACGTCGACCTGGCGCTCGCCGTGCTCACCACGGCCTGCGGCATGCCCTCGACCGCGGGCGAGACGATTTTCGCCGTGGCCCGTACCGCGGGCTGGATCGCTCATGCCCTGGAGGAGTACGGCGAACGCCCGCTGCGCATGCGCCCGAGCGGTCTCTACGCGGGTCCGAAACCGCCTCAGCCACTGCCGGAGTAGGGCACGGCGGGCCCGGACGTCGCCGCGCACCAACTCAGGTTAGGCTCACCTGTGTGAGTACGTGCACGAGCGTCTCCCGGGACTTCGACGAGCCCGTTTCGGCGACCGCGGCCACCGCGAGGACCTGGCTGTTGCTGGAACAGCCAGGTCCATGGGGTGCCAAGGCGCTCACCTCGAGCCATCTGGACCCCGCGCTGGGCCGTGCCCTGGAGGCGGCCGCGAAGGACACGGGCGTGCGGATCGTGCTCATCCGCCGCCCCGGGCGCCACGCGGACCGCCGTATGCCCGCCTCGCGCCGGGTGTACGCGGCCCACACCGTTCCGGGAAACGTGTGGCTGCACGGCGCCACGACCTCGGACCCGGAGCAGCTGCTCGACCTCGACTTCGCCGCGCTCGGCCGGGGCGACCACCACACGTTCGACGCGGTCCTCGGCGGCCGGCCCCACGACGGTGATCCGCTCGCCCTCGTCTGCACCAACGGCAAGCGGGACCGCTGCTGCGCCCTCCTGGGCCGGCCTCTCGCGGCCGAGCTCGCCACGTCGGGGGTCGAGGGCGTCTGGGAGGTCACCCATCTGGGTGGTCACCGCTTCTCCCCCACCGTGCTCGTGCTGCCGTACGGATACGCGTACGGCCGGGCCGAGGCCCACACTCTCAAGGAGGTCCTGCACGGCGCCGGGGAGGGGCGGATCGTCGTGGAGGGCTGCCGGGGCGGCTCGGCCTGGGAACGGCCCGGTCAGGCGGCCGAGCTCGCCGTGCGCACCCGGACCGGCGAGTATGCCGCGGAGGCGCTGAGCGTCGTACGGACCTCGGGCGCTGCCCCGCGCTGGGAGGTGACCGTCGCCCACACCGACGGGCGCCGCTGGCAGGTCGAGGTGGCCCAGGGTGCGGCTCTGCCGCCCCGCCCGGAGAGCTGCGGGGCGTCCGTCCTCGGTTCGCCCGCGCGGATGGACGTCGTGGCGGTGCGCGAGATGAGGGTGACGACGGCGCTCGCAAGCTGACCGGCAGGCCTCCGGGGGGGGCAGAACCGTCCCGATCAAGCATGGATGCCGCCTTCGCCCGGTTCGAGGCCGCGCCGCCTTCGCAAGCATTGATCAAGAGATCCACGCCACACCCGTTACGGCAGGTAGCCGGCCGCACGTACCGTCTTGGGTATGAGCCCCACTCCCCCCGCACGCCGCCTGCGCCTCGGCCTCCCTCGGCGGGTGTTCTCGCAGGTGCTGCTGATGCAGGTGGCGATCGCCGCGGGAGTCGCGGTCCTCGCGACCGGGCTGTTCCTCGCGCCTCTGAGCAACCAGCTGGACGACCAGGCGATGCGCCGCGCGCTCGCGATCGCGCAGACGACCGCCCAGCAGCCCGATCTCGCACAGGACCTGAGGGACACCCCTCCCTCCCCGAACGGTCCGGTGCAGCAGGAGGCGGAGCGGATCCGGAAGGCGACGCAGGCCGAGTACATCGTGGTGATGGACTGGCGCGGTGTGCGCTGGTCGCACACCGACAGGAAGCAGATCGGCGGCATCGTCTCGACCGACCCCGGCCAGGCCCTGGCCGGCAAGGAGGTCATGGAGATCGACAGCGGCACCCTGGGCCGCTCCGCCCGGGGCAAGGTTCCGCTGCGCGACAGCGACGGCTCCGTCGTCGGCGCCGTCTCGGTCGGCATCGCCTACGACAGCGTCCGGGCCCGGCTGATCCACGCGATCCCGGGGCTGCTCGCGTACGCCGGCGGCGCCCTGGCCGTCGGTGCGATGGCCGCGTGGCTCATCTCCCGGCGGGTCCACAGGCAGACCCGGGACCTGGCCTTCTCCGACATCGCGGCGCTCCTGTCGGAACGCGAGGCGATGCTGCACGGCATCCGGGAGGGCGTCGTCGCCCTGGACCGCACCGGCCGCATTCGCCTCCTCAACGACGAGGCGCAGCGGCTGCTGAGCATCGGCGACGCGGCGGTGGGCCGTTCCCCGGACGAGGCCCTGGGCACGGGCCGCACGTCCGATGTGCTGGCCGGGCGCGTGACCGGCACGGACCTGCTCACCGTGCGCGGCCAGCGCGTGCTGGTCGCCAACCGCATGCCCACCGACGACGGCGGCGCCGTGGCCACCCTGCGCGACCGCACCGAGCTGGAGCAACTGGGCCGCGAACTCGACTCCACCCGTGGTCTGATCGACGCCCTGCGCGCCCAGGACCACGAACACGCCAACCGTATGCACACGCTCCTGGGGCTGCTCGAACTGGAGATGTACGACGACGCCGTCGAGTTCGTCGGCGAGGTCGTCGGCGATCACCGGGCCACCGCTGAGCAGGTCACCGAGCGGATCAAGGATCCGCTGCTCGCCGCCCTGCTGGTCGGCAAGGCGACCGTCGCGGCCGAGCGGGGCGTCGCCCTGTGGGTGTCGGACCGGACCCGGCTGCCCGACCGGCTGGTCGACCCCCAGGGGCTCGTGACCGTCGTGGGCAACCTGGTGGACAACGCCCTCGACGCCGTGGCGGGCAAGCCGCACGCGCGCGTGGAGGTCGAGCTGCGCGCCGAGGGGCGCACGGCGATCCTCAGGGTGCGCGACACGGGCCCGGGAATCCCGCCGGAGCAGCGGGAGTTGATCTTCACCGCGGGATGGTCCACGAAGAAGCCGCCGGCGCACCGCGAGCGGGGCATCGGCCTCTCCCTGGTGCGCAGGCTCGCCGAGCGGCAGGGTGGCAGCGCGACCGTCGACGAGGCGTACGGCGGCGGCGCGGAGTTCACCGTCGTCCTGCCCGAGGCGCTCGCCGAGCCGGGTCCCGAACCGGCCCTGACCGTGCCGTCAGCTCCGCAGACCGCCAAGAAGGAGTCGTGATGATCGAGGTCCTGGTCGTGGACGACGACACCAGAGTCGCGCGGGTCAACGCCGCCTACGTCGAGAAGGTGCCGGGCTTCCATGTCGCCGGCGAGGCCCACAGCGCCGCCGAGGCGCTGCTCCAGCTGGAGACGCTGCCCGGGCTGGACCTGGTGCTCCTGGACCACTACCTGCCCGACGAGACGGGGCTGGCGGTCGTCCAGGAGATGCGGCGGCGCGGCCACCAGACCGACGTGATCATGGTGACGGCGGCCCGGGACGTGTCCACCGTGCAGGCGGCGATGCGGCAGGGCGCGCTGCAGTATCTGGTCAAGCCGTTCGCCTTCGCCGGCCTGCGCGCCAAGCTGGAGGCGTACGCGGAGCTGCGCCGCACCCTCGACGGCGGCGGGGAGGCCGAGCAGGCCGAGGTGGACCGCATCTTCGGGGCGCTGTCGACCCCGTCGGAGCCCGATCTGCCCAAAGGGCACTCCCCCACCACCGCGGAGCTGGTCCGACAGTCCCTGATGCACGCCGACGGGCCCCTGTCCGCCCAGGAGATCGCCGAGCGCACCGGGGTGAGCCGCCAGACCGCCCAGCGCTATCTGAAGCTCCTGGAGCGCACGGGACGGGCCAGGCTGACCCTCAAGTACGGGGACGCGGGCCGCCCCGAACACCGTTACGTGTGGGCGACCCGCGCCTAGCCGACAACAACCCCGTGGGAAGGCGGCTGCCCCTACGCCGCTCCCGCCCCGGTCAGCGACCGCACCTCGGTCTCCGCGTGCTTGGCCTCGTCCGGGACGTCCTCCGAGGTGACCGTGCCCAGCCAGCCCGCGAGGAAGCCGAGCGGGATCGAGACCAGGCCCGGGTTCTGCAGCGGGAAGTACTGGAGGTCGACGCCCGGGAACAGCGAGTCCGGGCTGCCCGAGACCACCGGTGACAGCACCACGAGCACCACGGCCGGAACGAGACCGCCGTAGACGGCCCATACGGCGCCACGGGTCGTGAAGCCGCGCCAGAACAGGGAGTAGAGCAGCACCGGTAGGTTCGCCGACGCGGCGACGGCGAAGGCGAGACCCACCAGGAACGCCACGTTGAGATCCCGCGCCAGCAGCCCGAGGGCGATCGCCACCACGCCCACTCCGACGGCCGCGACACGGGCCACCGCCACCTCGCTGCGCGGCTTGCCGCCCCGGCGCCGCAAGGACGCGTACAGGTCGTGGGCCACCGAGGCGGAGGACGCGAGCGTGATCCCGGCGACCACGGCGAGGATGGTGGCGAACGCGACCGCGGCGACGATCGCGAAGAGAACTGTTCCGCCCGTGGAGCCGGCACCTCCGCCCAGATCGAGCGCCAGCAGCGGAACCGCCGTGTTCCCGGACGCGTTCGACCCTCGTACGGCGTCCGGCCCCACGATGGCGGCGGCGCCGAAGCCGAGCACGATCGTCATCAGGTAGAAGCCGCCGATGAGTCCGACGGCCCAGACGACCGAGCGGCGTGCGGCACGCGCGGTGGGCACCGTGTAGAAGCGGGACAGGATGTGCGGCAGCCCGGCCGTACCCAGCACCAGGGCCAGTCCCAGACTGATGAAGTCGAAGCGAGCGGTCCAGTCCCCGCCGTACTTCAGGCCTGGCGCCAGGAACTCCGCCCCGTGACCACTGCGCTCGGCCGCCGTGAGCAGCAGCCGGTCCAGATCGCCGTGGAAACGCATCAGGACGAGCACCGTCAGCAGAACGGTGCCGCCGAGCAGCAGAACCGCCTTGACGATCTGAATCCACGTGGTCGCCCGCATCCCTCCCAACGACACATAGATCACCATCAGCGCGCCCACACCGATGACCGTCCAGGACCGCGCCGCCTCGCTCGTACCCCCCAGCAGCAGCGCCACCAGACTGCCCGCGCCGACCATCTGCGCCACCAGATACAGAACGGACACGGTGACCGAGGACGTTCCCGCCGCGATCCGTACCGGCCGCTCCCTCATCCGCGCCGCCACGACGTCGGCGAGCGTGAACCGGCCGCAGTTGCGCACCAGTTCGGCGACGAGGAACAGCACCACCAGCCAAGCCACCAGGAACCCGACGACATAGAGCAGCCCGTCGTAGCCGAACAGCGCGATGAGCCCGGTGACTCCCAGGAAGGAGGCGGCCGACATGTAGTCGCCCGCGAGGGCAAAACCATTCTCCATGGGTGAGAAGAGCCGCCCGCCCGCGTAGAACTCCTCCGCCGAACCACGCCGTTTACGACTCACCCAGGTCGTGATCGCCAGCGTGACGGCGACGAACGCACTGAACAGCAGCAGCGCCAGCGTCTGGTGCTCCCCGGTCACGAGACACCGCCGTTCGCTCCACGTGTCAGTTCCTGTGTGTCCCAGCGCAGTTCGAGCGCCGCCCGGTCCCTGCGCAGCCGCGCGTGCCGGGCGTACGCCCAGGTGAGCAGGAACGTGGTCAGGAACTGCCCGAGCCCCGCGGCCATCGCCACGTTCACCGCTCCCGCCACGGGCCGGGCCATCAGCTCCGGCGCGGTCGTGGCAGCCACGACATAGCCCACGTACCAGGCGAAGAAGGCCACGAAGGCCGGCACCACGAACCTCCGGTACCGCCGCCGCACCTCCTGAAAGGCCGCACTGCGCTGCACCTCCAGGTACACCTCGGCCGGTGCGGCCCCGGTCTCGCCCTCCCTTCGCGCCGACGGCACCACCGCCGGAGCGGGCTCCCCGGCACCGGCCGACTCGCCCCAGCCGGAGGCGAGGGCGTCGTACCAGGGGTCGTCGTACCTGAGGTGCCCGGCCTCTTCGGCCGGGACCGGGTCATGAGCGTCGAGAGTCTCGACCCAACTGTCCTGCCCGGCCCCGCTGTCACGGGGACGGTCCTTGCTTGGCTGCATACCCAAGGATGGACAGAACGGGAAGATCCCCGACTCTTCTTCCCCTCTCGCTTCACCCCTTCAGGTGACTCAACCCGCTGGTGGCCGCACCAGACCCTTTCGATAGGCGTAACGCACTGCGGCCGACCGAAGAGGCCGACACGCAGTCCGATGCCGACGCCCCAGACGGCGGCGGGCAGGGCCGGGGGCGTGTCCGGCCGCCTCATTCGGACACCGCTGACGCCGCCCCTGAACCAGGGCGGCACAGCGACGTCCACGAGCGGTTCACGCCGGCTGCCGACGACGCCCCGCCCCTGCCAGGCCTCAGCCCGCGCAGCGGCTACGCGTCGATCCGCGACCGGTCCAGTATCGCCGCCGAGTTGGAGATGAACTCCTTGCGCGGCGCGACGTCGTTGCCCATCAGCAGGTCGAAGACCTGCTCGGCCGACTCCAGGTCGGAGAGGTTGATCCGGCGCAGAGTGCGGTGGCGCGGGTCCATGGTCGTCTCGGCCAGCTGGTCGGCGTCCATCTCGCCGAGACCCTTGTAACGCTGGATCGAGTCCTTGTAGCGGATGCCCTTGCTCTGGAACTCCATGAGCTTGTCGCGCAGTTCCCGGTCCGAGTACGTGTAGACGTACTTGTCCTGGCCCTTCTTCGGCTGGACGATCTCGATCCGGTGCAGCGGCGGCACCGCCGCGAAGACCCGGCCGGCCTCGACCATGGGCCGCATGTAGCGGTGGAACAGGGTCAGGAGCAGGGTGCGGATGTGCGAGCCGTCGACGTCGGCGTCGGTCATCATGATGATCTTGCCGTAGCGAGCCGTGTCGATGTCGAAGGTCCGGCCCGATCCGGCTCCTATGACCTGGATGATCGCGCCGCACTCGGCGTTCTTCAGCATGTCCGTCACGGACGACTTCTGGACGTTGAGGATCTTGCCCCGGATCGGCAGCAGTGCCTGGAACTCGGAGTTCCGGGCGAGCTTCGCCGTACCGAGCGCGGAGTCGCCCTCGACGATGAACAGTTCGCTGCGGTCGACGTCGTCGCTGCGGCAGTCGGCGAGCTTGGCCGGCAACGAGGAGGACTCCAGGGCCGTCTTGCGCCGCTGCGCGTCCTTGTGCTGACGGGCGGCGATGCGCGTACGGGCCGCGGCGACGGCCTTCTCCAGCACCACACGGGCCTGCTGCGCGGCGTCCCGCTTCGTGGAGGTCAGGAACGCCTTGAGCTCCTTGACGACCACGTTGGTCACGATCCGGCGAGCCGCCGAGGTACCGAGCACCTCCTTGGTCTGGCCCTCGAACTGGGGCTCGGCGAGGCGCACCGTGACGACCGCGGTGAGGCCTTCCAGGGCGTCGTCCTTGACGATGTCGTCCTCGGCCACGCGCAGCAGCTTCTTGGTGCGCAGCACCTCGTTCATCGTCTTGGCGACGGCCTGCTCGAAACCGGCGACATGCGTACCGCCCTTGGGGGTGGCGATGATGTTCACGAACGACTTGAGCGTCGTGTCATATCCCGTGCCCCAGCGCAGCGCGACGTCGACGCCGAGTTCGCGAGTGACCTCGGTGGGCGTCATCTGGCCGTGGTCGTCCAGAACGGGGACCGTCTCCTTGAAGGTGCCCTGCCCGGAGAAGCGGAGGACGTCGCAGACCGGCTTGTCGTTCGCCAGGTACTCGCAGAACTCGCTGATTCCGCCGTCGAAGCGGAAGGACTCCTCGCCCTTGCTGCCGCCCTCGCCGAGCCCGTACTCGTCGCGCACGACGATGGTCAGGCCGGGCACCAGGAACGCGGTCTGGCGGGCGCGCTGGTGGAGCGTCTCCAGGGCGAGCTTGGCGTCCTTGAGGAAGATCTGGCGGTCGGCCCAGTACCGCACGCGCGTGCCGGTGCGGCTCTTCGGGATCTTCTTGGTCTTGCGCAGCCCGCCCTTGGCCTCGAACTTGGCGTCCGGGCCGTTCCCGGCGAAAGCGCCCGGGACGCCGCGCCGGAAGCTGATGGCGTGGGTCTGCCCGCCGCGGTCCACCTCGATGTCCAGGCGGGCGGAGAGGGCGTTCACCACGGAGGCGCCGACGCCGTGCAGGCCGCCGGAGGCGGCGTACGAGCCGCCGCCGAACTTGCCGCCGGCGTGCAGCTTGGTCATGACGACCTCGACACCGGAGAGGCCGGTCTTGGGCTCGACGTCGACCGGGATACCCCGGCCGTTGTCCCGGACCTCGACGGATCCGTCGTCCTGGAGGATGACCTCGATGTGGTCGCAGTAGTTGCCCAGGGCCTCGTCGACGGAGTTGTCGATGATCTCCCAGAGGCAGTGCATGAGACCGCGGCTGTCGGTCGACCCGATATACATGCCCGGGCGCTTGCGCACGGCTTCGAGCCCCTCAAGGACGAGCAGGTGCCGCGCGGTGTAGTTGGATCCGTCCCGGTCTGCTCCTGCCAGCAGAGCTGTGGACGGCACGGACGATTCGGCGGTCACGCGGTTCGCTCCTCGCTGAATTTCAGATGGGGCCCTTGTGGGTAAGGGCGCGGCTTCAGTCACCGGTGAGAGGGTACCGAGGCCTGGTAGAGCCGTTGTAACGCCACCCTCGTCAGAGACTCAGACTAGTCCAGGCTCGCATGTGTGTTCGATCCCTCGATGGAGTGAAGTACACATCACGTTCCCTTCCAGGCATGAACCATTTAGGCTCCGGGCACGTCCTCATGAACAACCGGCAACCCAGCCGGGAGGACCGACCACCGATACAACGCGAAGCCCCGTAAGCACATAGACACGCAATACGGCACATTCGCCGCCAACCGGCAGCAGACAGCCGCCTCGCAAGATTTTTTCGAGGAAAAGCCACGAGCGGGAACGTTTTATGGCTGGTTGGATGTTGACCCTGGTACGACAGCTCGTCGAGCTAGAGAAGAGGCGACGTGACTACTGTTCTGACCCCCGCGAGCCACCTGACGGCCGCTGATCGCTGCGACCGCTGCGGCGCCCAGGCGTACCTGCGCGTCGTGCTGCTCAGCGGCGGAGAACTGCTCTTCTGCGCCCACCACGGCCGCAAGTTCGAGCCGGAACTCAAGAAGATCGCCGCTGAGATACAGGACGAGACGGAGCGGCTCACGACCGTTCCCGCGACCGCCTCCGAAGAAGAGCGCTGACACCTCGCGTTCCGACGACGAGCCAGCCCGGCACAGGCCGGTGAATGGGCGGCTGCCTCTGACAGCAGAGGCAGCCGCCCATCCTCGTCCGCACAGGCCCGCCCAGGCTCCGCGGGACACCCTTCGAGCCTTCCTCACCCCCGCGTCCAGCGGAGCGCCCGCATGATGTCGGACACACGCATGTAGACCCCGGGGCTGCCGGCCCGCCCGCAGCCGATCCCCCAGGACACGAGCCCGATCAACCGCCCCCGGGCCACCAGCGGCCCCCCGCTGTCGCCCTGGCAGGCGTCCCGGCCTCCCTCCCTCTCCCCCGCGCACAGCATGCTCTCGGCTTCGTACGTGCCGTCGGATCCGCCCGGATAGGCGTCCTCGCACAGCTCATCGGAGATCACGCGCACCCGCGCGGCGCGCAGGCTGTTCGGATACTGGCCGGCGCCGGAGGTGTCGCCCCACCCGTAGACCATCGCGGTCCCGCCCACCGCGTACGCGGGATCACCGTCGGCCGCCATACCGATGATCGAACCGGCGGGCAGAGGTTCGGCCAGGGTGAGTACGGCGTAGTCCCCGAAGTTGCTGACGCCGTCGTACGCCGGGTTCACCCAGGAACGCCGCACGGCGATCTCCCGGCCGCTGCGGTCCGAGAGCAGGTCCGTGCGCCCCGCTATGACCTTGAGGTCACGTACGCGCTCCGGCGCCACACCCAGGACCTCCTTGTCCAGGCAGTGGGCGGCGGTGAGCACCGTGCTGCGACCGACCGCCACACCGCCGCAGAACTGTCCCGCACGCGTACCTCCGAACCGGTCACGGCTGGACAGAGCGACCGTCCACGGGCTCTGGGACACATCGACAGGGAAACCGCCTATGACCACGCTGTCGGCGGCCACAGGGGCGCTGGAGGCCACTGATATGGCGGCTGCCGCGGCTGCCAGGACCAGCGGTCGGGCCAGGGCCCGGGCAAGGCGACGACGCATACGCACTCCTCACTCCGTGGTGTTCGCTGAACACCCAGAGTGATTCACCCCGCGCCACGCCGCACCCCCGGGGAAGCAGGGCACGACGAAGGCCCGGCCCCCTGAGGGGGCCGGGCCTTCCGCGTCGTACGACCGGCGACTAGTCGAGGTAGTCGCGCAGCACCTGCGAACGGGACGGGTGGCGCAGCTTCGACATGGTCTTGGACTCGATCTGGCGGATCCGCTCGCGCGTGACGCCGTAGACCTTGCCGATCTCGTCGAGGGTCTTCGGCTGACCGTCGGTGAGACCGAAGCGCATGGAGACGACGCCCGCCTCGCGCTCGGACAGCGTGTCCAGGACGGAGTGCAGCTGCTCCTGGAGGAGCGTGAAGCTGACCGCGTCCGCCGGGACGACCGCCTCGGAGTCCTCGATGAGGTCACCGAACTCGCTGTCGCCGTCCTCGCCCAGCGGGGTGTGCAGCGAGATGGGCTCGCGGCCGTACTTCTGGACCTCGATGACCTTCTCCGGGGTCATGTCGAGTTCCTTGGCCAGCTCCTCCGGGGTGGGCTCGCGGCCCAGGTCCTGGAGCATCTGGCGCTGGACGCGCGCGAGCTTGTTGATGACCTCGACCATGTGCACCGGGATACGGATGGTGCGGGCCTGGTCGGCCATGGCGCGGGTGATCGCCTGACGGATCCACCAGGTGGCGTACGTGGAGAACTTGTAGCCCTTGGTGTAGTCGAACTTCTCGACCGCGCGGATCAGACCGAGGTTGCCCTCCTGGATCAGGTCCAGGAAGAGCATGCCGCGGCCGGTGTAGCGCTTGGCCAGGGAGACCACCAGGCGGAGGTTGGCCTCCAGGAGGTGATTCTTGGCCCGGCGGCCGTCCTCGGCGATGATCTCCAGCTCGCGCTTGAGCTTGGGGGCGAGCTTGTCGGCGTTGGCCAGCTTGTCCTCGGCGAACAGACCGGCCTCGATGCGCTTGGCGAGCTCGACCTCCTGCTCGGCGTTGAGCAGCGGGACCTTGCCGATCTGCTTGAGGTAGTCCTTGACCGGGTCGGCGGTGGCGCCGGCGGCGGCGACCTGCTGGGCGGGCGCGTCGTCCTCGTCCTCGTCGGACAGCACGAAGCCCGCGTTCTCCGGCGTGCTCTCGGGCTCCTCACCGGCCTTGCCGGGGGCTGCCTCCTCGAGCACCTCCTCTTCCAGGAGTTCGGCGTCGTCCTTCTTGGCGCTGGTCTTCTTGGCCGCCGTCTTCTTGGCGACGGTCTTCTTCGCGGCCGCCTTCTTGGCGGTCGTCTTCTTGGCGGCTGCCTTCTTGGCGGGCGCGTCGTCCTCGACGCCTGACTCGGCAGCGGGCGCCGTCGGCGTGGCGGTGGCGGTGGCCTTCCGGGTGGTCACCGCCTTGGCCGCGACCGTCTTGGTGGCGGTGCGCTTGGCGGGACTCTTCGCTGCGACGCTCTTTCGGGTGCGCTTGGGCTCTGCGGCACTGACCATCAGCGTCACACCCTCTTCCTCGAGGATCTGGTTGAGGCTGCGCAGTACGTTCTTCCACTGAGTGGCCGGAATCTGGTCAGCTTCGAAGGCCCGACGCACGTCATCGCCGGCGATCTGCCCCTCAGCCTTTCCCCGCTCAATGAGCGCCATGACAGAGACGGACTCGGCGATCTCCGGCGGGAGCGTACGGGATGTGCTGGCCGACACGAACAACCTCTCGGAACGTTGGAAAACGGCTTCCGGCTCCGTCCACGGTGGACAGGGGCCGACCGCCGGCTTGGGGATGGGCCGACGGCGCGGGCGGGGGCCGGGAAGATGCACAGCGCCGTGAACGGCGTCCGTATTCCCTCCGCGGCTGTCACCTCTTAGGTCATCGCGTTCTTCCCGCGAGCGTTACGCCCAATCCGCGTGGCCCGAGTCACACCCCGTAAGCGAATAAAAGCGGTCAGATACGGATAGAGGCAGTCACTCCTGGACGTGACTTTACCGCTGCGGCGGACGGGCGGCCCCCTTCGCGCCGTCGGACCCCGCAGGATCGCGAAGGATCCTGCGGGGTCCGACGGGAGGCGGTCCATCGATCGGGCGCTGCCACAGGAGGGGGGTGGCACACCCGACCGCGCCGCCCGCGGAACGCGGTCAGTGCTCGCGCGGGGCGGGCACTACCCGTTCCACCTCGGGGTGGACCGTGAGGAGTTGGCGCATCGCCGTCTCGGCCGCGGCTCCGTCACCGGCGGCGAGGGCGTCACAGATGCGGCCGTGGTGCGCCAGCGACGCCTCGTTCGGACGGTCACAGCCCGTGACCGGACCGCCCGAGACCTGGAGGGCCGAGGACACGATCCCCGAGAGGTGCTCCAGCATGCGGTTGCCCGCGACCTGGATGAGCAGCGAGTGGAACTCGGAGTCGGCGCGGGAGAACGTGAGCGCGTCGCCCTGAGCCATCGCGTGGCCCATGATCTCGACCATGTCCACCAGGCGCTGCTGGACGTCCTCGCGCCCGTGGCCGGCGGCGAGGCGGGCGGCGAGCGGCTCGATCGTCCACCGCAGCTCGCTCAGCTCGCGGCGCTGGTCGTCGCGCTGCGGCCCGAAGGCCCGCCACTCGATGATGTCCGGATCGAGGAGGTTCCAGTCGCTGACCGGGCGCACACGCGTGCCGACGTTCGGGCGGGCGCTCACCAGGCCCTTGGCCTCCAGGACGCGGAGCGACTCGCGGACGACGGTGCGGGAGACCTCGAAGCGCTGGCCGATCTCCTCGGGCACCAGCGGGCGGTCGGCGCCCAGATCGCCGGAGACGATCATCTGACCCAGCTGCTGGACGAGTTGGCCGTGCAGCCCGCGTCCGCGGCTGCCCGCGGCGCGTCGGCCCACACGGCCCAGCTCTGGGTCCGCGCCGTCCCAGGCAGAGACCCCGACGCGGTCGACGGCGGGCGCCTCGGCGTACGGGTAGCGGTCGAGTTCGCCCGGGCTCGTGAGGCCGGAGTCAGCGGAGCGGGCGGCGGTCATCATGGTGTGCGCAAGGGTACTCACGCATCCTTTGTCGGCGCCGTCTCCAACTCCCTTGAGGTCTTTGGTGAAAAGCACACGAAAGGGTGATCGCTCACCCCGTCGCAATTGACGCCTTATCGGAAAGAAATGGGCGTTCTGCGGGGAGTTGTGCGCATGGCTGGACGAGGGGTTACGGACAGTCGTCACCGGAATCTGCTCCGCAGGGTGGCGAGCAGGTACGCGCAGAGCAGTGCGGTCAGCGACAACGTCATTGCGCCGCCGACGGGTTGGGACAGCACTCCGAGCGCGGCTTCCAGGTAGCGCTCCCCTCCGAAGGGCCACCGCGGCACGAGGACCTCTCGCAGCCGCATGGGCAGCCCGGCCGCGGTTCGAACGGACGGTCCGTCCAGGAGCTTGTGCACGACGGGTACGACGAGGAGGGGTACGGCGGCCACCGCGGCGAGGCCCGCCGTCGTGGACCGGAAGACTCCGGCGGCCAGTACGCCCGCCCAGGCACAGCCGACGACGAGACCGATCCAACTCGCACTCAGCGGCAGCCAGTCGGCGGGAACCTGCGCGAGCTCCCGTCCGTAGACGAGATAGAGCACCTCGGTGTCGCAGCCGACGGTGAGGACGGCCAGCACCAGCGCGGTGGCCGAGGCGACGAGCAGTTTGGCGGCCAGCAGCCCCAACCGGCGGGGCACGGTGCCGCGGTCCGCTGCCAGGGCAGGGTGGCGGAACTCGTCACCGAAGGCCAGCGCGCCCAGCAGTCCCGCCCCGAGCGCCGCGGGCGGCAGGGGCAGCTCCCGCGGCCACGCGGCCAGCAGACGCGGCTGCGGCGTGTGCCCGATACGGGCGAGCACGACGGCGGTCACGGCGGACACGACGAGCACGACGGCCCCGGTGAGGAAGCCGGTGCCGATCCCGGCGGCACGGCGGATCTCGTAGCGGAGGGGGCGGAGCGGGCTGGGGGCGGGGCGGACGGAGATGGGAGGCGGCAGAGGGGGCAATGAGTCGAGGGCGCGCGCCATGCGGGCTTCGACGGCGTGGGGCACAGGGCGTGAGGAGGGGGCTGTCGCCTCCTCCTGGGGAGGGGCGGCGGCATTGCCCACGCGGTCGGCCGCGGGCGCGTCTGGGCGCTCGTGAGGCTCGGCGTCGGGCTGCGCAGGGCCGGAGGGGGGCAGCGCCTTGCCGGCGGCTGGTTCCGGTGCGGCAGCGGTGGGCTGCAGTTCGAGGGTGGGGCGCAGTTCAGGGGCGGGCTGTGCATGCCCGGGGGTGGGCAGCGGCTCGTCGACGGCTGGTCCTGGAACGTCGGCGGCAGACTTCAGCTCGATGCCGGGTCGCAGCTCCGGGACGGTGGCCACTGGCTCCGCTACGGTCGGCGTCGACGCGTCGAGGGAGGGCTCCGGCTCGTCGGCCCGGGGGGCGGCGGTTGGCCAGAGTGCGTTGGTGACGTGACCCGGCTGGGCAGGGATTCGCTCCGGCTCGGCACTGGCTCCCTCCGGCTCGACGCTGTTGTGATCCGGCTCGGCGTTGTCGTGATCCGGCTCGGGGCCGTCGTGATTCAGCTTGTCGGCGGAGGCTCGCGCCGCGTCGGCCCGCTGCCGCTCGTCCGCGGGTGGCTCCGATTCACCCCGGCCCTCATCACGCTCGCTGCACGGCTCACCCGGCCGCACAGCTCCCGCTCCGGGGCCCATGTCGCCGATCTCGTCGGCGAGTTGGTGGACGACGATGCCGTGGCGGAACGCGGTCTCCCCGACGTCCGCGCAGGTACTGCCGTACACGGAGAGGCGGTTGTCGCCTTCTCGTGCGACTTCGACGGAGCGCTGCGCGGTGCGGGCCTGCTTGGCCAGGAGAGCCGCCAGACGGGCCGCGTGCGGGCTGCGTACGGCTACACGGGGACGCAGGCGCGTGCGCGAGAACTCCGCGGCCTCCTGGTCGGCCACGAGTCTGCCCTGCTCCAGCGTGACGACCCGGTCGGCGGTGCGCGCGGCCTCCTTGGGGTCGGCCGTGGTGAACAGGACCGTGCCGCCGTGGCCGGCGTGTGCGCGAAGCATGCCGTGCAGCCAGCCACCCTCACGGACGGAGAGCCCGTCGGCCGGATCGTCCAGGACGAGGGTGTGCGGGTCGGCCAGCAGGACGCAGGCCAGGCCGAGGCGGCGGTCCATGCCGCGCGAGAGGGCACCGAGGCGTTCGTCGCGCAGGCTCACGAGTCCGACCGCCTCGAGGACTTCGTCAGCGCGCCGGACCGGAACCCCCGCGGCGGCGCACAGCATGCGCAGGTGGCCACGGACCGTGCGGGCCGGGTGCCCCGGCACGTCGCCCAGCAGCACGCCGACCTCGCGTGAGGGGTGGGCGATGCGGTGCAGAGGACGGCCTCGGAAGTAGGTGATGCCACGGCCTTGTTGGAGCTCGAGCATCAGCCTGAGGACTGTGGTCTTGCCGGCGCCCGGTGCTCCGAGCAGCGCGGTGACGCGGCCCGCTCGCGCCTCGAAGGAGACGTCGTCGGCGGCGGGCGGAAGCTCTTTGCGAGGGTTGCTGGTCAGTCCGAAGGCCTGGATCACTCACAGCAAGATAGCGCGCTATGTCCGTTTTTCCGGGCAGCGCGAGGCCGTCTCGAGTGGGGCAATCACCCTGGTCCGGGCTACGGGCGGGTCGCGTGCCAGGCCCGGCGTCACACTTCGGGGCGCAGCATCGGAGGGTTGAGCAGTGTCGCGCCACCTGCCCGGAAGAGCTGTGCCGGGCGGCCGCCCTGGCGGGTGGTCGTCCCACCGGTGGGCACCAGGAAGCCCGGGGTGCCCGTGACCTTGCGGTGGAAGTTGCGCGGGTCGAGCGCCACGCCCCACACCGCCTCGTAGACACGACGCAGTTCTCCGACCGTGAACTCGGGCGGGCAGAAGGCTGTGGCCAGCGACGAGTACTCGATCTTGGAGCGGGCTCGTTCCACTCCGTCCGCCAGAATCTGCGCGTGGTCGAAGGCGAGCGGGGCGACCGGCTCGGCGTCCCGCCCGAAACCGCCCTGCTGCAGCAGTTCCTCGACCGGGGCCCAGCGCGCGTTGCTGGCGTCGCCGCCCGCTCTGGGCGCGGGCAGGTCGGGAGCCAGGGCGAGGTGGGCAACACTGACGACCCGCATCCTGGGGTCCCTCTTGGGGTCGCCATAGGTGGCGAGCTGCTCCAGGTGCGCGCCGTTGTCCTGGGCGGGGACGGCCGGGTCGTGGACGCGCAGCCCTGTCTCCTCGGCCAGCTCGCGCGCCGCGGCCTGTGCCAGGTGCTCGTCGGCCCGTACGAAACCGCCGGGGAGCGCCCAACGCCCCTGGAACGGTGGTTCGCCCCTCCGTACCGCCAGCGCGCACAGGGCATGGCGACGCACGGTCAGTACGACCAGGTCCACGGTGACGGCGAAGGGCGGAAACGCTGACGGGTCGTAGGGCATGCGGCGATCATAGTCGTCTGCCTGACGATAAACACTCCCTTCGCGGCTCGCTTCGCTTACTGATCCACTTCGGTCGGGTATGCACTGCACTGTCGACTCCCGGTGATCAGGCGGTGGTCTGTCGTGGCAGGTCAGGTGGCAGGTCAGGCCCCCAGCTGCAGCCCTTCGGCCGCCTCCTCGACCATGACGAGGCCGAGTCGGCTGACCCGCACGGAGAACGGGGCGCCCACCACGCGCAGTCCCGTAAAGCCGACCTCGCCCAGGGGTGCGCTGCGCACCGGGCGCAGGGTGACGGTCCCGGCCGGGGCGTCGGGGCGGATACCGGCGAGCGTGGTGAGCAACAGGATTCCGGCCGCCGCAGGGGTGGCCGCGGGGCGGCAGGCCGCCGGGTGCGGGAGGGGAGCGCTTCCCTCCGTGCGCTGGTCCCCCGCGTACATCTCGGGCAGGCGATGGGCGAACGTCTCGGAGGCCTCGAGTACACCGCGCAGCAGCGAGCTCGCCTCCTTCTCGTAGCCCGCGGCGGCCAGACCGGCGACGGCGAGTGCCGTCTCCCCTATCCGTACGGCCCCGGCGCGGTGGCCGAACGGATTGAATCCCGGTTCCTTCGCGCCCAGTCCACGCAGGCCCCAGCCCGAGTCCATGACAGGGCTGCCGAGCAGCCGGGCGAGCTTCTCGGTCTGGACCTTGTCGAGCAGACCGGGTGCCACCGCGCCCCCGCCCAGCAGGCCGGTATCGAGGAGGTGGACGGCGGCCGCACCCAGGTGAGGCACGGGCCTGCCGTCAGGGGCACGGGCTGCCGCGGGCCGGCCGCCCCCGCGGTCGTCGAGCCAGAAGTCCTCCCGGAACGCGGGGCGTAAGGTCTGCGCCCACTCCCGGAGTGCCGCTCCGCCGGTACGGCCGCAGGCGTCGAGCAGATCGGCACCGAGCAGTGCGGCACGGTGGGCGTGGGCCTGTGTCTCGCAGCGAATGGGTCCGCCAGGGTGTGGGTCGCGCAGGTACGCGTCGTCGCCCACGGTGGTCCGCAGCCAGGTCAGGCAGCGCTCGGCTGCGGGCAGCAGTTCCTCCGTCTCCTGCTCGCCGAGCCCCCAGCGTCTGGCTTCGGCGAGCAGTACGGGGAAGAGCAGCGTCGCCTCCGTACCGGTGCACTGCGGCGGAAGGTACGGCCCGGCGTCCCGTCTCGGGCCGGGAATCATCCCGGACTGCGGTCCCGGGCCGGTGAGTTGGGTCCGGGCGAGGATCCGCAGCGTCCCCGCCGCCAGGCCGGTGCCGAGCGGCAGGGCCATCCGGGCGGCGACGAGCGCGTCGGCGGGTGCCAGACCGCAGCGCCAGGGTGCACCGGCCGCGAGATGGGTGTCGGCGGGGTTCGCGGAGTCACGCAGTAAGAGAGATTGGAGGTCCTCGATGCTCGTCCGTAAGAGGGCGGAGATTCTGGGGTCGTCGCCTTCCGCACACGCCGCGGCCAGAGGGCTGGTCGCGGCGCGGCCCACGGCTCGGAGAGGCCCGGCACCGTCCGGCCGCACCCGCAGTTCCACACTTCTGCTTCCGCCCGGCGGCAGGTCGAGCTCCCACCGCAGCAGCCCGGCCGAGGCCAGGGCGTCCGAGGGAGGCGGTTCGGCCGTCACGGACGCGTTGCCTGTGGGGCAGGACCAGCGCAGTCCGGAGCCGTGAACGCTTGCGGGGAGTTCGGGTCCCGCGGTGCCCGCGGCGATCGAACCGAGGTCGGCCAGGTCCGTGCCCAGGACCACCTCGACCGGCAGGCGCATCGGGCGGGGAGCCGCACTGTGCAGGGTGATCCGCTCCGTGCCGTCGGCGAAGCGGTTGCGTTCCACCACCACGTCCGGGTCCGGGCCGGCCTGCGGGGACGTGCGGAGCGTGCCCACGAACCTGGCGCGGTCGGCCGAGGCCATGCGAGCCTGCACCGCGAGCGGTTCCCGTCCGCCCACGCGGATCTCGCACCGGGAGAGCACGCGTCGGCCGCCGCGGTAGAACCCTTCCAGCCCCCGTCCGGTCATCTGCCCTTCCTCCGTCGAGATGGCCAGGCCGGGAAGGGCGACACAGATCATGGCGGTGTGGGCGGGCGGCAGGTCTGCGGACCAGCGCAGTCCGGGGATCGTGGCACCGCGGGGCGGGGGCGTGTGCCCCAGGGGCGCCGACGCTCGGTCTTGGCCCGAGGGCGGTGCGGGTGGGCCGTCGTGCCTCGACCTGGCTCCGGGGCGACGGCTCTGGCCCGCCCATCGAGGCGACGAAGGGCCCGGGCCCGGCGGTGAGGGGGAGCGAGAGTCCGGGCCGGTGGGCAGCGAGACGTGTGAGACACCTCCGGGGAACCTGGGCCCGTAACCGTCGACACGGGCCACTGGTCGCGGAAGGGCGCCCTGGTCCCCCGACGGCGGAGCGCCAACCCCGGGCAGGCCGAGGCCCGGCGCGAAGGGCGGTGGAGGCCCGTCTGTGGAGCGGCGGTCGCCGGCAGCGGAGGAGGGCGGAGTCGGCTGATGCATGGGAGGGCTTCCTCTGCGCTCTGTGCGCCTCGATCGGGTTCGGCGCCGGTGCCGGAGGGCTCCGACGGGGCAGGGGCGGTGGGGCGTCACACCCCGTTCGGGCGTTCCGCCACTCAGGTGAACGCCGTGGACGTCTTCCGAGTCACGCCCGTGCCCCGTCCCTTGTGCGCCAAGGCCACCCGGCGGCAGGGCGCGACGGGTCACTCCTCCCCCTCCGTACCGTGGCCAGGCTGCACGCCTTCCTGCCCCGCGTCCCGGCACGGCATGGCTGCCTTCCGTGAGGTGCGCGCACGCGTGCCTCCCGTGCGCGCACTGCCGGATCGCGCGGGACCCGTCGTCGCACGCTCGGAGCGAAGGCCGGCTTCCGCGGCACCTGCAGGGCGCCTGGTGCCTGTCGGCTTACGCCGGAGCGAAGTAGGCGTGCTCATGTCGCTGCCGGCACGGGTCCGGCCGGCGGCGGTGTCGGCGGCACCGGCGGAACGGGAGCGGCGGCGACGGCGTGAAGGCGCCGCTGTGAGCGTGGGTTCGGGGTGGGGCTGTGGCACCGCTGTCTCTCGCCCGACGGCGTCGGGGACGTGCGCACGGATCATGGCGTGGTCGACCACCGCTCGCCCACGGCCCTCGCGCTCCGCCCGCAGGCAGGTACGGATCGACTCCGGGTCGAGGCCTTCGTTGCAAGCCTGGTGCAGGAGACGGGCGAAGAGGTAGTCGGGATCCGCGCCCAGGGCCATGGCGAGGGCTTCCCTGGCCTCCAGTTCATCGCCGGTGGACCATGCGACCCAGCCCGCGAGAGTGAGCGGTGCAGCGGCATGTTCGCCGTAGGGGCCGACGCAGCGGCGGGCCAGCGTCCGCCAGAGACGAAGGGCGCGTGCGGCCTCGTCGCCCTCCATCCACTCGGCCGCGCGGTCGCGGGTCGCGCGGTCCTGGAGACCGAGGATCAGCCGGGCGGCCTCGTCGCACCCGAGAAGTTCGTCGTCGCGGAGGTCCGCCAGGAGCATGCCGGAGACGGGAGTCGCCTCGGCGAAGCGGTCCAGGACCCTCCCGGCCAGCTCCAGTGTCTCGTCGGCCACGGAGGCGCGGCCCACCTCGTCCAAGAGCCTCGGGACCAGCGTCACGCTGGCGGTGTCGAGGGCGGCCTCCTGTTCGAGGGCGGCGGCGTTCTCCCAAGGCAGCAGCCGGGCCCGCAGCTCCCGCAGCGTGCCGCGCACCTGGATCCCCGCGTAAGTGGCCGCGGCGGCCAGCACGGAGGTGCCGGGCAGGCCCATGGGCGCTCCCTCCTGCGGGCAGCATGCCGCGTTGTCACAGCAGTACGACCAATAGCGCCCCTCCGAGATGCACAGCGCCTCGACCACCACCACGTCCCGGGAGCCGCACTCGACGCGCAGCCTCTGGGCCAGCGGCCTCAGCCGCTCCATGACCTGCTGCCCGGTCTCGCCCTTCCGCGGCTCCTGGCAGAGGAAGGCGACCATCGACTCGGGCCTGGCCCCTCGGCGCTCGCTGCCCGTCACCAGGCCGTGGGCCAGTTGTCCGGCTGCGGACGGCCAGTCGTCCGCGTTGGCGGGGATACCGAGCCGGGCCCGCCCTCCGAACCGTCCGCGTCCGTCCTTGTCGTGCAGGGCGACCAGGACGATGCTGTCCTCGGGGCGGTACCCGAGCAGATACGGCAGGGCGTCGGCGAGTTCGGCCGGGGTGCGCAGGGTGACCTGGTGCTCGCCGCCGTGACCGTCGTGCATGGGGCTGGGGGCGTGCGGTCCGGCGGTGTCGCCCGCGTTCGGCTCCCGCTTCCGCCGCCCGTCGTCCTTGTGCCCGCCCGGTGCGTCGGGCCCGGCGATGTCGCTGTTCTCAGGGGATCCAGTCGCTTCGCTGTGGTTCGTCATGCGGAGACGATCTCGCGGAATGCGAAGCTCCGGTTTGCCCTGTGGATAACTTCAATCAGGGACACGTCACCGGGAGCCTCCCGGCTCTCGTGTCTCCCGGTGCACCGCTCCCGTTGTCACTGCCGTCCTGTTTCATGGAACGCATGGAGCACACGAACAACGCGGATCTGCGGGCGGCGGCCGACACGGTCCTCGCCCGTCTCGTCGGGGACGTCTCGGGAGCGGCCCGGCTGCGCGAGGACCAGTGGCGGGCGATCGAGGCACTGGTCGCCGACAGACGACGTGCCCTGGTCGTCCAGCGCACGGGCTGGGGCAAGTCCGCGGTCTACTTCGTGGCGACCTCGCTGCTGCGGGCGCAGGGCAGCGGTCCGACAGTGATCGTCTCCCCGCTGCTCGCTCTCATGCGGAACCAGGTCGAGGCTGCGGCCCGGGCCGGCATCCACGCCCGGACCATCAACTCCTCGAACACCGAGGAGTGGGAGGCCGTTCAGGACGAGATCGCCGCGGGTGAGGTGGACGTTCTGCTGGTCAGTCCGGAGCGCCTCAACAACCCGGACTTCCGGGACCAGGTGCTGCCTCGGCTCGCGGCGGCGACCGGGCTCCTGGTGGTGGACGAGGCCCACTGCATCTCCGACTGGGGCCACGACTTCCGGCCGGACTACCGCCGGCTGCGCACCATGCTCGCCGACCTCCCGCCCGGTGTGCCGGTGCTCGCGACCACGGCCACCGCCAACGCGCGGGTGACGGCCGACGTCGCGGAACAACTCGGCACCGGCGGCAGCTCGGACGCCCTCGTTCTGCGTGGCCCGCTGGACCGCGACAGCCTGAGTCTGAGCGTGCTGCGGCTGTCGGACGCCGCGCATCGGATGGCCTGGCTCGCCGAGCACCTCGACGAACTGCCCGGCTCCGGGATCATCTACACGCTCACCGTGGCCGCCGCCGAGGAGGTCACCGCCTTCCTCCGGCAGCGCGGGCACACGGTCTCCTCGTACACGGGCAAGACGGAGAACGCCGATCGTCAGCAGGCCGAGGAGGACCTGCTCGCCAACAAGGTGAAGGCGCTGGTCGCCACCTCCGCGCTCGGCATGGGTTTCGACAAGCCCGATCTGGGCTTCGTGGTGCACCTCGGCTCGCCCTCCTCCCCCATCGCCTACTACCAGCAGGTGGGCCGCGCGGGACGCGGTGTGGAGCACGCCGAGGTGCTCCTGCTCCCGGGGAAGGAAGACGAGGCGATCTGGAAGTACTTCGCGTCGCTCGCCTTCCCTTCGGAAGAGCTGGTGCGCCGCACGCTCGATCTCCTCGCGCACGCGGAGAAGCCCCTGTCGCTGCCCGCTCTGGAGCCCCTGGTGGAACTGCGCCGGTCCCGCCTGGAGACCATGCTCAAGGTCCTCGACGTGGACGGTGCGGTCAAGCGGGTCAAGGGCGGCTGGATCTCGACCGGGCAGCCATGGACGTACGACGCCGAGCGGTACGCGTGGGTGGCGCGTCAGCGGGAGACCGAACAGCAGGCCATGCGCGCGTACGCGTCGACGACGGACTGCCGCATGGAGTTCCTTCAGCGCCAGCTTGACGACGAGGCCGCCAAGCCGTGCGGTCGTTGCGACAACTGCACGGGCCCGCGCTTCGTCGCCGACACGTCCGAGGAGGCACTCGACGCCGCGCGCGTGGACCTGGGCCGGGCGGGGGTCGAGGTGGAGCCCCGTCGCATGTGGCCCACGGGGCTGCCGGCGATCGGAGTGGATCTCAAGGGACGTATCCCGGCCGGCGAACAGGCCGCATCGGGACGCGCCTTGGGGCGTCTGTCGGACATCGGCTGGGGCAACCGGCTGCGGCCCCTGCTCGCGCCCCAGGCTCCAGACGGGCCCGTTCCGGACGACGTGGCGAAGGCAGTGGTGAGCGTGTTGGCCGACTGGGCCAAGGGTCCCGGCGGCTGGGCTTCTGGCACGTCGGACGCCCAGCCGCGCCCGGTCGGCGTCGTCACTGTGGCGTCCCGCACCCGCCCCGCGTTGATCCACTCCCTGGGAGCGCGCATCGCGGAAGTCGGCCGACTGCCGCTGCTGGGTGCCGTCGAGTACACCGGCGACGCGCACCCGGGTTCCCGGAGCAACAGCGCCCAGCGGCTGAAGGCACTCGACGGCGCTCTGACCGTGCCGCCCGCCCTCGCTTCCGCCCTGGCCGAGGCCCAGGGCCCGGTCCTCCTCGTGGACGACTACACGGAGACGGGGTGGACCCTCGCGGTCGCGGCCCGCATGCTCCGACGCTCCGGTGCGCAGGGGGTGTTGCCGCTCCTGCTGGCCTTGCAGGGCTGATGCCCGACACTCCGGGGCACGGTGTCAGCCCCGGAGCGCAGGGCACCGTCACCTGGCCACCCGCGCACACCTCTGGACGCCGCACGCCCCCGTGACGTACGAACGTGTCGTGCTCGAACGCCCCATGGGTGGCCCGGCGGCGCACTGGGTAGGGATATTAGCCGCGCATCATCTGATAACGGTCGACGGCCTCAATTGCTCGTTGCCGCATCCAAGTTCGACAGGAAGAATTGAGGTCCGCTCCCGCACGGCGCGCCCGCCGATCCGGTAGGGCTTCGCTGCGGTGCGCGCTCCCAGGAATCCGACCTCGCCCGCAGTGTGGGCGCGTAGCCGAAGGGAGGACCGTGACCTTCGGATTCGCTCCGGCCTCGGCAGCGGCGTCGACGTCCGCCGCTTCCGCCAACCGCTTGCTCGAACCCGCGGAATGGGCCGCCGCCGGGATCCCACTGTTGCGCGACCCCCGTGAGGTCGTCAGCGGACTGCATGCCCGGCACCACCCGCAGCCGGCGACCGCTGTCGTCGCCGTGCTCGACCCGGACGAGCGGCTGCGGGCGAGCGCCTCGTTCGTACGCCGCCAGGCCCCGGCCGACGGCTGGATGTTCCGCAACGTGCTGCTCGCGCAGCTGCGCCGGATCATCCCGCACGATCTGCGGCGCCGCACTCCGGTGCGGACCGCGGTGCTGCTCTACTGCCGTGACGGCGACGCGCGTTGGACGGAGGAGGACGGCGCGTGGATGTGGGGTCTGCGCGACGCCTGCACCCTGCACGGGCTGCGCTGCGGGGCGTACATCACGCTGACGCGTGACGGCTGGCAGGTCCTCGGTGAGGGGCGCGGCGGACGCCGCCCCCACTCGGCCTCGGCACCGGAGCCGTTCGCCACTTCCGGGGCGGCGCCACCGCTGCCGCGCACCGGTGGCGCCGCCTCGGAGGTCCTGCGCCGCGCAGCGGCGGCACGCTGAAGCCCTCGGGCCGGACCGTCTCACGCGGGTGCTGTGCCGTGCCCCCAACGCACGGCATACGAGCCCTTGTACCGATCCGCGACCCACGCAGGGCTGCAGGCGGCCAAGGCCCGTACGCAGCCACGGCGTCCAGCCCCTCCGGGCATGCCGAACCGCCCACCCTGCAAAGCCGCCGTAACGGCGCCTGAAGTCCTCCCCAGCGCCCGACCGGACGCCGAGGAAGCGACTCAGACGCCCGCGCCCAGCACCGAGTTGATCTGCTGCGGGTCACCGCAGACGATCAGCAGGGTGTTCGCGCGGGAGTGGGCCAGGGACAGCGCGCTCGCGGCTGCGGCCTCGGAACCGCCGTTGACGGCGACCACGACCACCGGACGCGACGCGGCGCGGGCCGCGATGGTGCCGTCCGTGTAGAAGACGTCGTCACGGGCGTCGTGCTGGGCCCAGTAGGAGGTTTCACCGAAGGACAGCTCGTGGGTGGCCCACGGGTGCTGTTCGCCGGTCGTGATCACCAGGACGTCGCTGGGCGTGCGCCCCGCGTCCAGGAGCAGGTCCACGGCTTCCTCGGCGGCGTCGAGCGCGCCCTGTGCGGAAGCCGGGATCAGCTGGATCTGCGGGGCGGCCGGAGCGACGGCACCGGCGGCGGGCCCGGACGGACCGGGCTTGGCGGCTGCGTCACGCGGCGTACGTTGCACCGGCGGCGTGGGCCGGAGAGGGCCGGGACGACCGGGACGCGACGGAGCCGCGGGACGGGGGCCGGGTACGGGACGGGGGGTCGGCGCGGTACGGCCGCTGGCCGGAGTGGCGCGGGGACCCTGGGCACTCTCGTGAATCTGAGGCTCCTCGGGAATGAGAGGCATGAGTTGATATTTATCAAACGCTGGTACGACCCGCGTCGGCGGGTGGCGCATGAGTGCGAACGAAACCGTCAGAAATCGAAGCCGAGCTGACCCTCGATTTCCGGAACACTTCCGTCCGCCCAGCTGCGGACCTTCTTGAGGTGCCGCCACTGGGGCAGCGCATCAAGATACGCCCATGACAACCGGTGGTAGGGGGTGGGCCCCCGCTCCGCCAGTGCGGCCTTGTGCACGGGGGATGGATACCCGGCGTTGTCCGCAAAACCGAAGTCTGCATGGTCGATACCCAGTTCGGCCATCATTTTGTCGCGCTGAACCTTGGCGATCACCGATGCCGCGGCTACCGCCACGCAGGACTGGTCGCCCTTGATCACCGTACGGACCCGCCAAGGCGCACCGAGATAGTCGTGCTTGCCATCGAGGATGACCGCGTCCGGACGGACCGGCAGGGCATCCAACGCACGCCCCGCAGCGAGCCGCAGCGCGGCCGTCATCCCCCGTGCGTCAATCTCCTCCGGAGAGGCATGACCCAGGGCGTACGACGTCACCCACGTCCGCAGCGCCTCGGCGAGTTCGGTGCGCCGCTTGATGGTGAGCAGCTTCGAGTCCGTGAGGCCCTCGGGCGGCCGGCGCAGTCCGGTGATCGCCGCGCAGACGGTGACCGGGCCGGCCCACGCGCCCCGCCCCACCTCGTCGACACCTGCAACGATCTTCGCTCCGGTCGTGGCGCGAAGGGAGCGCTCGACGGTGTGAGTAGGTGGTTCGTACGGCATGGCGCCCCTAGGTTACGCCGCCCGGAAGCGCCCGCGACACCCTGGTCCGCCCTAGCGCCATCACGCCCCTCGCGAACTCCTGTCAGGAGCGGCCCGGCCGCAGCAGCGGAACCATCAACTGGTCGATCATCTCCTCGATTTCATGATCCTTCCATTCGCAGCCGCACATCTTGGAGCGGTACATCATCATCGCCGGGATGGCGTCGAAGACATAGCCGTTCGCAGCGTCAGAACGCACCTCTCCTCGCTGGATTCCGCGCTCGATGACCTCCCGCAGCATCTGGATGGTGGGCTCCACGACCCCCTCGAAGATCACGGCATGAAACCGCTCGGCCTGCGTCGTGTCGCATTCGTGAATCACGGAGCGAAGCGCGACACCGGGGCGGGAGAACATCGCGTCCCGGGCTCGCAGACACAGCGCCAAGAGGTCCTCGCGCACGCCGCCCTCGTCGGGTGCCGCGTCGAACTGCGGCAGACCGGCGCGCAGAGCGTCGGCGACAAGGTCTTCCTTGGACGGCCAGCGCCGGTAGACCGCGGCCTTGCCGGTCTGAGCGCCGGCGGCGACGCCCTCCATCGTCAGGCCGTTCCAGCCGACGGTGCTGAGTTGGTCCAGTGCGGCATCGAGAATCGCTCGCTCGAGCACGGCGCCGCGGCGGCGGGCGACTGTCTGAGCGGAGGCATCCGCCCAGCTCGGGGTAACCATCTGACTCTCTCCAACGAACAGAGAAGCGGGGATTTCGGGGATGTGGGGGCATGCCGGACGACGACAGAGGGGGACACGCCGAACGACAACGCCACGAGTGAACGCTTGCGTTCACTGTCGGGGACTCACTACCTTTGACGCGACAGTGAACGCGAGCGTTCACTAAGGCACTCGTGGGGGACCCATAGTGACAACCTCTCCATTGCTCCAGGACCAGAAGCCAGGTGCGGCCCGCCGGGAGGGGCATCCCGGCATCGCACTCACCGTCATCGCGGCCTGCCAGCTCATGGTCGTACTCGACGCGACAATTGTGAACATCGCGCTCCCGCACATTCAAGACGCGCTCAAGTTCAGCACCACCGACCTCACCTGGGTCGTCAGCTCCTACACACTCACCTTCGGCGGTCTGCTTCTCCTCGGCGGCCGGGCCGGTGACATCCTCGGCCGCCGCCGGGTCTTCATGACCGGCATCCTGCTGTTCACCCTCGCCTCGCTGCTCGGCGGGCTCGCCCAGGAGCCCTGGCAGTTGCTGGCCGCACGGGTCCTGCAGGGCGTGGGGGGCGCCATCGCGTCGCCCACCTCGCTGGCGCTCATCACCACCACGTTTCCCGAGGGCCCGGAACGCAACCGGGCCTTCGGTGTCTTCGCCGCGGTGTCGGCGGGCGGTGGCGCCATCGGCCTGCTCGCCGGCGGCATGCTCACCGAGTGGCTCGACTGGCGCTGGGTGCTCTTCGTGAACGTACCGATCGGCGTGCTGATCGCCGTGCTCACACCGCTCTACATCAGCGAGTCCGATCGGCACAGCGGCCGGTTCGACATCGCGGGTGCGGTGACCTCGACCACGGGCATGGCGTCTCTCGTCTACGGCTTCATCCGCGCTGCGGACGAGGGATGGCGGGACAGCCTCACCATCGGGTCCTTCGGTGCCGCGGTGGTCCTGTTGCTGGCCTTCGGGATCATCGAGTCCCGGGCCAAGGAACCGATCACCCCGCTGCGGATGTTCGCCGACCGCAACCGCTCCGGCACGTACGTGATCATGCTGAGCCTGGCAGCGGCGATGTTCGGCATGTTCTTCTACATCGTGCTGTTCGTGCAGAACGTGCTCGGCTACAGCCCGATCGAGGCGGGGCTCGCCTTCCTGCCCGTCACGGTCGTGATCGCGCTCGGCGCGGGTCTGTCGCAGCGGTTCCTGCCGGTGCTGGGCCCAAAGCCGTTCATGATCGCGGGCTCGGCGCTCGCGATGACCGGACTGGCCTGGCAGGCGCTCATCAGCTCCGACAGTTCCTACGTCGGCGGCGTTCTCGGTCCGATGCTGGTGTTCGGCTTCGGAATGGGGCTGAACTTCGTGACGCTGACGCTCACCGCCGTCTCCGGTGTCGCCCCGCACGAGGCTGGCGCCGCGTCCGGGCTGCTCAACACGACGCAGCAGGTGGGCGGATCGCTGGGCCTGGCCATCCTGACGACGGTCTTCGGCACGGCGACGCGGGACGAGGCGGAGAAGCAGATTCCGCAGTTCATGGCCGAGGGCTCCGCAGAGCAGAAGGCGGAGTTCGCCCGTACGCAACAACTGCCCGCACCGTGGGGACACGAGGTGCTGGCCCAGGGCATCTCGACGGCCTTCATCCCGGCCGCGGCAATGGCCGTCCTCGCCCTGGCCACGGCCTGGCTGGTGATCCGGGTCCGCAAGAGTGACCTGGAGGCACTCGCCGGGTCGGCCGGGCCGGGACTCGGCTGACGCGGCAGCACCACGAGCCGGCTGCGGCGGCTCGCCGATGGGCGTGACACTTGCCTGGCGGCGGCTGCCGGGCCGGTTCGCGACCGGTTCGCTCCCCGGGCTGCGCCGGAGAATGCCCCACCAGTGGATCAGAACCGCGAGCAGGACGCCCATGTTCACCCCCATCGCTCCACTCCGGTGCCTGCGCGCCCTGACGGCTCACGCAGCGGATGTCACGACAACGAGCGGGCGATTACGGAGAGTTCCCGCGATGTACGGAGAGTTCCCGACCAGGGGTAAGAGTCCATGCCGCTAGGCCGACCCGGGCACCCAGTCCGGGAGCGGTTCCGTCCGCCCCACCCACTCGGCGGGCGGCGTTCCGACCTTGCCCGCGGCGATCACACCGCCGACGATGGCACAGGTCGTGTCGACGTCCCCGCCGACCTGCGCGGTCGTCCAGAACGCCCGCTCGTAGTCGCCGAGGCTTCTCGCCGCCGACCAGAGGGCGAAGGGCACGGTGTCGTGGGCGGTCGTGCGTCGGCCGCACCCCAGTACCGCCGCCACCGTGGCAGGGTCGCCGTAGTCGAGCATGTCCCGGGCCCGGCGCAGCCCCGCGCCCACCGCGCTCTTCGGCACCAGGCCGATGACCCCGTCGAGGAGGGCCTCGGCGCCGGGCGGCCCGCTGGGGTCGGCAGCGAACGCGGCGGCCGCGGCAACGGCCATCGCACCGACGACCGCCTCGCGGTGCTGGTGGGTGGTGTAGGCCGAGATCTCCGCCTGGTGGGTCGCCTGCTCCGGGTCGCCCGCGTACCAGGCACCCAGCGGGGCGATCCGCATCGCGGCGCCGTTCCCCCAGGACCCCTGTCCGTTGAACAGCCCGGCGGCGAGTTCGCGCCAGTCCCCGCCCTCCCGGACGAGTCGCAGCAGTCGGTTGACCGCGGGGCCGTAGCCGCGGTCGAAATCGTGGTGCTCGGCGAAGGAACGGGCCAGGGCGTCCTGGTCGACGCGGTGGTGGGCGGCCAGGACGGCGACGACGGAACCGGCCATCTCCGTGTCGTCGGTCCACTGCCAGGGCCCGGACGGCAGCTCGCGGCGCTTCAGCAGCGGGTAGTTCACCGGCACGAAGTACTGGGAACCCAGGGCGTCCCCGACGGACAGTCCGCGCAGGCTGGCCAGGGCGCGGTCCAGGCGCCCGTCGAGGGAGGAGTCAGCGGTCATCGCCCTGCCACTCTATCCGGTGATCCCGTAGGGTTCGGGATCTCGCCAGCGGTCGAACGGCCGGTCGAGCGTGTACTTGCCGTCGTCACCCAGAACGAGCATCCGCACCTCGCCGTTCCCCGGATTCGACAGCGACTCGAACTCCGCCACCGTCCAGTGGAACCACCGCATGCAGAACAGCCGCATGGCCAGACCGTGGGTCACGATGAGGACGTTCGGCGGATGGTCGGGGTCCTCGAAACTGCGGAACAGGCTCTCCAGGAAGCCGCCGACCCGGTCGTAGACGTCGGCGCCGGACTCGCCCTGGGCGAAGCGGTAGAAGAAGTGGCCGTACGCGTCCCGGTAGGCCTTCTGGAGACGGACCTCGTCCCGGTCCTGCCAGTTGCCCCAGTCCTGCTCGCGCAGCCGGGGCTCCTCGCGTACGCGTATGAGCTCGGGGTCGAGATGGAAGGAGCGCAGCGTCTCGTGCGTACGGCGGTACGGGGAGACGTACACGCTGACGTGCTCACCGCCGAACCGTTCGCGCAGTTGCTCGCCCGTCGCCTCCGCCTGTCGCCGGCCTTTCTCGGTCAGCGACAGGGCGTGGTCGGGTACACGCTCGTACACGGAGTCATCAACATTGCCCGTTGACTCGCCGTGCCGGACAAGGACGATGCGCCGTGGTCGTGCCATGCCAAGACCCTAGATCGGGTGAGCGCTTGCGCAGCACTCATACCCCACCCATACAGCGTAGGTCACACAGATCCTGCACCACAGGTCACTCAGGTCACGCCCGTCGCCGCCCGAAACCAATCCGTCCGGACCGTTCCGAATCGGACCGTTCCCGAGTCAGACGGTCCAGCTCGGCTCCATGCCCACGATGTCCCCGGTGAGCGCAGCCACGTCCGCCTCCGTCTGGGCCCTCAGGGCGAGCCGTTCCACGCGTTCGGTGCGGTACTTGCCGTGCTCGGCGTCCGAGCGCCACATCGACAGCACCAGGAATTCGTGCCCGGGCGCCTCGCCGAACAGCCCGCGCACCATGCCGGGAGAGCCGGCCATCGCCGGATTCCAGACCTTCTCCTGCATCAGCACGAAATGCTCGGCCCGCTCCTCGTGGACACGGCAGAGCGCCACCCGCAGCAGGTCGGCGTCCGTGAAGCGCGGTTCGAAGCCGGTCTTCACGTCGAAGCGGTAGTCGAAGAGCCTGACCTGGGCGTCCTTGAAGGTGCCCGACTGGGTCGACGCCAGCCGGTCGTGGGACCGTGCCATGAACGAGTCGTAGAAGGCGCGGCTCTCCCAGAACGCGAATATGTGTGCCACATCCGGCCGCCCCCGGCTCCAGCCACCCCCCTGCCCGCGAAACCCCGGCTCCCCCAGAAGCCCCGCCCACTTCCGCTGCCCCCGCTCGAAACCGCGGCGGTCCACCACGGTGCAGCGAATCCACTTGACCAGCACCGCGCCATGGTAAGGCCACGGAGCGTGGCGCCGGTCACTCTCGGCCGGACCGCTCCGCCACGCGCGCACCCGCACGCGTGGCAGGATGGACAAACAGTGGTAAGCGCCCGGCAGTTGGGGCGAACAGGCGGGTCGGTACGGGGAAGGGGACTCTGGTGGACGGGCTCAACAAGGGACTGAGCAAGATCGAGATCGCGATGAGGTGGGATCCCAGTCCGGCGGGGCAGCCGTCCACCGATCTGGACCTCGTCGCGGCGACGTACCTGGCGGACGACCCGCACGGCGAACCCGCCTATGTGGTGCACTTCGACAGCCGCTCCCCCGACGGCACCATCTACCTCAACCGGGACAGCAAGGACGGCCAGGGCTTCGGCTACGACGAGGTCATGATGCTGGAACTCAACCGCCTCGACGACCGCTACGCGCGCGTGGTGGTCGGAGTCGTCATCCAGCAGCGCCCGGCGGAGCGCACCTTCGTCAGCGTGGTCAACCCCGGCCTGCGCATCCGCGAGGGGTACACGGTCCTCGCCGAGGACGACTTCGGCGGTGTCCTGGGGGCGACGGCCGCGACGGTCGCGGAGTTCGTCCGGGAGGGCTCCGGCCCCTGGGCCTTCCACTCCGGCCTGCGCGGTTTCGAGGGCGACCCCGTGGCCTTCACCAGGACGATGGGCGCGGCACCCCGGGCATGAGCACCATGCGTGACATCCGCAGCCTGTGACGACGAGAGGGGCACCGCCCAAAGGCGGTGCCCCTCCGTCATCGGCTCAGGCGCTCAGTGTCAGCTGCAGCCGCTGGTCGAGCCGCAGCCCTCGCAGATGTAGCACGAACCGGCGCGCTGCATCTTCGTACCGCAGGAGAAGCACAGCGGGGCGTCGGCCTGGATGCCCAGCTGCATCTCCACCAGTTCGGCACTGGTGTGGGCCTGCTGCGGGGCGGGCTGGGCCGCCGCCTCGTTCTTCGGCGGGGTGACGGCCTTCAACTCCTGGGCGCGCGGCGCCGACTGGGCCAGACCCTCGACGTCGACCTCGTCGTCGTTCGGCTCGTACGAACCCGTCTCGAGGTGACGCTGGCGCTCATCGGCGGAGTGGATGCCGAGCGCGGAGCGCGTCTCGAAGGGCAGGAAGTCCAGCGCCAGGCGGCGGAAGATGTAGTCGACGATCGACTGCGCCATCCGCACGTCCGGGTCGTCCGTCATGCCGGCCGGCTCGAAGCGCATGTTCGTGAACTTCGAGACGTACGTCTCCAGGGGGACGCCGTACTGGAGGCCGACGGAGACCGCGATGGAGAAGGCGTCCATCATGCCCGCGAGGGTCGAGCCCTGCTTGGACATCTTCAGGAAGACCTCGCCGAGACCGTCGTCCGGGTAGGAGTTGGCGGTCATGTAGCCCTCGGCACCGCCGACGGTGAAGGACGTGGTGATGCCGGGACGTCCCTTCGGGAGGCGCTTGCGGACCGGGCGGTACTCGACCACCTTCTCGACCTTGGCCTCGACGGCTGCGGGCTCCTCGACCTTCTCCGCCTCCTTCTTCTTGGCGGAGAGCGGCTGGCCGACCTTGCAGTTGTCGCGGTAGATCGCGAGCGCCTTGACGCCCAACTTCCAGGCCTCGAAGTAGATCTCCTCGACCTCCTCGACGGTCGCCGACTCCGGCATGTTGACCGTCTTGGAGATGGCGCCGGAGATCCACGGCTGGATCGCGGCCATCATGCGGACGTGGCCCATCGCGGAGATGGCCCGGTCGCCCATGGCGCAGTCGAACACCTCGTAGTGCTCGGGCTTCAGGCTCGGAGCGTCGATCACATTGCCGTGGTCGGCGATGTGAGCGACGATCGCCTCGATCTGCTCTTCCAGGTAGCCCAGGCGACGCAGCGCCTGCGGCACGGTGCCGTTGACGATCTGCATCGAGCCGCCGCCGACCAGCTTCTTGAACTTGACCAGCGCGAGGTCCGGCTCGACACCGGTGGTGTCGCAGGACATCGCGAGGCCGATGGTGCCGGTCGGGGCGAGCACGGACGCCTGGGAGTTACGGAAACCGTTCTTCTCACCGAGGCGCACCACGTCCTGCCAGGCCTCGCTGGCGGCGGCCCACACCGGGGTGTCCAGGTCGTCCATGCGGACGGCCGTGTCGTTGGCGTCCGAGTGCTGCTTCATGACGCGCTTGTGGGCGTCGGCGTTGCGGGCGTAGCCGTCGTACGGGCCGACGACCGCGGCGAGTTCGGCGGAGCGCCGGTACGCCGTGCCGGTCATCAGCGAGGTGATGGATCCGGCGAGGGAACGGCCGCCGTCGGAGTCGTAGGCGTGACCGGTGGCCATCAGCAGGGCGCCGAGGTTGGCGTAGCCGATGCCGAGCTGGCGGAACGCGCGCGTGTTGTCGCCGATCTTCTGGGTCGGGAAGTCGGCGAAGCAGATCGAGATGTCCATCGCGGTGATGACCAGCTCGACGACCTTCTGGAAGCGCTCGGCCGCGAAGGACTGGTTGCCCTTGCCGTCGTCCACCAGGAACTTCATCAGGTTCAGCGAGGCCAGGTTGCAGGACGTGTTGTCCAGGTGCATGTACTCGCTGCACGGGTTCGACGCGGTGATCCGGCCGGACTCGGGGCAGGTGTGCCAGTTGTTGATGGTGCCGTCGTACTGAATGCCGGGGTCGGCACAGGCCCACGCGGCCTCGGCGATCTTGCGGAAGAGCGCCTTGGCGTCGACCTCCTCGATGACCTCGCCGGTCATCCGGCCGCGCAGCCCGAACTGGCTGCCCTGCTCGACCGCGGTCATGAACTCGTCGTTCACGCGGACCGAGTTGTTGGCGTTCTGGTACTGGACGGACGCGATGTCGTCGCCGCCCAGGTCCATGTCGAAGCCCGCGTCCCGCAGGATGCGGATCTTCTCCTCTTCCTTGACCTTGGTCTCGATGAAGTCCTCGATGTCCGGGTGGTCCACGTCGAGGACGACCATCTTGGCGGCACGACGGGTGGCGCCACCGGACTTGATCGTTCCTGCGGAGGCGTCGGCGCCGCGCATGAAGGAGACCGGACCGGAGGCGTTGCCGCCGGAGGAGAGCAGCTCCTTGGAGGAACGGATCCGGGAGAGGTTCAGGCCGGCGCCGGAGCCGCCCTTGAAGATCATGCCCTCTTCCTTGTACCAGTCGAGGATCGACTCCATGGAGTCGTCGACGGCCAGGATGAAGCAGGCGGAGACCTGCTGGGGCTGCTTGGTGCCGACGTTGAACCAGACAGGGCTGTTGAAGCTGAAGATCTGGTGCAGGAGGGCGTACGCCAGCTCGTGCTCGAAGATCTCGGCGTCAGCGGGAGAGGCGAAGTACTTGTGGTCCTCTCCGGCCTTCCGGTACGTCTTCACGATGCGGTCGATCAGCTGCTTGAGGCTGGTCTCGCGCTGCGGGGTGCCGACGGCACCGCGGAAGTACTTGCTGGTGACGATGTTGACCGCGTTCACCGACCAGAAGTCGGGGAACTCGACGCCGCGCTGCTCGAAGTTGACCGAGCCGTCGCGCCAGTTGGTCATGACGACGTCACGGCTCTCCCACGCCACCTCGTCATAGGGGTGGACCCCAGGGGTGGTGTGGATGCGCTCGATACGCAGGCCCTTGTTCGCCTTGGTGCCCTTGGCGCGGGAACTCCGTGCCGGACCGCTCGCCGTCTCTGTCATGCCGCCTCCCTGTACGGGCGAAAACGCCCTGAAGTGCCCCGTTGTTCCCGTGGCACGGTGTTCTGTCTGGTGTTGCGGGCACCCACTCACATGGCCCGCAACAGGTCTTCACATCGCCGCCGCCCGGCCGGGCCCGGAGCTGCCGTCCGGGTCCGGCCCGCCGGTCAGTCGGCGGCGCCTGCGGGCTCGGGGACCTGTGTCGTCCCTCCGGACCCGCGGTCGTCTTCCTGGCTCCCCGCACCCGCGTCCTCGCGGTCGCCGTCGTCCGCGTCGGGGGATCCCGTCTCTTCCCTCAGTTCCGCGATGGCCGCCTCGAAGTCCTCGAGCGAGTCGAACGCCCGGTAGACGGAGGCGAATCGCAGATAGGCGACGAGATCGAGCTCCTGCAACGGGCCGAGAATGGCCAGCCCCACGTCGTGGGTGGTCAGCTCGGCGCTTCCGGTGGCCCGCACCTGCTCCTCGACCCGCTGGCCGAGCTGGGCGAGCGCGTCCTCGGTGACGGGCCGTCCCTGGCACGCCTTGCGCACACCATTGATGACCTTGGTGCGACTGAAGGGTTCGGTGACTCCGGACCGCTTCACCACCATGAGCGAGCACGTCTCCACGGTCGTGAAACGACGGGAGCAGTCAGGGCACTGGCGGCGCCTGCGGATCGACGTGCCGTCGTCGGTCGTACGACTGTCGACGACACGGCTGTCGGGGTGCCTGCAGAAGGGGCAGTGCATGAACTCCCAACCCTCCTCACAGCAGACTCAATAGCCTCGCCGGGCCTCTTGCGCCCCACGAAGCAGTCCCAAGCATAGGCGATGACCATGGGCGCTGAGACCCGGGGGACCACAACTTGTGGGCTGCTGCTGCAATCCAACCACTAGATGTGGGGATTGGCTCATACATCCACGCCGTCCACGCGTGTCGCACGCATAGACGCAGGTGGGGACGACGGACCGAATCACGCCCGCCTTCACCGCACACCGCCGCCCCGCTTTTCACGCCCGATCGCACCCGCCGCTCGCCGCGCAGCGGCACCCGTTGACGCGCAGCCGTATCGCCACGGCACATGCGGAGATAGCGTGGGCGCCGCGAGGAGGGGGCGTGGGACTCCCGCACAGATGAGAGCCGATCCCAGGGCAGGGGAATGCCGGATGGCAGACTGGGGCAACAGTCCACAGACGGTCACCCCGGCGGTGAAGAGTACAGCAATGAGCCCTTTTGCCCGCCAGGCAACGCGGTAGCCAATACACCCGGACACATGATCGCGTCAGTCGATTCGCGATTTTTCACTCGAACGTGTGTTTGGCGCAACCTTTCGAAACCAACTACCGTTGTCCAGCAGGGAGACCATCGAGAGGGGCCGACGTGACCACCACCGCAGACAGTGCCACCATCACTGCCCAGGACCGCTCCCAGAGCCGACTCGAGCCGGTGCACGCGATGAACGAAGCCACGAACCCGGAGGGGCACAAGCGTTCCTTGCCCGGACGACCTCCCGGCATCCGGGCGGACAGTTCCGGACTCACCGACCGCCAACGCCGCGTGATCGAGGTCATCAGGGACTCAGTGCAGCGGCGCGGCTACCCGCCGTCGATGCGGGAGATCGGTCAGGCCGTCGGCCTTTCCAGCACCTCCTCCGTCGCACACCAGCTGATGGCACTGGAGCGCAAGGGTTTCCTGCGCCGCGACCCGCACCGGCCCCGCGCCTACGAGGTGCGCGGCTCGGACCAGGCCGCCTCGGTGCAGCCCACGGACACCGCGGGCAAGCCGGCCGCGTCGTACGTCCCGCTGGTCGGCCGCATCGCCGCCGGTGGCCCGATCCTCGCCGAGGAGTCCGTCGAGGACGTCTTCCCTCTCCCCCGCCAGCTCGTCGGCGACGGTGAGCTGTTCGTCCTGAAGGTCGTCGGCGACTCGATGATCGAGGCCGCGATCTGCGACGGCGACTGGGTCACGGTCCGCCGCCAGCCGGTCGCCGAGAACGGCGACATCGTGGCCGCCATGCTCGACGGAGAGGCCACCGTCAAGCGCTTCAAGCGCGAGGACGGCCATGTCTGGCTCCTGCCGCACAACGCGGCCTACGAGCCGATTCCCGGCGACGACGCGACCATCCTCGGCAAGGTGGTGGCCGTACTGCGCCGCGTCTGACGCCACGCACCGCGTCGGGTGGGCCCAGCGGGCCCGCCCTCTGACCGGGCCCCGGGACCCCTGCGCCGGTTCCGGGGCCCTGTGCTGTCCGGGCCCGGTATCTGCGGGGCAGCCTGATGCTGAGTAGTGGGGGTCCCTGAGGCTGGGTGGTGGGGGCCCTGAGGCTGAGTGGTGGGGGTCGGCGTGTGGCTCCGCCGCCGCGGACCGACCCTCGAGACTCAACCGGCTTCAGTCTGCTGCGCCGCCGCGTCGATCGCCGCCAGCGACTTCCGCACCTGATTGCGGTCGGCCGTGAACCAGAAGTCGGGCAGCGACGCCTTCAGATAACCCCCATACCGGGCCGTCGCGAGCCGCTGGTCCAGCACGGCGACCACACCGCGGTCGCCCGATGCCCGTACGAGACGGCCGGCGCCCTGGGCCATGAGGAGCGCGGCATGCGTGGCGGCGACCGCCATGAAGCCGTTGCCGCCCGCGTCCTCCACGGCCTTCTGGCGGGCGCTCATCAGAGGGTCGTCGGGGCGCGGGAAGGGAATCTTGTCCATCACGACCAGCTGGCAGCTGGGCCCGGGTACGTCCACGCCCTGCCACAGCGACAGCGTGCCGAACAGACAGGTCTTCGGGTCCGCCGCGAAGTTCTTGATGAGCTCGCCGAGCGTCTCCTCGCCCTGGAGGAGGATCGGGAACTCCGGGATCCGGGAGCGCAGTTCCTCGGCGGCCAGCTGGGCTCCCCGCATGGAGGAGAACAGGCCCAGGGTGCGGCCGCCCGCCGCCTGGATCAGCTCCGTGAGCTCGTCGAGCATGTCCGCGCGATCGCCGTCCCTTGCGGGGCGCGCCAGGTGCTTGGCGACGTACAGGATGCCCTGCTTGCGGTAGTCGAAGGGCGAGCCGACGTCGATGCCCTTCCACTGCGGGAGGTCGTCGCCCTCGGTGCCCTCGGGGGCGAGGCCGAGGGAGGCACCGACGCCGTTGAAGTCGCCGCCCAGCTTCAGCGTCGCGGACGTCAGGACCACGGAGCGGTCCGCGAAAAGCTTCTCCCGCAGGAGGCCCGAGACGGACATGGGGGCGACGCGCAGGGAGGCACCGAAGCGGTCGTGGCGCTCGTACCAGACGACGTCCCATTCGGAGCCGTTCGTGATCCGCTCCGCCACGTCGTGCACGTTCTCCACGGACGCCAGCGCCTGCTTGCGGATCGCGTCCTCGTCCTGGACGGACTTGTCGCGGGTCGCGCCGATCCCGGAGATGACGGTGCGGCACGCGTCGCGCAATGCCATGAGTGCGTAGCCGAGGTCCTCGGGGATTTCCTCGAGCCTGCCCGGCAGCGCCAGCTCCATCAGCCGCTCGAACCCCTCGGAGGCGGTCTGGAGCTGGTCCGCCGCCTTCTCGTTGACGAGTTTCGCGGCGCGGCGCACCGCGCGGTTGACCTGGCCGGGGGTGAGCTCGCCGGTGGCGACTCCGGTGACCCGGGAGACCAGCTCATGGGCCTCGTCGACGATCAGCACCTCGTGCTGGGGAAGGACCGGGGCGCCCTCGATGGCGTCGATGGCGAGCAGAGCGTGGTTCGTGACGACGACGTCGGAGAGTTTGGCCCGCTCACGGGCCATCTCGGCGAAGCACTCCGCTCCGTACGCGCACTTCGAAGCGCCCAGGCACTCCCTCGACGACACCGACACCTGGGCCCAGGCCCGGTCCGAGATACCGGGCGTGAGGTTGTCACGGTCGCCGGTCTCGGTCTCGTCGGCCCAGTCGCGCACCCGCAGCAGATCCTGCCCCAGCTTGCTGGTGGGAGCGGCGGCCTCGAACTGGTCGAAGAGGCCCTCTTCCTCGTCCTGCGGGACACCCTCGTGCAGACGGTGCAGGCACAGGTAGTTCGACCGGCCCTTGAGCATCGCGAACTCCGGGCGGCGGCGCAGCAGGGGGTGGAGCGACTCGACCGTTCTCGGCAGGTCGCGCTCCACCAGCTGGCGCTGCAGGGCCAGGGTGGCGGTCGCGACGACCACACGCTCCCCGTGCGCGAGCGCGGGCACCAGGTAACCCAGCGACTTACCGGTGCCGGTGCCGGCCTGGACCAGCAGGTGGGAGCCGCCGTCGATCGCTTCCGCGACGGATTCGGCCATGGTCACCTGACCGGGGCGCTCCGTACCGCCGACGGCAGTGACGGCAGCATGCAGGAGTTCGGGGAGTGAGGGCTTCGTCATAGCGCGACCACCCTACGACCCGGCACTGACAATCGGGTGCTCAAGGCGGGAGTGGGGGCGGGGGCGGGGGGCGGGATCAAGACCTTGGGCTCCTCGGCACGGGGGTGTGACGGGCGGGATGGATCGGGTGGGCCGTGGGCCGTTGGGACAGAGCAAGTCGCAGTGGCCCCCGACCGGCCATTGCGGAAGCGCCCAGAGATCCTCGAAGAGGTCCACGAAAGACCACGAAAGGACCACGAAGAGACCCGCGGAGAGATCGTCGAGCACATCGAGAAATTCGTGCGGCTCGTGGGAACCACGGCGTCACGCGTCGCGTTCAATGAGTGATGGCGCGATGACACAGCGCTACAACAGATGCCGAAGTGGCCGGTCTCGGACCATGAGGGCGGCCCGCTTGGCGGGCAGGTCGACCTCGGCGGAGAACCGGAAGCCGGCGGTCAGGAAAGCGGCGATGGAGGGGGTGTTGCGAATGTCGGGTTCCGCGATGACGCGTGCACAGGAGGACCGCTGGGCGAGAGCGAGATCGGCCACGGCTCGCACCAGCAGACCGCCCAGACCTCGCCCCCGGTCGGCGACCGCACCCACCAGGAGGTGCAGTCCCGTGTCATGAGGCCGGGCGGGGTAGTGGCGCGCCAGCGGGTCGAGGTCCGCACGGTAGATCTCCCAGTAGCTCATCGGTTTTCCGTCCAGAACGCCGATACACGGGACGCTCCGTCCGTCGTCGGCGAGCTGGGCCCGCAGGTGGTCCTCGGTCACGTTCTGCGGTCCGGACAGCTCCCAGAACGCCGAGGCCGGGTCGTTCATCCAGCGGCTGATGAGCGGAAGGTCACGGTCGACGCGCACGGGGACGAGGTGGAAGACACCCACGGATGTGTGGGCCGGGCCCCAGTCGGCGACGCGGTCGAGGAGGTCGGCCTCGGTCAGGAGGGGCGAAGTGTCGCGGGCCGCGGTGAGGGAGACGGACAGCTGAGCCGTGCCCTGGTCCCGCCGTCGGGCTCCGAGACGGTCGGACGCGTCGTCCGCGTCGTCGTCCGCGACGAGGGCGATGAGTTCGTCCGGGATCCTCAGATCCACCCTGTCCTGGCCGTGCCCGCCCTCACCGGCGTCCCCCTGACCGGCGGCATCCGCACCGGGATGAGCGCCGGGATGCGCATCGGCTCCGCTGCGGCGATCGACGTCGGAACCGGCACCGCGACGGTGACCGAGGGGGGCGTCGAAGTCGGCATCAGAGCCGCGGTCGGCCGTGACGGGACCAGCGGTGCCGGGGTCGGTGGTGGGGTCGGTGAAGGGCACCGAACGCTCCTCTCAGTCAGGGGGGCGGCACGTCCTCAGGGATGGAAGGAGGTCGGTTGTGGTCAGGGACGGTCAGGCTGGTCAGGAGTGCAGGGGGTTGGCGATGGTGACGTAGACGGACTGGGTGTCGACCGGGCCGACGAGTTCGTCGAGGCCGTGCAGCCGGGTCAGCAGGTTGGCCTTGCAGCGCAGGACCGGTGAGTCGAGCAGTCGGGCGGGCAGCGACGTGCGCAGCCGGGCCGGGCCCGAGGCGACGATTCCGAGGAAGCGGCGGAAGGCGGCGAGCAGCAGCCGCTCGTCGGCCAGCCCCTGGGAGCCGAACGCGCCGATGAGGCCGAGGACGTTGTTGACGGCCAGGTAGTACGCGAAGCGCTCGTCGGCGACCTCGTCACTGACGAATGTGTCGCTCTGCTCTCCGGTGCCGGGCAACCTGGCTTCGAGCTCCGCGCGCCGGGACTCGCGGAAGTAGTAGCCCTGGTTGTCGCGGTACCGGCCGCCCGTGGGCCAGCCCTCGGCGTCCAACAGGAGCAGGGTGTTCTGCTGGTGCGCTTCCAGGGCGATGCCGGCCTCGGCGTCCAGCCACAGGACGGGGCGCACGACGTGCTGGAGGTAGCGCAGGAACCACTCGGCGGCAACGGCTCCGTGCGGTCGGCCGGTCCGGCGGGCGAGACGCGTGACGACCTCGGCCAGCCTGGACCGAAGTACTGGGCCGTGTGTCTCCGGGCGGTCCGGAGCGGCACCCGGCCGAGGCGGGGAGCTCGGGCGCGGCGAGACGAGTCCGGCGACACAGGAGACGTCGTCGGAGGGGACGAACGGGTTGTGGCGGATCACCACGTCCAGTCCGGGCAATGGGGCACCGTCGGGATCGTCGACAGCCAGCCAGGCCGGGTCGCGCACGATGTCGAAGCCCGGATGGACGGCATGCCACTGCCGCGCGAGGCCGCTGCGGAGCAGGCGGTGGACCTCCACGCCCCGGTGGAGTTCCTTACGGAGGTTCTCGCGGCGGGAGTTGGTGATACGCAGGCCCAGCGACAGCTTGAGCATCGCGGGGGCATTAGTTCGGTAGACGGTTCGTAGGGAGGAGGTGGGCTGCCAGGGAGTGCCGTGGGTGCCGAGGTCACGGAGCAGTCCCGTGTCCAGCAGGGCAGCCGTCTCCGGACGGTGCCGGATCTCGCACGCCTGCCAGGGGTGCAGGGGCAGTAGGGCGTACCCGTCCGGCAGTGGCAGGCCGGTACCGGCCAGGCGGGCGGCGAGCTGGGCGGCGGGGACAGAGCGGCCGCGTTCGGTCCAGGCGGAGTCGGTGGCGAGGACGGAGGGAGCGACAGCCATCCAGCGCAGAGGAAAGGATCCGCGCAACTCGGGTGAGTACAGTCGGGCTTCGGTCTCGGAAAGGCCCTCGCGGCTCTTCGGGGACGGATGCAAGGGGTGTCCGAGGAGAAGTACCTGCTCCGCGGCCAGGAAGAGGTCAGGGCCGTCGGCCGGATGTTCCCGGCGGTCGCTGACGAAGGCGGCGACATGGCGGAGGGAGTCGGCGACACCCGCGACCAGCGAGACACCGTCGAGGCTGTGGAGGCCGTCGAGGCCTTCGCCGGAAGTGACGCCGACCGTCGGGGTGCGGGCGCCGGTGAGACCGGCATCGTGGCCGGGGCAGGTGTCGAGGCCGACGTCGAGGCTTTCTCCGCACGTCTCTCTGGTGAGCAGGGCGGCGACCGTGACGGCATCGGCCGGCGGGGCGTGGTCGGGGGCGCCGGCCAGCTGCGGCAGGCCGAAACGGTGCCAGCCCGTCGGGGACCAGTAGCGAACTGGGGCGAGAAGGGCCGTTCCGCTGGCGGGAAGGGGGATGCGGAGGTTCCCGTCGGCAGGAGCGGGCTGGTTGTTCTCGCGCACCCAGCAGCGCAGCAGGTTCTCCACGGCGGCTGCCTGGGCGGCGATGTGCGGGTCGGGGTGGTCCAGGAGGTCGGTGACCGGGCCGGTGTTCAGCCCCTCGGCGGGCGGTGACCCGGGCCTCGGACCGGGGACCGCCGATTCCACTGACGCACCCGACAGCCGGGCGTCGACGGATCCATCTCCCCGCATGGTGGCATGCTCGTCGGGCTCGGGGATGGCGTTCAACACGGTGACCTCGTGGGGTGGTTCAGGGGCGTACGGTCGGGGGTGCGAGCCGAGGCTTTCCACTCGGCTCGGTGATCGGAGGCCGAGGGCTCACGGCGCATAAGGCGCCGCTGCCGCGCCCCTATGGCACCGGGCGGCCGCTCGGACGGCGTCGGCCAGGCGATCCAGTACGGCGGCCGCCTGTTCGTCGCTGATCGTCAGCGGCGGCAGCAGTCGTACGACGCTCGTGTGACGGCCGCCGAGTCCGACGATGAGGCCGCGCCGCAGGCACTCCCGCTGGACCGCGGCGGCCAGTTCGGGGGCGGCGGGAAAGGGCCGGCGCGCACGGCCCGGCATCACCGATGCCCCCGCAACGGCGAATGCCTCCACCGCACCGTCCCGGCCACGTGCCCCGGTCCCACCGCCGACCGAGTCGCCATCTACCCCAGCCGCGGGAATCCGGCCGACTACCCCGGCTTCCCCCTCGGGATCCACGAACTCCACTCCGATCATCAGCCCCCTCCCCCGCACATCCCCCACGCAGGGAAAGTTCACTGCCAGGCCTCGGAGTTGGCTCAGCATGCGCGCCCCGAGAGTCGCCGCGTGCTCGGCGAGGCGGTTCTGCCGGACGTGGGCGAGGGTTGCCGTGCCGGCGGCCATGGCGAGTTGGTTGCCGCGGAAGGTGCCGGTGGGGGCGCCGGGTTCCCCGGTGTCGAGGTCGTCGCGGTGGACGACGACGGCCAGTGGGAGGCTCCCTCCGATGGCCTGGGAGAGGACCATCACGTCGGGGGTCACTCCGCTGTGTTCCACGGCCCAGAAGGCGCCGGTGCGCCCGACGCCCGTCTGGATCTCGTCGGCGATCAGCGGGACGGACCGGTCGGCGGTGAGCTGCCGCATGCGCCGCAGCCAGGCGTCCGGTGCGGGGATCACCCCGCCCTCGCCCTGGACGGGCTCGACGATCATCCCCGCGGGGAGCGGCACGCCCGACCTGGGGTCGTCAAGGACGGACTCGGTCCAGCGGGCGGCGAGGTCGGCCCCGGCCTCGCCGCCGACTCCGAACGGGCAGCGGTAGTCCTGCGGGTAGGGCAGGCGGGTGACCCGTACGTCGGGTGCGGCCGTGGGTGATTCGGGCAGCTCGGCCGTCCTGCCGTGGCAGGCGCCGGTGAACGCGATGAGGCCGGTCCGTCCGGTCGCCGCGCGGACGATGTCGCAGGCGGTCTCCACGGCGTCGCTGCCGGCCGGTCCGCAGAAGCGCACACGGGCCCGGTCGGCGAGTCCCGGCGGCAGGGTGTGGAACAGCTCGGTGATGAAGGCGTCCTTGACGGGGGTGGCCAGGTCGAGGACGTTCAGAGGTGCGCCGGAGTCGAGGACCTTGCGGATGGCTTCCAGGACGACGGGGTGGTTGTGCCCGAGCGCGAGCGCGCCGGCGCCCGAGAGGCAGTCCAGGTAGCGGCGGCCGTCCGCACCCTCGATGGTCAGCCCTCGCGCTCGCACCGGGACGATCGGCAGGGCCCGGGCATAGGTCCGGGCCGCGGACTCGCGCGCGGACTGGCGGCGCAGAATTCCCTCGTGCGCGGCGCGCGTTCCAGGCGCCGTGTCGTCGTCGACCGCATCACCGGGGAGGGTTGTCACCGGCGTACGCCGCACCACGGCCTCCTCTGACGCACATCCCCCACGGGTGGATTCCGCCACGACTTCCCTGACCTCCCACTGGGCACGGGCACACGGGACCGCACACAGACAGCAGACCCCCCACCGCTACCAACCCCCGACCGCTCACCGGGTTACGGGTTGCCTCAAGATCCTTTCCGTGACGGAACTGTTGCGGTTCCGTCGGAGCGCCCCCACAGCCACCGCATAGTGTGTGGTGCCGTTCCCGGGCGCCGGGAGGTCGGGCCGAACTCCCCGCGAGTTCGGCGGACACCGCGCCCGAGGTGCCGGTTCGTCCCAGTTCGTTCACATCAGGGGGAGTCAGATCATGCGATCCATACGACCGTCGTCCACCACCGGCCGAGGGGGGTGGACGCGCCGCAGGAACTCCCCCGTGCTGGCCGCCGTGGCCCTCGCCTCGGCGCTCGCTCTGACCACCACCGCCTGCGAGTCGGGCGACGCAGCGGCGGGCGGTGAGGCCTCCGCCTCCGCCACGGCCTCCGCCTCCGACGACGGCAAGCTCAAGATCCCGGAAGACATCAGGGACCGGCTCCGCGAGCACGGGATCGACGTCGACAAGTGGAAGAACGGCGCCTGGAAGAACTGGGACCGGGACGACTGGCTGCGCGAGGCCAACGAGTACATCAACCCGATCATCGAAGGCCTCTGGGACCCGGACCGCATGCGGGAGGCCGAGGAGCCCGACCAGGGCGTGGACGACAGCGACCTCGCCGGTGACCAAGGCGTGACCGACCCCACGCCGGAGCCCGTCGAGGCGCAGGCCGTGCCGCCGTCGTACCACGCCAACGCCCCCACGGCCGGGAAGGTGTTCTTCGACTCCCCCAAGGGCTCGGCCGTCTGCTCGGCGACGGTGGTGAAGGACCCCGCCCACCCGGGCAAGTCCAACCTGGTGTGGACGGCGGGCCACTGCGTGCACGCCGGCAAGAAGGGCGGCTGGTACCGCAACATCGCGTTCGTACCGTCGTACAACGACGACGGCAAACCGGTCGCGGAACTGGAGAACGTCACCCGGGAGGACGTGGCTCCCTACGGTGTCTGGTGGGGCGACTGGGCGCAGACCTCGGACCAGTGGATCGAGCAGGGCGGTGCGACGGGCGGGGACGGCGCTCCGTACGACTTCGCGGTCATCCATGTGACGCCGGAGAAGGGCAGCGGCGGCAAGTCGCTGGAGGAGATGGTCGGTTCGGCGCTGCCGGTCGACTTCAAGGCTCCCTCCGCACCGAAGACGAAGAGCCTCACGGCGATCGGCTACCCGGCCGCGCCGCCGTTCGACGGGCAGAAGCTGTTCCGGTGCCAGGACCGGCCCGGCCGGCTGTCGGTCACGGCGTCGGACCCGACGATGTACCGCATCGGCTGCACCATGACCGGCGGTTCCTCGGGCGGCGGCTGGGTCGCGCCGGGCTCTGACGGCAAGCCGGCGCTGGTGTCCAACACCTCGATCGGCCCGGTGACGTCGGGCTGGCTGGCCGGACCGCGTCTGGGCGACGTGGCCAAGGGCGTGTACGACTCGGTGAGCGAGAAGTTCGCGGGCCGCTGACGGCAGGCTGATCAGCGCGGCGGTGAGGCCGGGGGTTCACGGAAACCTTCACCGGCCCACCGCCGTTCGCACTCAACTCCCCGGGCATAGTGGGGTGTCGCGCATCGGAGGCCACGCTGCGGCCTATGCGTGACAAGCGCATGACATCCACACGCAGCAGCACCCAAGCAAACACAGCACGCACAGCACGCACAGCACGCACCAACGGGGGTCATCGCACCATGCGTTCCACACGTACGCCCGCGGCACCGAGCCGCGGGCGGCGCACCGTCCTCGCCGCCACCGGGCTCGTCGCCGCCCTGGCGCTCACGGCCACCGCCTGTGACGGTTCGGCGGACTCGGCGAGCGACAAGCCCGACGCCACCACCTCGCAGGCCGCGGACGGCGGCGGCAAGGTCCGGATCCCGGCCGAGCTCGCGGGCAAGCTCGAGGAGCACGGGATCGACGCCGACCGGTGGAAGGACGGGGGCTGGAAGGACTGGGACAAGGACAAGTGGCTCAGTGACGCCAAGGACTTCGTCAACCCGGTGATCGAGGGCCTCTGGAAGCCGGACCGGATGCAGTCCGCGGAGGAAGCCGACAAGACGGTCACCACGAAGGACGCGTCGGCCGGCCAGGGCGTCAGCGACCCGGATCCTGCGCCCGTCCGGGCGCGGGCGGAGAAGACGCCGTACCACCGGAACGCGGCACCGGTCGGCAAGGTCTTCTTCGACTCCCCCGACGGCCCGGCCGTCTGCTCCGGCACGGTCGTCAAGGACGTCAACCACCCGGGCAAGTCCAACCTGGTGTGGACGGCGGGCCACTGCATACACGCCGGCGGCAGCGGCGGCTGGTACCGCAACATCACCTTCGTCCCCGCCTACAACGACTACGGCAAGTCCGAGGCGGAGCTGACCAACGCGAACCCGACCGAGATCGCCCCGTACGGCAACTGGTGGGCGGACTGGGCCTCGACCTCGAACCAGTGGATCAAGGGCGGCTCGGAGACCGGCGGCGAGGGGGCCGCGTACGACTACGCCGTGCTGCACGTGAAGCCCGAGCGGGGCGGCAAGTCCCTGGAGGAGACGGTCGGCGCCGCGCTGGACGTGGACTTCTCCGCCCCCTCCGCGGCCGAGGCGGGCAAGATGGGCGCCTGGGGCTACCCGGCAGCGCCGCCCTACAACGGCCTGAAGATGTTCAAGTGCGTCGACGTCCCAGGCCGGTTCTCGCTCAGCCCGTCCCTGCCGACGATGCACCGCATCGGCTGCACCATGACCGGCGGTTCGTCCGGCGGCGGCTGGTTCCGGGTGCTGAACGGCAAGTCCGTGCTGGTGTCCAACACCTCGATCGGCCCGGCCGACAACACCTGGCTGGCGGGCCCGCAGCTGGGCCGTGACGCCGAGGCGCTCTACCAGAACATGAGCAAGACCTACGGCGGTCGCTGACCGGAGCATGCCGAAGGCCCGCCTCCCTGCGGACAGGGAGGCGGGCCTTCGGCGTGCTTGCGTGCTTGCGCGCCTGCGCGCCTGCGCGCCTGCGCGCCTGCGCGCCTACGTCAGAGCGCCGGCGCCGGAGCGTACGGCGCGAGTTCCGCCGCCAGCTCCTCGTGCACCCGCACCTTGAGCAGGGTGCCCTCCGGGGTGTGCTCCTCGGAGATCACCTCGCCCTCGTCGTGGGCACGGGCGACCAGCTTGCCGTGGGTGTACGGCACGAGCGCCTCGATCTCGACCGACGGGCGCGGCAGCTCGTTGTCGATGAGCGCGAGCAGCGTGTCCATGCCCTGGCCGGTGCGGGCCGAGACGGCGATGGACCGCTTCTCGACGCGCAGCAGCCGCTGCAGGGTCAGCGGGTCGGCCGCGTCGGCCTTGTTGATCACGACGATCTCGGGTACGTCGGTGGCGCCGACGTCCCTGATCACCTCGCGTACGGCGGCCAGCTGCTCCTCCGGGTTCGGGTGCGAGCCGTCCACCACGTGCAGGATCATGTCGGACTCGCCGACCTCCTCCATCGTGGAGCGGAACGCCTCGACCAGGTGGTGGGGCAGATGGCGGACGAAGCCGACGGTGTCGGCCAGCGTGTACAGCCGTCCGCTCGGGGTCTCGGCCCGGCGCACGGTCGGGTCGAGGGTCGCGAACAGGGCGTTCTCGACCAGCACGCCCGCGCCGGTGAGGCGGTTGAGCAGCGAGGACTTGCCGGCGTTGGTGTAGCCCGCGATGGCGACCGAGGGCACCTTGTGGCGCTTGCGCTCCTGGCGCTTGATCTCGCGGCCGGTCTTCATCTCCGCGATCTCCCGGCGCATCTTCGCCATCTTCTCGCGGATCCGCCGCCGGTCCGTCTCGATCTTGGTCTCACCGGGACCACGGGTGGCGAGGCCGCCGCCCTTGCCGCCGCCCATCTGTCGGGACAGCGACTGACCCCAGCCGCGCAGCCTCGGCAGCATGTACTGCATCTGCGCGAGCGCGACCTGCGCCTTGCCCTCTCGGGACTTGGCGTGCTGGGCGAAGATGTCCAGGATCAGGGCCGTACGGTCGATGACCTTGACCTTGACGACGTCCTCGAGGTGGATGAGCTGGCCGGGGCTGAGCTCACCGTCGCAGATGACGGTGTCCGCGCCCGACTCGAGGACGATGTCCCGCAGCTCCTCGGCCTTGCCGGAGCCGATGTACGTGGCCGCGTCGGGCTTGTCGCGGCGCTGGGTGACGCCGTCGAGCACGAGCGCGCCCGCCGTCTCCGCGAGGGCGGCGAGCTCCGCGAGGGAGTTCTCCGCGTCCCGCACGGTTCCCGACGTCCAGACGCCGACGAGGACGACCCGCTCCAGGCGGAGCTGGCGGTACTCGACCTCGGTGACGTCCTCGAGCTCGGTGGAGAGGCCCACCACACGGCGCAGGGCCGCGCGGTCGGAGCGGTCGAACTGTTCGCCGTCCCGCTCTCCGTCGATCTCATGGCTCCAGGCGACGTCCTCTTCCATCAGGGCATCGGCCCGAAGACCCTCGGGGTGGCTCTGCGTGAAGCGCTTGGTGTCCTGGGAGGGGGAAGAAGAGGAGGTCATTGGATCCTTACGTCGATGGGAAGCCGTTCACTGTTCGCAACGCACGAGCGGTCCGGGAGATTCCCGGCGCTCCGTGCCGCGCCGACCCGTCGATAGTCGCACGGCACGGGGCGTCTCGTCACCGTGTTATCGGGCGGCTCCCGGCGCGGGCACACCCGGGTTCGCGGGCGCCTGAGGCTTCCAGTCCGGGTGTCCCGGCATCGGCGGGGTCTTCTCGCCGTACAGCCAGCTCTTGAAGAAGCCGCTCAGGTCGCGCCCGGAGATCTCGGCGGCGAGCCGGACGTAGTCCTGCGTCGAGGCCGTGCCGTCCTGGTGGCGGCCGAGCCAGGCGCGCTGCAGGCGGTCGAAGGCCGTGCGGCCGATCTCCTCGCGCAGGGCGTACAGGACGAGCGTCGCGCCCTCGTACACGTTGTGCCGGAAGATGCCGGTCTTGCGGCCGGGCTCGGGAACCTTCGGGGCGGCGGGCGGGCCGCCGACCGTCCGCCAGCCGTCGGAGGAGGCGTACGCGGCCTTCATGCGGTCCCGCATCGGCTTGCCGCCCCGCGCCTCGGCGTACTGCGCCTCGTACCAGGTGGCGTATCCCTCGTTGAGCCACAGGTCCGACCAGGTGCGGGGGCTGACGCTGTTGCCGAACCACTGGTGGGCCAGCTCGTGGACCATGATCGACTCGACGTACCACTCCGGGTAGGCGGACTCGGTGAAGAGCTCCCGCTCGAAGAGGGAGAGCGTCTGGGTCTCGAGTTCGAAGCCGGTGGAGGCGTCCGCCACGAGCATGCCGTACGTCTCGAAGGGATAGCGGCCGAGGTGCCTCTCCATCCAGGCGATCTGGGCGGGGCTCTTCCTCAGCCAGGGTTCGAGCGCCTTGCGGTCCCGGGTCGGTACGACGTCCCGCATGGGCAGGCCGTGCGGGCCGGTGCGGTGCAGCACGGTGGAGCGGCCGATGGAGACCTGGGTGAGCTCGGTGGCCATGGGGTGATGGGTGCGGTAGGTCCACGTGGTCGAACCGTCGGACCTGGCCACCCCGGCGGGCAGGCCGTTGGCCACGGCCGTGAGGCCCTTGGGTGCGGTGACCCGGATGGTGAACATCGCCTTGTCGGAGGGATGGTCGTTGCCGGGGAACACCCGGTGCGCGGCATCGGCCTGGTTGGCCATGGCGAGGCCGTCCGTGGTGCGTACCCAGCCGCTCTCGCGGCCCCTGACGGACACGGGGTCGCTGGTGTGCCGCACGGTGATCCGCATCCAGGTGCCGTCCGGCACGGCTTCCTGGGGCGTGATCACCAGGTCCTCGCCGGCGGTGCCGAACGCGGCGGGCTCGCCGTCGACCTCGACCGAGTCGACCGTGCCGTTGGCGAAGTCGAGATTGACGCGGTCCAGGTCGGCGGTCGTCCGGGCCTTGATCGTGGTGACGGCCCGCAGCGGCCGGCTGTTGCTGCCGGGATAGGTGAAGGAGAGGTCGTACGACGCCACGTCGTAGCCGGGGTTGCCCAGGTACGGGAAGAGGCGGTCGCCGACGCCGAGCGGCACGACGGGGGCACTCGCGGCGACGAGGCAGACGGAGACGGCCGAGGCGAGCAGCGCCGCGGCCGTCTTCCGGCGGCGCGAACGGGGGGCCTGGCTCTGGGGGGTGAGGAGCATGCCCCACGGCTATCAGCGCAGGCGAGCGCGGTGGGGACGGCGCGCGTCCGGCCCGTCCGGGGCTCACCCGCCCGGCCGTCGTCCGTACCGGTCAGCCGCCCTGCGTCTGCGGCTGAGCCCGGCTGACGTCGTACACCCCGGCCACGTTGCGCATGGCGCGCATGAGGGCGGGCAGGTGGGCCGCGTCCGGGAGTTGCACGGTGTAGGTGTGCCGTACCTGCTGCTGGGTCGGGGGTTCGACGGTCGCGGAGACGATCTCGGCGCCTTCGAGGGCCATGGCCTCGGTGAGGTCCGCGAGCAGATGGGGCCGGACGAACGATTCGGCGACCAGCGTGACCCGGCACTCGGTGGTGTCGCCCCAGCGCACGCCGACCTCGGGACGCCCCGCGTCCTTCATACGGGCCACGGCGGCGCACTCGACGCGGTGCACTGTGACCGCTCCGCCGCGTACGGAGAAGCCGGTGATCTCGTCGCGCGGTACGGGCGTACAGCAGCCGGCGAGCCGGACGGTCGCGTCGGTCAGGTCGGCGAGGACGTGGCCGGTGGCGGGGCGGGCGGACGTCTGCTCGGGGGCCGCGCCGGTGCCGGACGCGTCGCCGGTGGCCGGCCGGGGAGCGGCCGCGCGCTCCTCGGCCTGGCGGTCCTGCCGGGCCTCGGTGCGCTGGGCCTCGGCCTGCGCCGGGTGGGCGGTGAGCCACCGCTGGATGGCGATCCGGGCCCCGGGGGTGTGGGCGTGCTCCAGCCACTCCCGGGACGGCTCGGACGCCGGGTCCTGGCCCATGAGGAGCTGGACGGTGTCGCCGTCCTTGAGGACGGTGCTCAGCGTCGCCAGGCGGCCGTTGACCCGGGCGCCGATGCACGCGTGCGCGTCCTCGCCGTACTGCGCGTACGCGGCGTCCACACAGGTCGCCCCCTCGGGCAGGCCGATCGTGCCGCCGTCGGGCCGGAACACGGTGATCTCGCGGTCCTGGGCGAGGTCCTCGCGCAGTGTCGACCAGAAGTGGTCCGGGTCGGACGCCGCCTCCTGCCAGTCGAGGAGCCGGGAGAGCCAGCCGGGGCGGGTGGGGTCGACGCGCTCGCCGTCGGCCGGGTCCTCGGGAGCCGGTGCGTAGGGGTTGCCGAGTGCGACGACCCCTGCCTCGGCGACCTTGTGCATCTGATGCGTACGGATGAGGACTTCGACGACCTGGCCGTTCTCCCTGGCCACGGCCGTGTGCAGCGACTGGTAGAGGTTGAACTTCGGTACGGCGATGAAGTCCTTGAACTCCGAGACCACCGGCGTCATACAGGTGTGGAGTTCGCCCAGGACGCCGTAGCAGTCGGCGTCCTCGTTCACCAGGACCAGGAGGCGGCCGAAGTCGGAGCCGCGGAGCCGGCCGCGTTTGCGGGAGACCCGGTGCACGGAGACGAAGTGACGGGGCCGGATGAGGACCTCGGCGGGGATGCCCGCCTCGCGCAGCACGGTCCGCACCTCGTCGGCGACCTCCGCGAGGGGGTCGTCCGCGCGGGCGGCGTTGCGGACGATCAACTCCCTTGTGTGCGCGTACTCCTCGGGGTGCAGGATCGCGAAGACCAGGTCTTCCAGTTCGGTCTTGAGCGCCTGGACGCCGAGCCGTTCGGCGAGCGGGATGAGCACGTCACGTGTCACCTTGGCGATGCGCTCCTGCTTCTCGGGGCGCATGACGCCGAGGGTGCGCATGTTGTGCAGCCGGTCGGCGAGTTTGATCGACATGACGCGGACGTCGTTGCCGGTGGCGACGAGCATCTTGCGGAAGGTCTCGGACTCGGCGGCGGCGCCGTAGTCGACCTTCTCCAGTTTGGTGACGCCGTCGACGAGGTAGCGGACCTCCTCGCCGAACTGGTCGCGGACCTGGTCGAGCGTCACGTCCGTGTCCTCGACGGTGTCGTGGAGCAGGGACGCGGTCAACGTCGTGGTCTCGGCGCCGAGTTCGGCGAGGATCAGGGTCACGGCGAGCGGGTGCGTGATGTACGGCTCGCCGCTCTTGCGCATCTGCCCGCGGTGCGAGGACTCGGCCAGGACGTAGGCGTGGCGCAGGGGTTCGAGGTCGGCTTCGGGGTGGTGGGCGCGGTGGGCCTCGACGACGTGGCTGATGGCGTCGGGCAGCCGGTCGCGCGCGGCGGGGCCGAGGAGCGCGGCACGGCCCAGGCGGCGCAGGTCGATCCGAGGGCGGGCCTTTCTCCGCGGGGCTGTCGGCGTCACCGGTGCTGACACCGCACCCGGCATCGGGCCTGGGGTCACGGAATTCGTGGCCTCCGCACTCATGGGCACCTCCGGCTGCGTGGACCGGCGGACGGGTGCCCCAGGGCGGACACGGCTCACGGGGCGGCTTCGGTCCCCCGTCCGGGCCGGTGCTTGATGCTACCGAGCCCACCATGCCCGACTGACCGCCTCTCGCCGAGCGTGAAACTGATCACCCATTCGAGGGATGAATGTGAGGTTTGTGCCCCGTTACGTCGCGACCATGACGGTTGGTTTTCCGCCAAGTGGCTGGTTCTCACGGCGGTTTCGGGTCGGGTGGCCGAGGGTCAGCGGCTGTTTCGGGCCGATCGGCCCCCGCTCACGCGCCGCTGGCGGATTCCAGCCAGACCGAGTCGATCTCGCCCTCGGCCACGATCACGGCCGGGCCGGTCATCTCGATCTCGCCGTCGGGCCGCTCGGTGATCACCAGGGTGCCGCCGGGGACGTCCACGGTGTACGTCGCCGGAACGCCGGTGGCCGCGGGGTCGGCACCGTCGCGCCGGGCGGTGGCCACGGCGACCGCGCACGCGCCCGTGCCGCAGGAGCGGGTCTCGCCGGAGCCGCGCTCGTGCACACGCATCGCGACGTGCCCGGGGGCTCGGTCGATCACGAACTCGACGTTCACACCGTCCGGGTAGGCGGCGGCCGGGCTGAAGGGCGGCGGGGAGAGCAGGTCACCCGCGTGGGACAGGTCGTCCACGAAGGCGACGGCGTGCGGGTTGCCCATGTTGACGTTCCGCGCGGGCCAGCTGCGCTCGCCGACGCTCACCGTGACATCGCCCTCGGGGAGCAGCGCCCTGCCCATGCCCACGGTGACGTCACCGTCCTTGGCGATGTGCACGGCCTTCACGCCCCCGCGCGTGGCGACGGCGATGTCTCCTTCGGTCACGTGCCCTGCGCGCTGGAGGTAGCGCGCGAACACCCGCACGCCGTTGCCGCACATCTCCGCGATCGAGCCGTCGCCGTTGCGGTAGTCCATGAACCACTCCGCCTCGGCCGCCAGGTGCCGGGCCTCGGGGTGCGCGGCGGAGCGCACCACGTGCAGCAGGCCGTCGCCGCCGATGCCCGCGCGGCGGTCGCACAGGGCGGCGACGGTGGCCGGGGGCAGGTCGATGGTGTTCTCGGGGTCCGGGACGATCACGAAGTCGTTCTCGGTGCCGTGGCCCTTGAGGAAGGCGATCCGCGTGCGCGTGCTCATGCCTCGATCGTACGGGCTGCTCCACGGGGAGGGCCTTGGGAGGGGCCGGAGCTGTGAGTCCGTGCGGGTGCGTCGTGGCTGGTCGCGCCCACGCGGCGGAGCCGCGTATTCGATGCAGCCCCGCGCCCCTTAAGGGGCGCGAGCTAGCGGAGCCTTGCCACGCGCCAGACGGCGAGGACCACCACGACGCCCACGACCAGGGCGTACGCGAGGGCGACGCGCCAGTCCGGTCTGCGGCCGGAGCCGCGGGCCGGCAGGCCCGGCCAGGTGTAGCCGACGCGGCGGGCGGCCATCATGCCCCAGCCGGCCGCGCACGAGCAGATCAGCAGTCCGAGCATGGCGATGACGGCCCCGCTGTCGCCGAAGTCGAAGGCGAGCGGGAACGCGAACATCAGGGAGCCGAGGGCGGCCAGGCCCACGATGGGCGCGAGCTGCCAGATGCGCATCCGGCGCTGCGGGCGCAGTTCGACCTCGACCTCCTCCGCGAACATCTCGTCGGGCTCGGGGCCGTCGTCCGTCACACCCTGCGTCTCGTCGTCGGGCCCGTCGGAGCTGAGACGGTCGGTCTCCTGCTCGGGTCCGTCCCGGTGCTCCGGTCCGTCCAGACGCTCCGGTTCATCCCGGTCGGCGGTGATGTGATCGGTGCTATGTGCGGTGTCGCGAGGGCCGGCCTCCATCGCCACGCGCCCTCCCAACTAGGACTCACTCGGTCGATCGAAGCTCGATGATGGCACGCCGCCGCAGGCCCGGATGACGGCCTGGGCGTCCCGATGCCATGACGTGATCAGGCTGTAACCGGTCGTTCGACCAAGGACAGTGCGAGCTGCGGAAGTTCTGTGAGATCGGCCGCAGCCCCACTCAACCAGTGCACCCGCGGGTCGCGCCTGAACCATGAATCCTGACGGCGCGCGAAGCGCTTGGTGGCACGTACGGTCTCGGCCCGCGCTTCCTCGATCGTGCACTCCCCGGCAAGCGCCGCGAGGACCTGCTGGTAGCCGAGCGCGCGCGAGGCCGTACGCCCTTCTCGCAACCCCTGCGCCTCCAGTGCGCGCACCTCGTCCACGAGGCCGGCGTCCCACATCCGGTCGACCCGGCGCGTGATGCGCTCGTCGAGCTCGGGGCGGGCCACGTCGACGCCGATCTGGAGGGTGTCGTAGACCGAGTCGTGGCCGGGGAGGTTGGCGGTGAAGGGCTTGCCGGTGATCTCGATCACCTCGAGGGCCCGGACGACCCGGCGGCCGTTGCTCGGCAGGATCGCGCGAGCGGCCTCGGGGTCGGCGGCGGCCAGACGGGCGTGCAGCGCGCCCGGGCCGCGCAGCGTGAGTTCGTCCTCCAGGCGGGCGCGGACCTCGGGGTCGGTGCCGGGGAACTCCATCTTGTCGACGGCCCCGCGCACATACAGTCCGGAGCCGCCGACCAGGATCGGCCAGCGACCCTCGGCGAGCAGCACGTCGATCCGCTCCCGGGCGAGGCGCTGGTACTCGGCGACGGACGCCGTGACGGTCACGTCCCAGATGTCCATGAGGTGGTGCGGGACGCCACCGCGCTCCTCGGGCGTCAGCTTGGCGGTGCCGATGTCCATCCCTCGGTAGAGCTGCATGGAGTCGGCGTTGACGACCTCGCCGCCGAGACGCTGAGCCAGGAAAACGCCCAGATCGGACTTTCCGGCCGCAGTTGGTCCGACGACGGCGATGACGCGGGGGGCGGGGGGTGCACTGCTCACCGACACAGTCTCGCAAACCTCGAACCCCGGCCTCGAACGAGTTACGTGACGCGACGGCTCTGGGGTCGTTGCCCGTTGCGAGGTTCCTGCCGCCGGATCACGGAGGCGGTGGCCCGGGTCGCGCAAACGGACGCACCGGGCAACGCGGGATTTCGCCCGCACGAGTAACGTATGGAGTGGATATGGGCGTTTTTGCACGACTTCTCCGGCGGTCGAAGGCCACGCCTGAGGCGCCTGCCGCCGAGGCTCAGGCAGACACGGCGAAGGCCGGGCCAGAGGCGGAGGCGGCGGCCGAGTCCCCGGAGACGAAGGGGGCCGACGGAGCCACGGAAGCAGCCGAGGCGAGCGCCGAGGCCCCCGCCGAGGCCACCGAGGGCGAAGGCGTCGACATCCCCAAGCAGCAGTCCACCGACAAGGCGGCCGACAACGAGGCCGGCGAGGGCGCCCGTACGTGATCGCCCCGCGCGAGGGAAGGTGAAGCGAGTGGGTCTCCTGGACAACATGAAGGCCAAGCTGGGCCCGGCCAAGGGCAAGGTCTCGGACCTCGCGCAGCGGCACGAGGGCAAGGTCCACCACGGTCTCGAGAAGGCGGCGCATGCCGTCGACAAGAGGACCAAGGGCAAGTACAGCGACAAGATCCATTCGGGCACGGGCAAGGCCAAGGACGCCATGGGCCGACTCGCGCACCAGGGCGACAGCGGACCTGACGCGGCGGGCACGACACCGCCGCGGGATGCGGGTGGCACGACGCCACCGCCGAACGCGGGCGGCACCGCGCCGCCGGACGGACCACCGCCCACTTCCTGAGTGCGCCTCGGCGTACCGCAGGTTCTGAACGCATTAAGTCGACAACGCAATAACGCAATGCTGAAGGGCACATCGGCGGACGGCCGCGGAGCACTGGGGCTCCCGGCCGTCCGCCGTTTCCCGCGCCCTGCCGCCCGGGCTACGACCAGCCGGCCACGAGGTATCCCACGCCGTACGGCGCGTCGTCGTACAGCAGTGATCCGCCGAGGTCCGCGCCCTCGGCCGCGCCCGCCAGGACCTGCCAGGGGGCCCGGCCGGACGCCTTCAGTTCGTGCGCCAGCCGCGTGTCCAGCGTCATGAGGCCGGCCGTGTCCGCCGCGCCGAGCGCTCGCGCGACCTCCGCGTCGAAGGGCGCCGACCGTTCGTCCAGATAGCCCGGGGCCTTGAGCGTCCGGCACGCGCCGGCGTCCCCCATCACCAGCAGCGCGACCCGCTCGGCCCGTGCGGCGATGTCCCGTCCGGTCCGGGCACAGTTCTCGGGCGTGAGGGATTCCCCGACACCGAGCCCCTCGACCGGGGTGTCGGACCACCCGGTCCGCTCCAGCAGCCAGGCGGCCACGGCCAGCGAGTACGGCAGCCGCTGTTCCCCGTGCGGGCTCGCGGCCGACCCCAGTCGTACGTCGAGATCGACACCGAAGCCCCGGAACGAGCCCCGTGTGCCCTGCGGGTAGGGCTCGGGCCCGGCGTTCTCCCCCGGCCCGACGACCACGAGCCGGTCGGGCCGTGCGGCGGCGAGCACACCCAGGGCGTCCGTGCAGGCGGCCCGCGCGGCGTCCAGCTCCGGTGCGGCGCCCGCGGCGACCTCGGGGACCAGAAGGGGCGGGCAGGGGCAGACAGCGGCGGCGACAAGCATGATCGGCAGGGTAACCCCGGGGACCCGCTCGCACGCATCCCGTGCCCGGCGAACGGGCTGTGGGTCGCCCCGGGTGGGACCGGTCAGTCCAGGGCGCAGCCGCTCGTCGCGACCGGGAGCGGCTCGGGCACGCCGATCTTCGGCAGGCCGAGCAGCACTCCGGCCGGTGCCGGCTTGCCCGCCTTCTCGGCGTTGCGCTTCTCCCAGGCGTCGCCCGCGCGCGTGCGGCGCACGTCGACCACGGCGCCCTCGGCGAGGAGGTGGTGCGGAGCGGCGTAGGTGATCTCGACCGTCACCACGTCACCGGGGCGGACCTCCTGGTCCGGCTTGGTGAAGTGGGCGAGGCGGCTGTCGGGGGCGCGGCCGGACAGGCGGTGGGTGGTGTCGTCCTTGCGGCCCTCGCCCTCGGCGACCATCAGCTCCAGGGTGCGGCCGACCTGCTTCTTGTTCTCCTCCCAGGAGATCTCCTCCTGGAGGGCGACGAGACGCTCGTAGCGCTCCTGGACGACCTTCTTGGGGATCTGGCCGTCCATCTCGGCGGCCGGGGTGCCGGGGCGCTTGGAGTACTGGAAGGTGAAGGCCTGGGCGAAGCGGGCCTCGCGCACCACGTGCAGCGTCTGCTCGAAGTCCTCCTCGGTCTCGCCGGGGAAGCCCACGATGATGTCGGTGCTGATCGCCGCGTGCGGGATGGCGGCGCGGACCTTCTCGATGATCCCGAGGAAGCGCTCCTGGCGGTAGGAGCGGCGCATGGCCTTCAGGACCGGGTCCGAGCCGGACTGCAGCGGCATGTGCAGTTGCGGCATCACGTTCGGCGTCTCGGCCATGGCGGCGATGACGTCGTCGGTGAAGTCGCGCGGGTGCGGGGAGGTGAAGCGGACGCGCTCCAGGCCGTCGATCCTCCCGCAGGCGCGCAGCAGTTTGCTGAAGGCCTCGCGGTCGCCGATGTCGGAGCCGTACGCGTTGACGTTCTGGCCGAGCAGCGTGATCTCGGAGACGCCCTCGCCGACCAGGGCCTCGATCTCGGCGAGGATGTCGCCGGGGCGGCGGTCCTTCTCCTTGCCGCGCAGGGCCGGGACGATGCAGAACGTACAGGTGTTGTTGCAGCCGACGGAGATCGACACCCAGGCCGCGTACGCGCTCTCGCGGCGCGTCGGCAGCGTCGAGGGGAACTCCTCCAGCGACTCGGCGATCTCGACCTGCGCCTCTTCCTGCACGCGGGCGCGCTCCAGCAGGACCGGCAGCTTGCCGATGTTGTGGGTGCCGAAGACGACGTCCACCCAGGGCGCCCGCTTCACGATGGTGTCGCGGTCCTTCTGCGCCAGACAGCCGCCGACCGCGATCTGCATGCCGGGGCGGCTCGCCTTCTTCGGCGCGAGGTGGCCCAGGTTGCCGTACAGCTTGTTGTCGGCGTTCTCCCGCACCGCACAGGTGTTGAAGACGACGACGTCCGCCTCGCCGTCGGAACCCTCGGGGGCGCGCACATAGCCCGCGTCCTCCAGCAGACCGGACAATCGCTCCGAGTCGTGGACGTTCATCTGACATCCGTAGGTGCGAACTTCGTATGTCCTGGATGTCTGCTTATCCACTGCCGGGCTCCGGTCGCTGCTGATGGTCATGGCACAAGGGTAGGCGCTCCCGGACGAGGCCCGCGTACGGACCGGTTCAGGACGCCTGCAGCACCGACGGTCCCTCCTCGAGGATGCGGTCGACGACCTCGGGCGGAAGACCGTCGTCCGTCACGATGGTGTCGAGCCCGTTGAGGGGGGTCACGTTGAACCGCTCGACGATGCCCCACTTGGTGCTGTCGGCGAGCAGGGCGACCGAGGTCGCCGCCCGCATCGCCGTCTGCTTGAGCAGCACCTTGTCGGTCGAGGGGCTGGTCACGCCGTGGGCCAGGTCCCAGGAGCCCGCGCTCAGGAAGCAGACGTCGATGTTCAGCGCCCCGACGGCCTGGGCGGCGAGCGGCCCACTGCTCGATCCGCTCGACACGTCGATCTCGCCCCCGGTGTGAATGGCGCGGATCTCCGGATGGCCGCAGAGGGCGATCGCGGCGTGGAAGTCGTTGGTGACGACGGTGAGGTCCTTGCGGCCGGCCAGGAACGGGACGGTGGACTGGCAGGTCGTTCCCGCGTCGAGGAAGACCGCCATGCCGTCCTCGACGAGGCCCGCCGCGGTCTCGGCGATGGCCTGCTTGCGGGGAAGTTCCAGCTGGGCCCGGGACGCCCGCTCGCGGGGCGGGGCGTGCCCCGTCCAGTCCGCCAGCCTGACGCCGCCCTGGACCGAGATCACCTGGCCGCTCTTCTCCAGGGCGGCGATGTCACGGCGCACCGTCATGTGGGAGACGTCCAACCGCGTCATGAGCTCGCGGATGCTCAGCACGCCGGTGCTCCGCAGCAGGCGCAGCAGCTCCTGGTGCCGCTGTTCCGGAATCAGCGGTGCCCTGACCATCACGTCTCCTCCAGAACGGTACCGAGGGAGATCAGATTAACTTCCCGCTTCCGACCTAGTGACAATATGTGAATCCATGTTCTAGCGTGTTCCGCCATGGTAACGAAGTTTCAATCTCTTGACGCGATCGTCCGCACCGGAGCCCTGCTGATCGTCCGGCTGGACAGCGCGGAAGAGGCCCTGGCCGTGTCCGAAGCCGCGATCGAGGGCGGTGTGCGCGCACTGGAGATCACGCTCTCGGTGCCGGGCGCGCTGGACGTCATCTCGAAGCTGTCCGAGCGCTACGGCAAGGACGGCGTGGTCATCGGCGCCGGGACGGTCCTGGACGAGCAGGCGGCCCACGCCTGTGTCTCGGCCGGGGCGAACCTGCTGGTGAGCCCCAATCTGAACCCGGCGATGATCGCGGCCGCCAACCGCTATCAGGCCGTCACCGTCAGCGGTGCCTTCACCCCGACGGAGATCGTCGACACGATGCAGGCGGGCGCCGACATCGTGAAGCTCTTCCCCGCCGAGTTCATGGGCCCCGAGTACGTCCGGACCGTCAAGGCTCCCCTCCCCCAGGCACCGCTCATGCCTGCGGGCGGCGTCTCGCCCGACAACGTGAAGGCGTGGTTCGACGCCGGTGTCGTCGCGGTCGGCGTCGGCAGCTCCGTGACCAAGGCCGCCCGTCCCGACGGTGACTACCGGCGTGTGACCGAAGCGGCCCGGACCGTTCTGCGGTCCATCGAAGACGCCCGGGCCTGAGGCCCGGGCCCCCGACTCCGCCCACCCCCCACTCCTGCCCCTTGCGGTGTCTCGTCCCCCTCCCCAACCCTTGTGGTGATCCCCCAGGAGCCCCCCATGTCCCATCCGCTCTCCGATGCCCAGGTTCCCGAGAGAACTGACGCCGACGCCCCGCGGTCGATCAGGATCCGCTGGGTCCTGGTCGCCCTCCTGGTGATCGGCGGCGTCGTCAACTACCTCGACCGCTCCAACCTGAGCGTCGCGAACACGACCGTCGCGAAAGAGTTCGACCTGAGTTCCACCCAGATGGGACTCCTGCTCGCGGCGTTCGCCTGGCCCTACGCGCTGGCCAACCTCCCGGCCGGCTACCTCGTCGACCGCTTCGGGCCCAAGCGCATGTACGCCTGGGCGGCCGCGCTGTGGTCACTGGTGTCGATGCTCTCCGCGACCGCGAGTTCGTACGGCTTCATGTACGCGGCCCGGGTGGCTCTCGGTGTTGCCGAGGCCCCCTTCTTCACCGCCAGCCTGAAGGTCAACCAGCGGTGGTTCGCCCAGCACGAGCGCGCCCTGCCGATCTCGATCGTCAACACGGGCTCTCAGATAGCCAACGCGATCGCCCCGCCGCTGCTCACCACGCTGATGCTGCTGCTCGGGTGGCGCGGCATGTTCGTCACCATCGGCGCGCTGGGCGTCGTGCTCGTGCTGGTGTGGCTGCGTGTCTACCGTGACCCGACGGTGCGCGAGCAGGCCGCCATCCTGGGCGAGGCGTCCACGCCCCCGGCGCCCGAGGCCGAGGCGAAGGCCAAGGCCGGGTGGGGGCAGCTGTTCCGGCAGCGGAACACGTACTTCATGATCCTCGGCGCCTTCGGCATCTTCTACACGGTGTGGGTGTACCTCACCTGGCTGCCCAGCTACCTGGAGACCTCCCGCGGCTTCAGCCTCACCGCGACCGGCTGGCTGGCATCCCTGCCGTTCCTGTGCGGTATCGCGGGCGTGCTCTTCGGCGGCTACCTCTCCGGGCGCCTGATCAGCCGCGGAGTCTCCGCCGTCACCTCGCGCAAGATCCCGATCGCCGGCGGCGCGGCCCTGGCGGCGGCCGCCGTGCTTCCCGTGGCCTACGTCGAGAGCACCCCGCTCGCGATGGTGCTGCTGTCGGTGGGCTACTTCGCCGCGCAGGTGCCGATCGGCTGTCTGTGGACCCTGGCGTCCGACGTCGCGGAGCCGCACCAGGTGGCCTCGCTGGGTGCCATCCAGAACTTCGGCGGCTTCCTCGGCGCCACGCTGGCTCCGATCGTCACCGGGAGCATCCTGGATGCCACCGGAGGCAGCTACAACCTCGTCTTCCTGGTCGGCGGGGTGCTGCTGCTGGTCGGCGGTTCCTCTTACCTGTTCTTCGTCAAGGACCGCAGGTCCCCGAAGGAGAGCCTCGCATGACTGTTCCACGGGCCTACTTCGTGATCGGGCCGGCCGGGTCGGGAAAGAGCACCGTGGCCCAGGTGCTCGCCCGGCTGACCGGGGCGGCCTACATCGACAAGGACACGGCCTGCACCCGATTCACCGAGGCGCTCCTGAAGCTCGCAGGCACGGACCCGTCCGAGCGGGACCTCAACCCGTACTACCAGTCGGCGGTGATGGAGCTGGAGTACCTGACCGTCCTGGACCTGGCGCGCGACAACCTCGCGGTGGGCCGGCCGGTCGTCCTGGACGCCCCGTTCGGACGGTACTTCTCCCGCCCGGACTACCTCGCCGAAGTGGCCGAGCGTCACTCCTGGCCCCGCCACGCCGAGCCCGTGGTGGTGCGGGTCGAGACCGACTCCGACACCGCCCGGGCCCGCGTTCGCGCCCGCGGCTGCGCACGGGACCTGTCCAAGCTCGCCGACTGGGACGCCTTCTGGCGGAAGTCCCAGGACAACGCGTGCCAGTGGTCGAGCCGTCACAGCCTGGTGTTCGACAACCGGGCCGACGGCGTCACTCCTGACGTGGTCGCACGCGCTCTGGGCGGGCTCGCCGAGGACACCGCGCGGGGGCTCACGGCTCGATGAGCCCGGCCCGGATCGCGTACCGGGTCAGCTCCAGGCGGTCGCGCATGCCGAGCTTCTGGAGGAGGTTGGCGCGGTGGCGTTCGACCGTCTTGGCGCTGATGAAGAGGAGTTCGCCGATCTCCTTCGAGGTGTGGCCCTCGGCGACCAGCTTGAGGATCTCCTCCTCGCGCTCGGTGATGGCCCGTTCCGGCAGGCCGTCGCCCCGGTGCAGCCGCTCCAGGTAGGAGCGGACGAGGGCCCGCTCGGCGCCCGGGTATATGAACGGCTCGTCGCGCACGGCCGCCCGGCAGGCCTCGACCAGGTCGCGGTCGGCGACGGACTTGAGGACGTAGCCGCTGGCTCCGGCCCTGAGCGCCTCGAAGAAGTACTCCTCGTTGTCGTACATCGTCAGGATCAGGATGTGCAGGTCGGGCAGCCGGCGGGAGAGTTCGCGGGCCGCCTGGAGGCCGGTCATGCGGGGCATGGCGACGTCGAGGACGGCCAGGTCCACGGCGGTCTCCCGGGCCTTGGCGACAGCCTCGGCACCGTCCCCGGCCTCGGCGACGACCGTCAGGTCCGGCTCCCCGTCCAGGATCAGGCGCACTCCCCGGCGTACGAGGGTGTGGTCGTCGGCGAGCAGGACACGGATCGGGGTGGAGGCGGACATCACGGGGCTCCTCGGCCTGACCGGTGCGGACACATCACTGGGCTCCTCGGCCCGACGGGTGGGGACACATCAGCGGGCTCCTTCCGTCACCGGTACGCGCAGGCGTACGTCGGTCCCCCGGCCGGGGGCCGCCGGTTCGACGGTGAGGGCGGCGCCGATCAGGAGGGCGCGTTCGCGCATGCCCGTGATGCCGGCGCCCTCCGGGGCGTCACCGACGCCCGTGCCGTTGTCGCGTACGAGGAGTTCGACGCCGTCGGGGACCTGCCGGAGGCGGAGTTCGGCGCGGTCGGCGCCGGCATGGCGGGCGGTGTTGGTCAGGCCTTCCTGGGCCACCCGGTAGACGACGAGTTCCGCTTCCGGGCTCAGGGTGGGGAGGTCGCCGGTGACCTGGTGGCGCACGGTCAGCCCATGGGTCGTGAACTCGGAGGCGAGCGAGCGCAGGGCGCTGGCCAGCCCGAGTTCCTCCAGGACACCGGGGCGCAGCCGGCGGGCGATCCGGCGGATCTCGTCCAGACCGGCCCGGGTCGCCTCCTGTGCCTGGCCCACCTCCTCGCGCAGTTCCTCGGGCGCCCGGTCGGCGACGCGCTTGAGCTGGAGCAGGACGGCGGTCAGGGTCTGCCCGACCTCGTCGTGGAGCTCGCGGGCGATCCGGTGGCGTTCGCGCTCCTGTGCGGACAGGGCCCGGGCGGCGCCCGCGGCCCGCTCGGCCTCCAGCCGGTCGAGCATCGTGTTGTACGTCGCGATCAGCGCGGCCGTCTCCGCCGGGCCGGCGACCACCGGGCGGGATCCCGGACGCAGCAGATCGGCGGTGGCCATGGAACTGCCGAGCCGTTGCAGGGGCGCGAGGCCGAAGCGCAGCACGAGCGCGTTGCCCGCCAGCAGCATCACCAGGCCGCCGAGCAGGACGAGCGCCTCGCCCGCCAGGACGGGGGTGGACACGGTGACCGGGCCGAGCAGCAATGCCGTGGCCACGACCAGGCCCGCGGCGTTGAGCGAGAAGATCCGCCAGAACAGCGACACGTTCCTGGATCCGCCCCTTCCGGCCTTCGCGTACGGCACCTCCCGCTCCACCCTTTCCGGCGACCGGCCGCTGTGTATATCCGTCACAACACCCATGTCGTCACCGTACGGGCGGATGGCAGCATGCGGACTTGACCCGTCCGTTGATCTACACCGTTCACGACACCGACACAGCAACACCAACAAGACAAACAAACCAAACAAGACGAAAAAGGGGAAGCAACGTGTCAGCTCCGCGCCTGAGGGCGACGCCGCTGCCGGGGATCGGGGTCCAGTACGACCTGGAGACCCGGGAACACCGCCATCTGTCGGTGGTGGCGCACCGCGACGGCACGCGCACGGTCAACGTGTACCGGGCCGACGATCCCGACTCCTGCGCGCATTCGCTGCGGCTGACCGGCTCGGAGGCGGGTTCGCTGATCGACGCGCTGAAGCCGTCCCACCACAGCCCGAGCCTGCTCTACACCACGGACCTGGGGCTGGTGGCCGAGCGGATCGAGGTGGCCGCGACCTCGCGCTGGAACGGGCGGGTGCTGGGCGACATGAAGATGCGGACGGAGACCGGCGCGTCGGTCGTGGCGGTGCTGCGCCGGGCCGAGGCCATTCCGTCGCCCGCGCCGGACTTCCGGCTGGCGGGCGGTGACACGCTGATCGTCGTCGGGACCCGTGAGGGCGTGGACGCCGCCGCGACGATACTCGGGCGGGAGTGAGCCTGTGCACTCCGCGGTCCTGCTCATCGAGTTCGGTTCCATCATCCTCGGCCTCGGCCTGCTCGGCCGGTTCGCCGCCCGTTTCCGGCTCTCGCCGATACCGCTGTACCTCCTGGCCGGTCTGGCCTTCGGCGAAGGCGGGCTGCTGCCGCTGGGCGCGAGCGAGGAGTTCATCGCCACGGGTGCCGAGATCGGCGTCATCCTCCTGCTGCTGATGCTGGGCCTGGAGTACACGGCGAGCGATCTGGTCTCCAACCTCAAGACCCACTACCCCTCCGGTCTGGTCGACTGCGCGCTCAACGCCCTGCCGGGAGCGGCGGTGGCCCTGCTGCTCGGCTGGGGGCCGGTGGCCGCCGTCGTCCTGGCCGGTGTCACCTGGATCTCCTCGTCCGGCGTGATCGCGAAGGTGCTCGGCGACCTGGGCCGGGTCGGCAACCGTGAGACACCGGTGATCCTCAGCGTGCTCGTGCTGGAGGACCTGGCGATGGCGGTGTACCTGCCCATCGTCACGGCACTGGTGGCGGGCGTCGGGCTGATGGCCGGCAGCGTGACCCTGGCGATCGCGCTGGGCGCGGCCGGGCTCGTGCTGTTCCTGGCCGTGCGCTACGGCCGGCTCATCTCGCGGTTCGTCTCCAGCGACGACCCGGAGAAGCTGCTGCTGGTGGTGCTGGGCCTGACGATCCTGGTCGCGGGCGTCGCACAGCAGCTCCAGGTGTCGGCCGCGGTGGGTGCCTTCCTGGTGGGCATCGCGCTCTCCGGAGAGGTGGCGGAGGGTGCGCACACCCTGCTCAGCCCCCTGCGGGACCTGTTCGCGGCGGTCTTCTTCGTCTTCTTCGGACTGCACACCGACCCGTCCAGCATCCCGCCCGTCCTGCTGCCCGCCCTCGCGTTGGCCGTCGTCACGGCCCTGACGAAGATCGCCACCGGGTACTGGGCGGCCCGGCGCGCCGGGATCTCCGTCAAGGGCCGCTGGCGGGCGGGAGGTGCGCTGGTGGCCCGCGGGGAGTTCTCGATCGTCATCGCCGGCCTGGCGGTCGCGGCCGGCATCGAACCGTCCCTCGGCCCCCTGGCCACGGCCTACGTCCTCATCCTGGTCGTCCTGGGCCCGCTCACCGCGCGCTACACGGAGCCGGTGGCGATGTGGTGGAGCGGCCGCCGCGAGGCCCGTCGGGGAACCCCGGAGCCCGCGCCCCGGAAGGCCGAGGCGGAGGCGCCGGTGGGCGACTGAGGACGGGGTGGGTCACCTCGGGGGCCTCTGGTCACCGCCGGGAGCCCACCCCTGCCTCCGCAGCACCCCCGGCACATCCGGTGCCTCATAGTGCTCGCCCTTGAGGACCTTGCCGTCCTCGCGTCGGGAGACCGCCCCGTCGGGGCCGATCTTGGTCATGTTGGAGCGGTGGATCTCGGTCAGTACCGAGTCGAGGTCGATGCCGTGGACGAGGGCGGTGCCGTACGCGACGTAGACGACGTCCGCCAGTTCGTGGGCGAGCCGGTCGAGCGGGCCCCGGACCGACACCTCGGCGACCTCCGCGGCCTCCTCCGCGAGGAGTTCGCCGCGGTGGGCGGCGAGTTCCGGGGAGATCTCCGTCGGGGTACTGCGGGCGTCCAGGCCGAAGGCGAGGTGGAATTCACGGACCAGGTCAGCGGGCGAGGAGCTCATGGGAACGACAGTAGCGGCCGCCACTGACACTCCTCCCCGCCCCGTTGCCGACCGCCGCCCCTGGTCAGCGGGGCACCAAGGCTGGCAGGATCTCGCGCATGTCCAAGATGTTCCCCCGTATCGGCAGGCGCCGGGCCCTGCAGGGCGGCACCGCCTCCCTCCTGGTCCTCGGGCTGCTGCTGTGGTGGCTGCGCCCCTGGGCCGAGGAGCCTCCGGGCGGGGCGATCACCTTCAGCACGGGCACGCGCGCCGGGGTCTACCACGAGTACGGCGAACTCCTGCGCACCGAGATCGACCAGGACATGCCGGACCTCAGCGTGCGCCTGCTGACCAGCGCCGGTTCGCAGGAGAACGTCTCGGACGTGGCGACGGGCCAGGCCGACTTCGCGATCGCGGCGGCGGACGCGGTCGCCACGTACAAGCTCGACCACGGCGCGGGCGCCGGGCGGCTGCGCGGCATGGCCCGCCTCTACGACGACTACCTGCAGCTCGTCGTACCGCCCGACTCGGACATCCGCTCCGTCGCGGACCTGCGGGGCAAGCGCGTGGCCATAGGGCTGCCGAACTCCGGGGTGCGACTGATCGCGAACGGGGTGCTCAAGGCGGCCGGGATCGACCCGGAGAAGGACATCAAGCCCTCCTCGGACGGCATCGACACCGGTCCCAGGCGGCTGGGGCACGGCCTCGACGCGTTCTTCTGGTCGGGCGGACTGCCCACGGACGGGCTCAGCCGCCTGGCCAAGAAGTCGGCCTCCGCCTTCCGGTTCGTGCCGATCGACGCCGGGCTCGTCGCCAAACTGCACGACCAGGGCGGTGCCACGCGGTACTACCGCGCCACCAAGATGCCGGAGTCGGCGTACCCCACCATCCAGCGCGGTGACCCGGTGCCGACCCTGGCGGTGTCCAACCTGCTGGTCACGCGCAGCGACATGGACCCCCGGCTCACCGAGTGGCTGACCCGTACGGTGATCGACAGCCGGGACGGCATCGGCGCGACCGTCCACTCCGCCCAGCTGGTCGATGTCCGCACCGCGATCTACACCGACCCGCTCCAGCTGCATCGCGGGGCCCAGCGCTACTACCAGTCGGTCAAGCCGTAGGGCCCGACCTCGGCACTCTCACCGTCACCCGCAGCCCGTGCGGCTCGTGACGGTCGTAGGCGATCGAACCGCCGCCCGCCGTGAGCAGCGCCCGCGAGATGGACAGTCCGAGGCCCGAGCCCTTGATGTTCTGGTGACGGCTGCTGCGCCAGAAACGGTCGCCGACGCGGGCCAGTTCCTCGTCGGTGAGGCCGGGTCCGTGGTCGGTGACGACGACGGTGGAGGTGTCGCCGTTGGAGGCGACGGTCACCTCGACGGTCTGGTTCTCGGGCGTGAACTTCACCGCGTTGTCGATGATCGCGTCCAGCGCGCTGGACAGCGCGACCGGGTCGGCCCACGCGGTCGTGGGCGGGCAGTCGCCGACCAGGCGCACGCCCTTGGCCTCGGCGGTCGGGGCCCAGGCCGCGAGGCGTTCGGCGGCGAGCTCGCCGATGTCGGTGATCCTCAGGTCGGCCTCGGTGTGCTCGGCCAGCGCCAGGTCCAGCAGGTCGTCCAGGACCTGCGCGAGGCGCTTGCCCTCGCCCTGGACGGAGGCGATCTCCTTGTTGCCCTCGGGCAGTTCGAAGGAGAGCAGCTCGATGCGCAGCAGCAGCGCCGCGAGCGGGTTGCGCAGCTGGTGGGAGGCGTCGGCGACGAAGGCGCGCTGCTGCTCCAGCACGTCCTCGACGTTGTCCGCCATCTCGTTGAACGACCGGGCCAGACGCCTGAGTTCCGGCGGACCGCCGGCGGCCGCGACCCGGGACTTGAGCCGCCCGGTGGCGATGTCGTGGGTGGTGGCGTCGAGGACGCGCACCGGCCGCAGGACCCAGCCGGTCAGCCGCAGGGCGGCGCCGACGGCCAGCAGCATCGCGGCGCCCTCGCCCGCTCCGATGACCAGCCAGCCGTGCAGGGTGCGCGAGCGCATCTGACCGGTGGGCGAGTCGGTGACCACGACCGCGACGACGTCACCGTCCCGGATGACCGGCGAGGCGACCACGAGGTTGTGCCGCTGCCAGGGCCAGACCTGCTTCGGGTCGTGGCTGCGGCGGCTGAGCAGTGCCTCGTCGAACGCGTCACGCACCTCGCCCTCTTCCGGCAGGGACCACCTGGCCGGTGCATGAGCCATGGCACTGCCGCTGCGGTAGAAGACACCGGCCCGGATGCCGTAGACGTCGTAGTAGCTGTCGAGTTCGCTGCTGAGCGTGGCCAGGCGCTCGTTCTCGAACGCGCCGGAGGTTCCGGTGGGCGAGTCGGTGACGAACTGGGCGAGGGCGGCGAAGCGCGCGGTGTCGTCGATGCGGTCGACGACGACCTTCTGCTGCTGGGCCCCGGCCAGACTGACGGCGAGCGGGACCCCGAGCGCGAGCAGCACGGCCGCCATCAGGATGATCAGCAGCGGGAGCAGGCGAGTGCGCACCCGGCCCCGCTATCCGGCAGGCGCGACGAGCCGGTAGCCGACGCCGCGCACGGTCTCGATGAGGGCGGGCATGCGCAGCTTGGCGCGCAGGGACGCGACATGCACCTCCAGGGTGCGCCCGGTCCCCTCCCAGCTGGTCCGCCACACCTCGCTGATGATCTGCTCCCGGCGGAAGACCACCCCGGGCCGCTGCGCGAGCAGGGCCAGCAGGTCGAACTCCTTGCGGGTCAGCTGGACCACCGACCCGTCGACGCTGACCCGGCGCGTGGGCAGCTCAATGTGCACGGGTCCGAGACGCAGCTCGGTCTCGATGCCGCTGGAGGTGTCCTCGTGGGAGGTGCGCCGGCTCACGGCGTGGATGCGGGCGAGCAGTTCCCCGGTGTCGTACGGCTTCACCACGTAGTCGTCGGCGCCGAGGTTGAGGCCGTGGATGCGGGAGCGGACGTCGGAGCGCGCGGTGACCATGATCACCGGGGTGGCGGTGCGTTTGCGGATCTTGCCGCAGACCTCGTACCCGTCCTGGTCGGGCAGGCCGAGGTCGAGGAGGACGACACCGAAGCAGTCGCTCTCGGGGACGAGCGCCTGGAGGGCCTCCTCACCGCTGCGCGCGTGCGTGACGTCGAATCCGTGCCGCGCCAGGACAGCCGACAGGGCGGCGGCGACGTGGTTGTCGTCCTCGACGAGCAGCAGTCTCATCCGGTCCCCCTTCGGTTCACTGGCCGTACGATCTGACTGTGTACAAAAAGCGTGCACGCGCGCGTGCACGCACTGCAGTCACGCTGATGGATGAGGACGGCGTCAAGAGGGTTCCGGTTGCGGAGCGCTTCCGTTACCCGGCCGATATGAGCGCTGCTCACAAGTGCTACGACACGTGTCCGATTGCTATCGGATCGTGATGCTCAGATTCCCCTCAGATGTAATGACGCAGGTCGTAGAGGGTTACTACTGTCCTCCGAAACCGAGGAGGACGGAGCCTGAGAGCGATGACCGAAGTATCGGTGGCCAAGGAAGATGTGGCCGCGACCGGCGAACTGGTCGTCCTGAAGAGCGTCAACAAGCACTTCGGCGCGTTGCACGTACTCCAGGACATCGACATGACGATCGCCCGCGGCGAAGTCGTCGTGGTCATCGGACCCTCCGGGTCCGGAAAGTCCACCCTGTGCCGCACCATCAACCGCCTGGAGACGACCGACTCCGGCACGATCACGATCGACGGCAAGCCGCTGCCCCACGAGGGCAAGGAGCTGGCCAAGCTCCGGGCCGACGTCGGAATGGTCTTCCAGTCCTTCAACCTCTTCGCGCACAAGACCGTGCTCGAGAACGTGATGCTCGGCCAGATCAAGGTCCGCAAGAAGGACAAGAAGGCGGCCGAGGAGCGGGCTCGGGCCCTGCTCGACCGGGTCGGCGTGGGCGCGCAGGCCGAGAAGTACCCCGCACAGCTCTCCGGCGGCCAGCAGCAGCGCGTCGCGATCGCGCGGGCGCTGGCCATGGAGCCGAAGGTCATGCTCTTCGACGAGCCGACCTCCGCGCTCGACCCCGAGATGATCAACGAGGTGCTGGAGGTCATGCAGCAGCTCGCCCGCGACGGCATGACCATGATCGTCGTCACCCACGAGATGGGCTTCGCACGATCGGCTGCAAACCGCGTGGTGTTCATGGCGGACGGCCGAATCGTCGAGGAGGCTGCGCCCGACCAGTTCTTCAGCAATCCGCGTAGTGACCGTGCCAAGGACTTCCTGTCGAAGATCCTGCACCACTGACGGCGCACTCCGCGCGACGCCACCGGCGTTGCCGCCTGACGGCCCGCATCTCTTTCACCAGCCAAAGGATGTTCATCATGAAGCTCCGCAAGGTCACCGCCGCCTCGGCCACCGTGTTCGCCCTCGCCCTCACCGCCACCGCCTGCGGCGGCGACAACAGCACGGGCGGCGACTCCGGCTCCGGTGGGGGCAAGACGATCACGGTCGGCATCAAGTTCGACCAGCCCGGCCTCGGCCAGAAGACGCCGCAGGGCTACGCCGGCTTCGACGTCGACGTCGCCACGTACGTCGCGAAGAAGCTCGGTTACGACGCGGACCAGATCGAGTGGAAGGAAGCGAAGAGCGCCGACCGCGAGACCATGCTGCAGCGTGGTGACGTCGACTTCATCGCCGCGACCTACTCGATCACCCCGGAGCGCCAGGAGAAGGTCGACTTCGCCGGTCCGTACCTGCTGGCTCACCAGGATGTGCTGGTCCGCGCCGACGACAACAAGATCAAGTCGCCGAAGGACCTGAACAACGCCAAGCTCTGCTCGGTGACCGGCTCCACCTCCGCGCAGAACGTGAAGGACAAGCTGGCGCCGAAGGCTCAGCTGCAGCCGTACCCGACGTACTCCGCCTGTCTGCCCGGTCTGCAGAACGGTGCCGTCGACGCGCTGACCACCGACGACTCCATCCTCGCCGGTTACGCCGCCCAGTCGCAGTTCAAGGGCAAGTTCAAGCTCGGCGGCTTCAAGCTGACCAACGAGAACTACGGCATCGGCGTCAAGAAGGGCAGCGACCTGAAGGCCGACATCAACAAGGCCCTCGAGGCCATGGTCGCCGACGGCGCCTGGCAGAAGGCCGTGGACAAGAACCTCGGCCCGGCCAACTACAAGAACGAGCCCGCGCCGAAGATCGGCGACATCAAGAGCTGAGGCAACGCCTGACGGGTGCGCCGCCCTGCGAGGCGGCGCACCGGGGCATCCCTATACGCGGAAGCGCGGGAGATCGTGTTCGACTTTCTTGAGGATTACGACCTGCTGGGAGCCTTCTGGACGACAGTGCAACTCGCTGCGCTGTCCGCCGTCGGCTCTCTCATCTGGGGCACCATGCTGGCCGCCATGCGCGTCGGCCCGGTGCCGCTGATGCGCGGTTTCGGGACCGCGTACGTGAACATCGTGCGGAACATCCCGCTGACCGTCATCATCCTGTTCACGTCGCTGGGCCTGAACCAGACGCTGGGTGTCTCCCTCGGCGCCGATGACGTCGAGACGATCAACTTCCGGCTGGCGGTCCTGGGCCTGATCTTCTACACCTCGTCCTTCGTGTGTGAGGCGCTGCGCTCCGGCATCAACACGGTGCCGGTCGGGCAGGCGGAGGCGGCCCGGGCGATCGGTCTCAGCTTCCGCCAGGTGCTGGGTCTGGTCGTGCTGCCGCAGGCGTTCCGTTCGTCGGTCGTCCCGCTGGCGAACGTGCTGATCGCCCTCATCAAGAACACCACGGTCGCGGCCGCCATCGGTGTCGCCGAGGCGGCGGTACTGATGAAGGAGATGATCGAGAACGAGGCCCAGCTGCTGCTGATCGCGGCGATCATCGCGTTCGGCTTCGTGGTTCTGACGCTGCCGACCGGTCTGATCCTCGGTTGGGTGGGCAAGAAGGTGGCGGTGAAGCGATGAGCTCCGTTCTGTACGACGCCCAGGGCCCTCGCGCCAAGCGGCGCAACGCCGTCCTCACGGTGGTCTTCGTGGCCGCCGCGGCGGCCCTGCTGTGGTGGGTGTTCGGCACCCTCAAGGACAAGGGCCAGCTGGAATGGGCCCTGTGGGAGCCGTTCTTCTCCGGCACCGAGGCCTGGTCCACCTACATCTGGCCGGGTCTGCTGAACACGCTGAAGGCCGCCGCCCTCGCGGTGATCATCGCGATGCCCCTCGGCGCGGTCCTCGGCATCGCCCGCCTCTCGGACCACGTGTGGGTCCGGGTTCCGGCCGCGGTCGTGGTCGAGTTCTTCCGGTCCATCCCCGTGCTGGTCCTGATGATCTTCGGTCTCGCCCTGTTCGCCGAGTACACCAACGTCAGCTCCGACGACCGTCCGCTCTACGCGGTCGTCACCGGCCTGGTGCTGTACAACGCGTCCGTCTTGGCCGAGATCGTCCGCGCGGGCATCCTGGCCCTGCCCAAGGGCCAGGCCGAGGCTGCTCAGGCGATCGGTCTGCGCAAGGGTCAGCTGATGCGCCTGATCCTCCTGCCGCAGGCGGTCACGGCGATGCTCCCGGCCATCGTGAGCCAGCTCGTCGTCATCGTGAAGGACACCGCGCTCGGCGGCGCCGTTCTCACCTACTCCGAGCTGCTCTCCGCCGCGAACACGATGAGCGGCTACTACGGCGCGAACATCATCGCCAGCTTCACGGTCGTGGCCGTCATCTTCATCGCGCTCAACTTCGCCCTCACGTCTTTCGCGAGCTGGCTCGAGCGCCGGCTGCGGCAGGCCAAGAAGTCGACGGGAGCGGTCGTGGGCGCCAACGACGCACAGATCGCCGGCACCACCGGGACCGGCACCGGAGGCATCTGACACTCGGTCAACCCGGATGACATACTCAGGGGCAGTGGCATGATCGCCACTGCCCCTGGTCACTTGACGCAAGCACCGGCAATGGGTTGCATACGTTCTGTGATCGTGCACCCTGCTCCAACTTCGTGTTCACCTGCGTCCCTCAGGACGTCACCACGGGCAGGGGGCGCCGCGCCGTGGACCCGGTGATCGTCGTCGGAGCGGGGCCCGTCGGGCTCACGCTCGCCCTGGCCCTGGCGCGTCAGGAGGTGCCCTGCGTGGTCCTCGACGAGGGGCCGGGCAAGGACGAACCCCGTGCGTCGCGCACCGTGGTACTGCGCGAGGACACCACCGCCCTCATCGAACGGCTGACCGGCGTCCCCATGGACCGGGTCGGCGCCCACTGGGCCGGATGGCGGTCGGTGCGGCGCAAGCAGGTGATGCGCGAGGTCTTTTTCGACGGCACCGAGCCCGTCCCGCTGCACATCGCCCAGCACGTGCTGACCGACGTCCTGCGCGCGGCCCTCGCGGGCGAACCGCTCGTCAAGATCGCCGTGGAGAGCCGGCTCGACGGCATGGAGCAGGAGTCCTCGGGCGTCACGGCCCACACCCGCGGGCCCAAGGGCACATGGTGGCGCGGCAGTTACCTGGTCGGCTGCGACGGCCCCCGCTCGACCGTGCGCAAGCTGCAGGACATCCGCTTCCCCGGCCGTACGGCGGTGGAACGTCACGCCGTCGCCGCACTGCGGACGGAACTGCCCTGGTACAACGAGGCGTTGCTGCACCGCCTGCCGCCGTGGCGCATGTCGGGTCCCTCGGCCGGCGAGGTCACCGCGCGCCCCCTGCCGGACGGCGTCTGGCGTCTGGACTGGCTCCTGCCGCCCGGAAAGGACCTGGTCACACCGGAGCTGCTGCTGACCCGCGTCCGGGAGACCCTGGCGGGTTGGTCGGGCGGCACGACCCCGCCCTACGAGCTCCTGGACACCGGTGTGCACACCGTCCACCACCGGCTGGCCCGCCGCTGGCGCGCCGACCGCGTCTTCCTCGCCGGGGACGCGGCGCACCTCCACGGCTCGCTGGGCACGCACGGGCTGGACGAGGGCCTGCGGGACGCCGACAACCTCGCCTGGAAACTGGCCCTGGCCTGGCATCACGGGCCGCACGAGGCGCTCCTCGACAGCTACCAGACCGAACGCCGGGCGATCGTGGCGGCCCGGCTCCGCGCGGCCGACCAGGCCCTGCCCCTGCTGCGTGGCGGCGGAGGCCTGCGCTCCTACGTCCCCGGCTCGGCCCGGGGCCACGACTCGCTCCTCACGGACGGCCACCTGGGGCACGGCCAGCTGGGCGCGCCGGGGGCGTACGCCGACTCGCCGCTCGCTCCCCCACCCCTCGAAGGAGAGGTCCCGGTCCGGACATCGCCCGGCTCGTCGGTCATCGACGTACGGGTCACCGCGGAGGACGGCACCTTCGTCCGGCTGCGGGACCGGCTCGGCCGCGGCGCGCTGCTCGTCGTGCTGATCGCCCCCGGCACGGGCGTGTGGGAGCGCAGGCACTGGGTGAGCGCCGGCATCATGCCCCAGCTCGCGGCCGCGGTCATGGCGCTGCCGCACCACGCCGAGCTGCTGGTCGCCGAGAGCTATCCCGGCGCTGCCGCGCACACGGTGCTCCTGGTACGCCCCGACGGCCATCTCGTGACCGCGCTGGGCGGGGTGCGCCCGGCCGATCTGTACACGGCGACCGAGGCCGCGCTGGGCGGTCCGGCCAAGGCGCAGGCACAGGCCGGTGCCTCGGCCGGTTCGCGCTGATCTCGGGTACCGGAGGAGGACGGGGACGGGACGTGCTCTCTGTCACAGTGCGTCCGCATGGTGACAGTGAGTTGACCGGCTCGGACGGCCGTGGTGTACTCCGGTGCGTGACTGACACCTGTGTGCGCCTGTGGCGGAGGGTCCATATGGACCTCCTCCGCTATGCGGGCTGCGTGTGTCGCCCGTCCTGCTGACTTCGCATCCTTCTTTCCTCCGCGCGCGCCGCGCTCTTCATGCCGGCCGACGCGCCTCCCGTGCGAACCCCGCATCAGGACCTCCAGGACGGCACCCGTGTCTGTATCCCCCTCCGCATCCCCTTCCCCTGTCTCCACGTCCGTCTCCTCCGCCTCCTCCGGGCCCACCCAGGCCGACCTCTTCGACTTCGTCCGGCGTACGGCCGCCGACACCGAGCTGATCGACTCCCTGCCGCTCGACCCGGAAGGCCGCACCTGGGTGCGGCTGGAGGGGCCCGGCGGCAGCGAGGCCTGGCTGATCGGCTGGCCGCCCGGTTCGGGCACCGGCTGGCACGACCACGCCGAATCCGTCGGCGCCTTTCTGACCGCGTCGGGAGAGCTCAAGGAGAACTCGCTCGCCGTGCGACTGCCCAGCGACGGCTGGAAGACCCTGGAACTCTCCGACGGTGTGGACCGGGAACGCCGCCTGTCGTCCGGCCAGGGCCGCGCCTTCGGCCGGCACCACGTCCACGAGGTGCTCAACGAGTCCCCCGAGCAGCACGCGATCTCCGTCCACGCCTACTACCCGCCCCTGCCGCAGATCCGCCGCTACAGCCGCAGCGGGCCGATCCTCCGGCTCGAGCAGGTCGAGCGGCCGGAGGACTGGCAGTGAGCGCCGGAACGCACCAGCCGGTGAGCAGCGGCAGCGGCGATGCCCAACCCCCCGTCGGCATCGACGAGTTGCTGGAGCGCGTCCGCGCGGGCTACGAGCGGATCGAGCCGCAGCAGGCGTACGAGGCCGCCGAGGCCGGTGACGCGCTGCTGGTGGACATCCGCTACGCGGCGCTGCGCGAGCGCGACGGCCTCATCCCCGGCGCGCTCGTCGTCGAGCGCAACGAACTGGAGTGGCGTCTCGACCCGCAGGGCAGCCACCGAGCCGCCGAGGCCACGAGCCACTCCCTGCGTGTCGTCGTGATCTGCAACGAGGGCTACGCCTCCAGCCTGGCGGCTCAGTCCCTGCACCAGCTGGGCCTGCACCGGGCCACCGACCTGGTCGGCGGGTTCCAGGCGTGGAAGGCGTCGGGGCTTCCGGTCGTGTGATGACGCCGGAGCATCCGAACGGCCCGTCCCGGAAGCGCGGATCTCAGAACGGCTCGTCGCGGAAGCGCAGGTCTCAGAACTGCTCCTCCCCGAGAAAGTCCGTGTCCTCGCCCTCCTCCTCCAGCGCCTGCCGGACCACGCGCAGGGCCATGCCCTCGGAGTAGCCCTTGCGGGCGAGCATGCCCGCAAGGCGGCGGAGTCGCTTGTCGCGGTCGAGCCCACGGGTGGAGCGGAGCTTGCGCGCGACGAGCTCACGCGCGGTCTCCTCCTCCTGTTCGGGCTCGAGCTGGGAGACGGCCTCGTCGATCAGCGTGGAGTCGACGCCCTTGGTCCGCAGCTCCCGGGCGAGCGCACGCCGCGCCAGCCCCCGGCCGCGGTGGCGGGACTCCACCCAGGCGTCCGCGAAGGCGCTGTCGTTGATGAGGCCGACCTCTTCGAACCTCGACAGCACCTCCTCGGCGGCATCGTCCGGGATCTGCCGCTTGCGCAGGGCGTCGGCGAGTTGCCTGCGGGTCCGCGGGGTCCCGGTGAGCAGGCGCAGGCAGATCGCCCGAGCCTGCTCGACCGGGTCCCCTGGAGGCTCTCCCTGCTCGGCCCTCGACGAGGAGGGGGAGCCTCCGTCTTCGGTAATCACCTCACCGAAGCCCTGCCGGCGACGTCCACGCCCACGCCGCGCCCCGCCGTCACGCGAGCCGTCCCTGCGTGAGCCGCCTCCGCGTGAGCCCGTACCGCCCGTGCCGGGTGAGTCGCTGCCCTGGGAGCCGCCCCCGTGCGGCCCCTCGTCCTCCCCGAACGGCCCGTCGGTCCCGTACGCGCCGTCACCGTCCACGGCCGAGCCCGCGTCGTCTCCGGTGCCCCTCCCCCGTGGGGCACCGGAGGCGGCGTACTCGTACTCCGCCCAGTCGGTTCGTCGTGTCACGGGTCAGCTCTTGGCTGCGGCGGCCTTGGACTTGGCGGTCTTGACCGCTGCCGGGGCGGGCACCGCGGGCGCGGCGTCGGCCGGAGCGGCGGAGACCGCGGCGTCCGTGCCCGGCTCGGCGGCCGGCTCCTCGGGACGCACGCCGACGCCCAGCTTCTCCTTGATCTTCTTCTCGATCTCGTTGGCCAGGTCGGGGTTGTCCTTCAGGAAGTTGCGCGCGTTCTCCTTGCCCTGGCCGAGCTGGTCGCCCTCGTACGTGTACCAGGCGCCTGCCTTGCGGACGAAGCCGTGCTCCACGCCCATGTCGATCAGGCCGCCCTCGCGGCTGATGCCCTGGCCGTAGAGGATGTCGAACTCGGCCTGCTTGAAGGGCGGCGCGACCTTGTTCTTGACGACCTTGCAGCGGGTGCGGTTGCCGACCGCGTCCGTGCCGTCCTTCAGGGTCTCGATGCGGCGGATGTCGATGCGCACCGAGGCGTAGAACTTCAGCGCCCGGCCACCGGTCGTGGTCTCCGGGGAGCCGAACATCACGCCGATCTTCTCGCGGAGCTGGTTGATGAAGATCGCGGTGGTCTTGGACTGGTTGAGCGCGCTGGTGATCTTCCGCAGGGCCTGGCTCATCAGGCGGGCCTGCAGACCCACGTGGCTGTCGCCCATCTCGCCCTCGATCTCCGCGCGCGGGACGAGCGCGGCGACGGAGTCGATGACGATGAGGTCGAGGGCGCCGGAGCGGACCAGCATGTCCACGATCTCCAGGGCCTGCTCGCCGTTGTCCGGCTGGGACAGGATCAGGTTGTCGATGTCGACGCCGAGCTTCTGCGCGTACTCGGGGTCGAGGGCGTGCTCCGCGTCGACGAAGGCGACCTGGCCGCCGGACTTCTGCGCGTTCGCCACCGCGTGCAGGGTCAGGGTCGTCTTACCCGAGGACTCCGGGCCGTAGATCTCCACGACACGGCCACGCGGCAGGCCGCCCACGCCGAGGGCCACGTCGAGGGCGGTCGACCCGGTCGAGATGACCTCGATGGGCTCCTTCGTCCGGTCACCCATGCGCATGACCGCGCCCTTGCCGAATTGCCGTTCAATCTGTGCGAGTGCGGCATCCAGGGCCTTCTCGCGGTCGGTTCCTGCCATGGGTTCCACCCGATTTGCTTGAGTCGATCGCTTCACGTCAAAGACGCTAACGCCTGCCACTGACAATGCGCCCCGACGCACGTCCGGCCTGTGGATAACTCGGGCACTTCCCTACCCAAAGTACGTCGAAATGCTCGCCGTTGAACCGTGCCGGAGACTCCATAAGAATGGATGTTCGATTTTGGTGTCAAGCGCACCACGCGGCACACCCGGGACCGAGCCGGCCCGACGGCGGGATCAGACGGAGCCCTGCCCGGGCCCTCCGCCCTCCGGCCCCTCCGGCCGTTCCGCCTCCGGCCGTTCCGCCCCCGGCCGCCGTGCCCACAGCTGCCTCGTGCGCGCTATCAGGCCCGGCCCTGCGCCCCGCCAGCGATGGCCGTGCACGCGCGGGTCGTCCGTGACGTCGTAGCGCTTCACGTACGCCCCCAGGAAGGCCTGGAGGGTGGCGATGGCGGGGATGGCGATCAGCGCGCCGACGGCGCCGAGGAGCGCGGTGCCCGCGATGACCGAGCCGAAGGCGACCGCGGGGTGGATGTCGACGGTCTTCGAGGTCAGCTTGGGCTGCAGCACGTAGTTCTCGAACTGCTGGTAGACCACGACGAAGATCAGCACCCACAGCGCGTACCAGGGGTCCACCGTGAACGCGATCAGCATGGGCAGGGCGCCCGCGAGATACGTGCCGATGGTGGGGATGAACTGCGACACCAGGCCCACCCACACCGCGAGCACGGGCGCGTAGGGCACGCCCAGTATCTGCAGCAGGACGAAGTGCGCCGCGCCGGAGATCAGCGCCATCAGGCCGCGTGAGTAGATGTAGCCGCCGGTCTTGTTCACGGCGATCTCCCAGGCGCGCAACACCTCGGCCTGGCGGGCGGGCGGCAGGACGGAGCAGAGCGCGCGGCGCAGTCGCGGGCCGTCCGCGGCGAAGTAGAACGAGAACAGCCCGATCGTCAGCAGCTGGAAGAGGCCCCCGAGAACCTGGGCGGACACGTCCAGGACGCCCGTGGCGCTGTTCTGCACGTAGTTGCGCAGCCAGTCGGAGCGGAGCACACCCTCCTGGATGTCCACGCGCTTCAGGTCGGTCTTGAAGTGGGTGTTGATCCAGTGGATGACGGAGTCGAGGTACGCCGGGAAGCCCTCGATCATCTTGATGATCTGGTCCGCGAGGATGGAACCGAGCAGCGTGACGAAACCCGCCGACACGATCACCACGCCGATGAAGACGACGAACGCGGCCAGTCCTCTGCGCATGCCGCGCGAGGCCATCCAGCCCACCGCCGGCTCGATGGCGAGCGCCAGGAAGAACGCGATGAGGATGTTGACCAGCAGGCCGGTGACCTGGTGAAAGGCCCAGCTGCCCAGCTGGAACGCAGCGACGAGGGCGAGCGCCAGCACCATGGCGCGCGGCAGCCAGCGCGGCATGCGGCCGTTCGGCCCGGTGGTTCCGCCGGAGGCGGGGGGCCCGGGCGGCGGCGTCGTACCGAAGGGGGAGGACTGCTGGGCTTCCTGCCCGGTCTCGTCAGTGGGTGCCACGAACCAAGTCTCACCCACGCCACCGACAGCCGTCTGCCCGCCTGCGATCTTCGTGACCCGTCAGCGATCCGCGCGGCCGCCCGACCGTCCTCCGCGACCGGTCGACGCCCTCGGCGCCGGGTCGGTCAGCGCCTCTCCCGAGGCACGTCCATCACCGAGCAGACCACCTGCCAGACTTCCTTCGCGTCCCAGCCGGCGTCCAGCGCCCCGTGCACGGTGCGCCCGCCGAGCTCCGTCATCACGTGATCGCGCGCGAAGGTGTCGGCGTAACCCGGACCGAAGTGTTCCGCCATTCGCTGCCAGAAGACCGTCAACCGCATGACTCCAGTATCCCGCCCCTGGGGGTGGGCCTGAGCCAGGACCGCCTGCCGGCGCCGCTTTGCGCCCTACGGTCTGACCCATGGCCGAAACAGGAGCTTCCACACTCCCCCCGACGCCCGCGCCGCACAGCCCTGTCACGCGCGCGGAGCGCTTCGTCTGGCTCACCGCACGCGTGCTGGAGCAGCGCCTCTTCGCCCACCACTTCCGTGGCGCCGCCGCCGACCCGGTGGAGACGGCGCTGGACGCCTACCGCAACGAGGACGGCGGGTACGGCCACGCGCTGGAGCCCGATCTGCGCGGCCCGGTCAGCCGGCCGCTGCACATCGCCCACGCCCTGCGCGTCCTGGACGCCGTGGCGCGCTGCGCCGGCCAGCGCGTGGAACGCATGTGCCGCTATCTGACGTCCGTCTCCACGGCGGACGGCGCACTTCCGGCGATCCCTCCCGGCCGGCGCGAGGATCCGACGGCTCCCTTCGTGCCGGTCGCGGCCGACCCGCCCGGCGACCTCCTGGCCACCGGGCAGGTGGTGGGGCTGCTGCACCGCAACGAGGTGTGGCACGCCTGGCTGTTCCGGGCCACGGACTTCTGCTGGCAGGCGGTCGAGTCGCTGGAGAAGTCGCATCCGTACGAGATCGAGGCCGCCCTGACCTTCCTGGACTCCGCCCCCGACCGCCCGCGCGCGGAGGCGGCCGCCGACCGCCTGGGCCGCCTGGTACGCGCACACGGCCTCGTGGCCCTGGACCCCGACGCCCCGGACGGGTCTCCGACCTCTCCCGGCTACGCCTCCGGCGAGCAGCACTTCCCCTACGACTACGCGAGGAGGCCGCGCTCCCTCGCGCGCGCGTGGTTCACGGACGACGAGATGACCCGCTCCCTGGACCACCTCGCGGCCCGGCAGCAGGAGGACGGCGGCTGGCCCGTCCGATGGCGCCACGGGGCCCCGGCCCCCGTCCTGGAGGCCCGCCCGGTCGTGACGATCGAGGCCCTGCGCACCCTCAGTGCCCACGGCCGCACCATCGACTGATCACCACGCCCCTATGGCCCGCACCCCCGCGGTCACCACCACGGCCGCCGCGACGACGAGCAGGAACGGGGCGCGCAGCAGCAGGGCCACAGCCGCCGCTCCGAGCCCGGCGGCCCGCGCGTCCAGCACCAGCGCCTGCCCGTCGGCGAAGGTCTGCTGGGCCGTGAGGGCCGCGAGCAGCGCGACGGGCAGCAGCGCGGCGAGACGCTTGACGACGGGCCGCTCCAGGGCTCCGGCCGGCACCAGCAGCCCGGCCAGCTTGACGGCGTAGCACCCGAGGACGGTCACACCGATGGCGATCCAGACGTTCACGCCTCGTCCTCCCCGGAAGCGGGCGCACCCCTGCGCCGGCCGTCCGCCCAGAGGACGACCGGCGCCGCCAGCGCGGCCAGCAGCACCGGCACCCCGGCAGGCAGTACGGGCAGCAGCCCGAGCCCCAGCAGCACGGCCAGCCCGGCGACGGCGCGCTCGGTGCCGGTCTTCAGCATCGGCGCGAGCAGGGCCAGGAAGACCGCGGGCCCCGCGGCGTCCAGCCCCCACGCGTCGGTGTCTCCGATGGCCTCGGCGCCCAGGGCGCCGAGCAGCGTGGTCAGGTTCCACAGGACGTACAGGGTCAGCCCGGTCACGAAGAACCCGATCCGCGCACCGCGCCGGGTGGGCTGAGCCAGCGCGACGGCGGCCGTCTCGTCGATCACCCACTGGGCGGCGAACGGCCGCACCGCGCGCGGGAGGGCCAGCAGCTGCGACAGCCGCAGGCCGTAGAAGGCGTTCCGCACGCCCAGGAAGAAGGCGCCGGCAGCCGCCGTGAACGGACTGCCTCCCGCCGCGAGCGCGCCCACCAGGGCGAACTGGGACGCCCCGGTGAACACCAGAAGACTGAGCGCGCATGTCTGCATCAGCGTGAGTCCGCCGCCGGCCGACGTCACTCCGAAGGCGAACCCGGACAGCCCGACGGCCACCCCGACGCCCAGTGCGTCCCGTACGACGGCCCGGTCCTCTTTCGCACCGGTCCCTGTATCTCTGAGAGCTGTCCGATCCACCACGCCCCGCACGCTACGAGCAGCCGCTACCGCGGGTCTTGTACGTTCTTGCGCTCGCGCTGATACGCCCCCGGCGGCACCCCGACCATCCGGCTGAAGTGCCGGTTGAGATGCGGCTGGTCGGTGAACCCCACGGCCACGGCGACCTCCGAGGGCGCCGTCCCGAGGTCCAGCAGCCGCCGCGCCCGCCGGACTCGCGCGTCCGTGAGCCACGCGTGCGGGGGCATCCCGTAGGCATCCCGAAACGCCCGCAGCAGAGCGAACGGACTGGTCCCGAGATCGGCCGCCAGCTGCTCCAGGGTCGGCGGCCGCGCCATCCGTTCCTCCAGCACTCCACGCGCGCGTGCCGCGATCCGGGTCCCGGCCGTCCGCACCTCACGCCGTGGCATGGGCCCGCCGTTCAGCCGCAGCAACCTGGTCACGGCGACCCGCAGCAGCGTGTCCGCGGCCAGGGCGTTGCCCTCGTCGGCGGCCCGCAGCACCTGGTGCACCAGACCGACGGCGTACGGATCGTCCACCACGGGGCTGACGAAACCCGGCGTTCCCCGCAGTGCCGTCGTCTCGGCCGCGATCTCCGCCACCACGTCGGCCGAGGGATAGACGGCCCCGTACCGCCACCCCTCGGGCACACCGGCCCGCCCGGTGTGCGGAGTATCGGGATTCACCAGCGCGAGAGCCCCTGCCCCGGCGTACTGGTCACCCCCACCGTGGTGGAACACCTCCACCCCGTCGGCGATGGCGGCGATCACGAAGTTCTCGTGCGTATGCCGGACGAACGTCTTCCGCACGTACCGGGCCCGCAGCAGATCCACCCCGGGCAGCTCGTCGTACTGCCAGTGCCGCGCGCGCTCCGTCATAAGGCCATTGTCCGCCGCCCCGCCCGCGGCTCCCGGGCCCCCGTCCCGGCACCCGCAACGCCGAGGCCCCAGGTCAGACCGCCGCAGGGCCCCGTTGTCAGTGCCGAGGTGCACGATGGACGCATGCCCAGCAATGCGCACCGAGCCCTGGACGGCTTCTCCCCCGCGACCCGCGCCTGGTTCACGGGTGCCTTCCCCACGCCCACCACCGCCCAGGCCGGCGCGTGGCAGGCCATCCACGAGGGCTCGGACGTGCTGGTCGTCGCCCCCACCGGTTCCGGCAAGACCCTGGCCGCCTTCCTGGCCGCCCTGGACCAGCTCGCCTCGGCCCCTCCCCCCGCCGATCCCAAGAAGCGCTGCCGGGTCCTGTACGTCTCGCCCCTCAAGGCCCTGGCCGTGGACGTCGAGCGCAATCTCCGCAGCCCCCTGACCGGCATCCGCCAGGAATCCGTGCGGATGGGCCTGCCCGAGCCCGAGGTCAAGGTGGGCATCCGCTCGGGCGACACCCCGCCCGCCGAGCGCCGCTCCCTGGCCACCCGCCCGCCGGACATCCTGATCACGACCCCCGAGTCGCTGTTCCTGATGCTGACCTCGGCCACGCGCGACGCGCTGACCGGCATCGAGACGGTGATCCTCGACGAGGTGCACGCGGTCGCCGGCACCAAGCGCGGCGCGCACCTGGCGCTCTCCCTGGAGCGGCTGGACGACCTCCTGCCGAAGCCGGCCCGCCGCATCGGCCTCTCCGCGACGGTCCGCCCGGTCGACGAGGTGGCCCGCTTCCTCTCGCCGCAGCGCAAGGTGGAGATCGTCCAGCCGGAGTCGGGCAAGGAGTTCGACCTGTCCGTGGTCGTCCCGGTCGAGGACCTGGGCGAGCTGGGCGGCTCCCCGGTGGCGGACGGTTCGGAGGGCGCCGAGCGTCCGTCGATCTGGCCGCATGTCGAGGAGCGGATCGCCGACCTCGTCCAGTCCCACCGCTCCACGATCGTCTTCGCGAACTCCCGCCGCCTCGCGGAGCGCCTGTGCAACCGCCTGAACGAGATCGCGTACGAGCGGGCCACGGGCGAGCCTCTCGACGAGCACCACTCCCCCGCCGAGCTGATGGGCGGCTCGGGGGCCGCCCAGGGCGCACCGCAGGTCATCGCCCGCGCCCACCACGGCTCGGTCTCCAAGGAACAGCGCGCTCTGGTCGAGGAGGACCTCAAGGCGGGCCGGCTGCCCGCGGTGGTCGCCACGTCCAGCCTGGAGCTGGGCATCGACATGGGCGCGGTGGACCTGGTCGTCCAGGTCGAGTCCCCGCCCTCGGTCGCCTCCGGCCTCCAGCGCGTGGGCCGCGCGGGCCACCAGGTGGGCGCGGTCTCCACCGGCGTCGTCTTCCCCAAGTACCGAGGCGACCTGGTCCAGGCGGCGGTGGTCACCGAGCGCATGCGCACCGGCGCCATCGAGTCCCTCAGGGTCCCCGCCAACCCCCTGGACGTCCTGGCCCAGCAGGTCGTCGCCATGACGGCCCTGGACACCTGGCAGTTCGACGACCTGCTGGCAGCCGTCCGCCGGGCCGCCCCCTTCGCCTCACTGCCCGAGTCCGCCTTCACGGCGGTGCTCGACATGCTCGCGGGCCGCTATCCGTCCGACGCCTTCGCCGAGCTGCGCCCGCGCGTGGTGTGGGACCGCGTCACCGGCGAGATCACCGGCCGCCCCGGCGCCCAGCGCCTCGCCGTCACCTCCGGCGGCACGATCCCCGACCGCGGCCTCTTCGGTGTCTTCCTCGCGGGCGCCGATCCCAAGAAGGGCGGCGGCCGGGTCGGCGAGCTCGACGAGGAGATGGTCTACGAGTCCCGGGTCGGCGACGTCTTCACGCTCGGCACGAGTTCCTGGCGCATCGAGGACATCACCCGCGACCGCGTCCTGGTCTCCCCCGCCCCGGGCGTACCGGGCCGGCTGCCCTTCTGGAAGGGCGACCAGCTGGGCCGCCCGCTCGAACTGGGCCGGGCGCTGGGCACGTTCCTGCGCGAGGTCGGTTCCCTGCCCAAGGACGACGCCCGCCTCCGCCTCGTCGCCGCGGGCCTGGACGCCTGGGCGGCGGACAACGTGCTCTCGTACCTGGAGGAGCAGCGCGAGGCCTGCGGCCATGTCCCGGACGACCGGACGATCGTCGTGGAGCGCTTCCGCGACGAGCTCGGCGACTGGCGGGTGGTCGTGCACTCCCCCTTCGGCGCCCAGGTGCACGCCCCATGGGCACTCGCGCTCGGCGCCAAGCTCTCCGAGCGGTACGGCATGGACGCGCAGGTCATGCACGCCGACGACGGCATCGTGCTGCGCCTGCCGGACGCCGACCTGATGAGCCTGGACCTGCTGGACCAAGAGCCGGTCAAGATGGGCCGGGAGTACGACGCCGATCAAGCCCCCGTGGGCGCCGCCGACGTGGTCTTCGACAAGGGCGAGGTCGACCAGGTCGTCACCGACCAGGTGGGCAGCTCGGCCCTGTTCGCGTCCCGCTTCCGCGAGTGCGCGGCCCGCGCGCTGCTCCTGCCGCGCCGCAACCCCGGCAAGCGCACACCCCTGTGGCAGCAGCGGCAGCGCGCCTCCCAGCTGCTGCAGGTGGCGAGCGAGTTCGGCTCGTTCCCGATCGTCCTGGAGGCGGTCCGCGAGTGCCTCCAGGACGTCTTCGACGTTCCCGGACTCGTCGAACTGATGAGCGACCTGGAGTCCCGCAAGGTGCACCTCGTCGAGGTCACCACCGCCGAACCTTCGCCCTTCGCGCGTTCCCTCCTCTTCGGCTACGTGGCCCAGTTCCTGTACGAGGGCGACTCCCCGCTCGCCGAGCGCCGCGCCGCCGCCCTGTCGCTGGACTCGCGGCTGCTGGCCGAGCTGCTGGGCCAGGCGGAGCTGCGCGAGCTGCTCGACGCGGAGGTGCTGACCGAACTGGAGCGCGAGCTGCAGTGGCTCACCGAGGACCGCCGCGTCAAGGACGCCGAAGGAGTCGCTGACCTCCTCCGCCTCCTCGGCCCGCTCACGGACGCGGAACTGGCCGAGCGGGGCGCCGAACCCCAGTGGGCTCAGGAGCTGGCCGGTGCCCGCCGTGCCATCCGGGTCCGGATCGCGGGCGGAGACCACTGGGCGGCGATCGAGGACGCGGGCCGGCTGCGCGACGCGCTGGGGACGGCCCTGCCGGTCGGTGTCCCGGAAGCGTTCACGGAGCCCGTCAAGGACCCGCTCGGCGACCTCCTCGCACGCTATGCCCGCACCCACGGCCCGTTCACCTCGACCACGGCGGCGGCCCGTTTCGGCCTGGGTGTGGCCGTCACCGAGGGCGCCCTCCAGCGGCTCGCCGCTGCGGGCCGGATCGTCCAGGGCGAGTTCCACCCGGCCGGGATCGGCCAGGAGTGGTGCGAGGCGGCCGTGCTGCGCCGGCTGCGCCGCCGCTCCCTGGCCGCCCTGCGGCACGAGCTGGAGCCGGTGGCGCCCGCCGCGCTCGCCCAGTTCCTCCCGCAGTGGCAGCACATCGGCAAGAGCCACTCCCTGCGCGGCATCGACGGGCTGGTGCGCGCCATCGAGCAGGTGCAGGGCGCGTCCGTGCCGGCCTCCGCCCTGGAGAAGCTCGTCCTGCCCTCCCGGGTCGCGAACTACAGCCCGGGGATGCTGGACGAGCTCACCGCCGCGGGCGAAGTGGTGTGGGCCGGGGCCGGCTCGCTCCCCGGCAAGGACGGCTGGGTCTCCCTCTACCTGGCGGACGCGGCCCCCCTGCTCCTGCCGCCCCCGCACCCCTTGGAGCTGACCGCCCTCCACCAGTCCGTCCTGGACACCCTCTCCGGCGGCTACGGCCTGTTCTTCCGCCAGATCGCCGACCAGGTCCGCGCCACCACACACCCCGACGCCACCGATCCCCAGCTGGCCGACGTGCTCTGGGACCTGGCCTGGTCCGGCCGCCTGACGAACGACACGCTCACCCCCATGCGCTCCCTGCTCGGCTCGGGCCGTACGGCCGGCTCCACGGCCCACCGCGCCAAGCGCGCGGTCCCGCGCGGCCGGTACGGCTCCCTGACGGCCGCGGCCCGTCCCGCCGTGTCCCGCTCCGGTCCGCCGACCGTCGCCGGCCGCTGGTCCCTGCTCCCGTCCCACGAGCCGGACCCCACGGTGCGCGCCCACGCCCTCGCCCGCACCCTGCTCGACCGGCACGGCGTGGTGACCAGGGGCGCGGTCTCGGCGGAGGGCGTCGAGGGCGGGTTCTCGGCGACGTACCGCGTCCTGTCCGTCTTCGAGGAGAGCGGCCAGGCCCGCCGCGGCTATGTGGTGGAGGGGCTCGGCGCGGCTCAGTTCGCGATGGACGGTGCCGTGGACCGCCTGCGCGCGGTGTCCAACGCCCGCGACCGGGGCGAGGACCTGCCCGGCCCTCCTCCGGGCCCCGACCTCGATCCGTTCCCGGCCCATGACTTCGCCGAGCCGGACGACGCGCCCGGCTCCAACGGCCACACCGACACCCCCGGCTCCGACGGCTTCCCCGACTTCGGCCCCGCCTACGACGCCACGGCACCCCGGCCGTCCCCGGGCGACTACGTCTCGCCTCGCGACTACCCCCCGCAGGCCGCCCCGCCCTGGCAGAACGGCGGACGCGCGGCGTACGACACAGGGTTCCCGGGCCGCCGTACCCGCCCGGACCCCGTGTCCAGGGCCGTCGTCCTCGCCGCCGCCGATCCGGCGAACGCGTACGGCGCCGCCCTGCCCTGGCCCGAGCCCCCGACCGGCGCCGGGCACAAGCCGGGCCGCAAGGCGGGCTCCCTGGTGGTGCTCGTCGAGGGCGAGCTGACGCTCTACATGGAGCGCGGCGGCAAGACCCTGCTCGCCTGGGCCGCCGACCCGGACGGCGCCCCCACCGACGACCCCCGCCTGCGCACCGCGGCGGAGGCACTCGCCGCAGCCGCCCGCGCGGGCTCCCTCGGCACGGTCACCGTGGAGCGGGTCAACGGCACCCAGGCCCTGACCTCCCCCATCGGCACCCTCCTGGAAGGAGCGGGCTTCATCGCGACCCCCCGCGGACTCCGCCTCCGCGCCTGACCCCACCGCTCCCACACTCCCGGCGCACCCGCGAACGCCCCGTGCCACCCTTGACCCATGCCCGAAGGCGACACGGTCTGGCAGACCGCGAAGCGGCTGCACGGCGCCCTCGCGGGCAAGGTGCTGACCCGCAGCGACCTGCGGGTGCCCCGGTTCGCCACGGCCGACCTCACGGGCCGTGCGGTCCTCGACGTCACCCCACGCGGCAAGCACCTCCTGACCCGTGTGGAGGGCGGCCTGACGCTCCACTCCCATCTGCGGATGGACGGCGCCTGGAAGGTCTACGCGAACGGCCGGCGCTGGAGCGGCGGCCCCGGCCACCAGATCCGCGCGATCCTCGCGAACGCCGACAGCACGGCCGTCGGCTACCGCCTCCCCGTCCTGGAACTGCTGCGCACCACCGACGAGCACCGCGCGGTGGGCCACCTCGGCCCGGACCTCCTGGGCCCGGACTGGGACCCCGACCGCGCCCTCGCCAACCTCTTCCAGGACCCCACTCGCCCCCTCGGCGAGGCCCTGCTCGACCAGCGCAACCTCGCCGGCATCGGCAATGTCTACAAGAGCGAGCTCTGCTTCCTGCTCGGCGTCACCCCTTGGCTCCCCGTGGGCGATCTGCCCCCGGAACGCGCCGCGAAGCTGCCCGCGCTGGCCAAGAGACTGCTGGAGACCAACCGCGACCGCCCGGTCCGCAGCACGACGGGCCGCCGCGGCCAGGACCTCTTCGTCTACGGCCGGGCTCCCCGCCCCTGCCTGCGCTGCCGCACCTCCGTCCGGGTCGCCGACCAGGGCGACGGCTCCCGCGAACGCCCCACCTACTGGTGCCCCACCTGCCAGCCGGGCCCCGCCCCGGCCCGGTCCAGACGCATCCGGCCCGACCCAGACAATTGACGACCCGTCAGTTCCGCTCGTACGGTCCCTACATGTCCGTCACGGCGTACGACCTCACCGGACGCACCGTGTTTGTCACCGGGGCCGCGAGCGGTATCGGCCGCGCCTCGGCCCTCCTGCTCGCCGAGGCGGGCGCGACCGTGCACTGCGCGGACCGCGACACCGAGGGCCTGCACGAGACGGCGACCCTGATCAAGGACACCGGCGGCACCGCCCACCCGCACCCCCTCGACGTCACCGACCGCTCCCAGTTGAGGCAGGCCATCACCTCCTGCGAACGTCTGGACGCCCTGGCCGCGATCGCCGGCATCATGCACAGCAGCCCCGTGCTGGAGACCCGGGACGAGGACCTCGACCGGGTGCTCGCCGTGAACTTCAAGGGAGTGCTGTACGCCTGCCAGGAGGCGGCCCGACTGATGATCGCCACCGGCACCCGGGGCAGCATCGTCACCATGGCCTCGGGCGCCGTCGACACCGGCGGCCCCGGGCTGCTCTGCTACGGCGCGGCGAAGGCGGCGGTGGTCCAGCTGACGAAGACCCTCGCGACGGAGGTCGGCCGGCACGGCATCCGCGTCAACGCGGTCGCCCCCGGCTGGATCCGTACGCCGATGACCGACCGCCACGACAGCGAGGCCCAGACGCGCACGGAGTCCGTCATGGCCCGCATGTCACCCCTGGGCCGGGTGGGCGAGCCCGAGGACATCGCGCACGCGGTCCTGCACCTGGCATCCGACGCCTCGGCCTTCACCACAGGCCAGATCCTCCGCCCGAACGGGGGCGTGGCGATGCCGTGGTAGCGCGAGCCCCGCTTTCACCCCATGCGAGTCCCGCGATCCCCCCGCATCCCCCATGCCCTGCGCCACCGCCCCGAACCGACCACCCCGCTCGCCCGCCCCTTCGGCACACAGTGCACCGGCAGCACGCTCAGCCCCCACCCCCCGGCCGCGACCGCCGCCTCCAGCGCCCCGGCCCCGGGCACGACCGCCAGCCGGAGCACGGCCCACCACCACAGCACCCCCAGCCCGAGCACGGCCCCGCGGACCCCCCAGCCCCAGTCCCCCCAGCGCCCTATCCCCGCCATGGCCGCCACCTCCAGCCCGACGCTATTCGGTCGCTCGGACCCGCCGGCAGGGCGCACCCACGGCACACAGGCGCACCGCGCACCCCTCGAAGCCGGGCGGCATCGCGCCCGGCCGGCTCGTCACCGGGTTCCGTCACCTCACCCGTTCTCGGCCTGGAACATCCAGTGATGCTTCTCCAGGTCGGCGGTGATCCCGATGAAGATGTCCTGGCTCACCGGGTCCGGCTCGCCGGTCGTCTCGACCCGCTCCCGCATGCGCGCGATCACCGCGCCCAGCGCCTCGACGAGCGTCCTCACGGCGGTCGTGTCATCGACCCACCCTTCCGGGGTCACGCCGATTCCGCTGCCGACGGCCACCGTCGCGGCACGCCCGTCAGGGGAGACACCGAGCGCCGCGGCACGCTCCGCCACGGTGTCGGAGTACTTCCGCGCGGTGTCGACGACCTCGTCGAGCTGGAGATGCACGGAGCGGAAGCGTGGTCCCACCACATTCCAGTGGATCTGCTTCGCCACGAGGGCGAGATCCACCAGGTCCACCAGGGCGCCTTGCAGCGCCTCCGACACGGTCTTCAGGCTCGCATCGGACAACGGGCTCTTCACGACGTACATCCGCACCTCCGTGGACTGCCCCCCGCCATCCCCTCAACGATGACCGCCGCACGCCACACCGGCAAACGCACACGAAACGGACACCAGCGCCGGACTGGCCGCGCGCAAGCGAAAACCCCGGACGGGCACCCCTCCGGATCTCCCGGAGAGGCCCGGCCGGGGCCTCAGCACTTCTCAACGCCTGGTCGGCGCCGTTCGTCTCATGCCGCGTACGCGAGAAGGCTCACGCGGCGACGACGTCCACCGCCTCGGCGGGCGCCTTGATGGTCACCCGTTCCGGTGGCACACCGGTCACCGAAACGGAACCCAGCATCGGACGAACCGGCGTGGGTACAGGCTCGCTGGGGGTGGCCGCAGCAGACTGGGCCAGCTCGGCGAGGGCGAGCTCGTCGCTCACTTCCCGCATGAGCTCGGACATCCGTACGTCCAGCGCGTCGCAGATGGCGGAGAGCAGCTCGGAGGAAGCCTCCTTCTGCCCCCGCTCCACCTCGGAGAGATAGCCGAGTGAGACTCGGGCGGACGAGGAGACTTCGCGCAGAGTACGGCCCTGGCGCTGGCGCTGCCGACGCAGCACGTCACCCAGCAGGCGACGGAGCAGAATCATCGGTGGCTCCCTCCTCGGACCGCGTAGCCGCATCCATTACGCCCCACCGTACCGCCTTGCGCCGCGGCCGTGCGGGGAGCGATGTCGTGTTCACTCAGGGCTGCAAACATCAAAACCCCCCGTTCCGTTCCGTATCCTGTGCCCGCTCATTCCCAGTCTGTTCGCCCGCACGCCCCTCCAGGAGCAGTGCGAGTACGCTCCGTACACTCTCTCTACGAATTTCCTCGCGGTCGCCGTTCAACCGCAGAGCCTCCACTTTTCCGCCGCAGGCAGAACCGGAATCGAGCCCGGAGGGCCCGTTCCCGGCGACGAAGGCCGTCCCGACGGCCTGTTCGCCCTGCGGCTCGGGACCCGCGATACCGGTGGTCAGGCCGGTAGGACAGGCGGTCACGGAGCCCCGGAAGCCCTGGGACGCAATGGGAGCCGATGTGACCTCCGCCGCGACGCGGCCACCGGTCGGCGACTCCGCGACGGCGAGCGTCCCGCTCTTCACCGTGAGTGATCGCACCACGTCAGTGGCCGTGGAACTCACGCTTCCTTCTCCTCCAACGCGGCCTTGCGCTCGGCGATTCCCTGCCTGCGCAGCACAATGGCCTGTTTCACATAGTCGAGCCCGGTCACCACGGTCAGCACGACCGCGGCGGCCATCACCCACCACCTCAGGGTGGCCAGCCACCCCGTCAGCGCCAGCACGTACATGCCCACGGCCACGCCCTGGGTGAGGGTCTTGAGCTTGCCTCCGCGGCTGGCCGGGATGACGCCGTACCGGATGACGATGAAACGCAGCAGGGTGACCCCGAGTTCCCGCCCGAGGATGACGCTGGTCACCCACCACGGCAGATCCCCGAGCGCGGACAGACAGATCAGCGCCGCCCCCATGATCGCTTTGTCGGCGATGGGGTCGGCGATCTTCCCGAAGTCCGTGACCAGGTTGTACGTGCGTGCCAGATGACCGTCGAAGATGTCCGTGATCATGGCGATGGCGAAGGCCGCCCAGGCGAGGGCCCGCCATGCCGGGTCGTATCCGCCGTCCGCGAGCATCAGCGCCACGAAGGCCGGGACGAGGACCAGCCGGAGCATGGTCAGGAGGTTGGCGACGTTCCAGACACTGGCCTGGTTGACGGCCGCCGCCGTCAGCTTCCCGCCCCGCGCGCCCTTCTCCTCGCCCTGGGCGTCGACGCCGGCACCGTCCGAGCCCTCACCGACGACGGCCCCGCCGCCAGCCGCACCGTGTCCCGTACCGGACGTCCCGCCCTCGGCCGACCGCGCGGCCGTACGGCCGAGCGCCGACCCGGGCACCTTCCCCGAGGCCGCGCCGGACGCGGCCCTCCTCGCGCCGGAGGCGCCTCCCGCCGCGGCTGCCGGGACACCGGTCATCTGCCCGCCTCCTCACTCCACGCAGGCGACGCGAACGAGCCCTGCAGGGGCTCGGCCACCAGGTCGACACCCTCCGTACCGACCACCTTCGCCTCGACCATACGACCGCTGCGGAGCCCCGCGCCGCTCGTGAGCTGCACCTGGCCGTCCGTCTCGGGCGCCTGGTGCGTGGCGCGGCCGTACACGCCCTCCTCGTCGACGGACTCGACGAGCACGTGCACCGTCTGTCCGACGCGCTCCTCGGCGCGCTGCGAGACGAGTTCCTCGGCCAGCCGCGAGACCCGGGCCAGCCGCTCGGCGACCACGTCCTCGTCGAGCTTGTTCTCGTAGGTCGCCGCCTCGGTGCCCTCCTCGTCGGAGTAGCCGAAGACGCCGATGGCGTCCAGCCGCGCGCCGTTGAGGAACCGCTCCAGTTCGGCGAGGTCGGCCTCGCTCTCGCCGGGGAAGCCGACGATGAAGTTGGAGCGCACACCTGCCTCGGGCGCCTTGCTCCGGATGGTGTCGAGCAGCTCCAGGAAGCGGTCGGTGTCGCCGAAGCGGCGCATCGCGCGCAGCACACCGGGTGCGGAGTGCTGGAAGGAGAGGTCGAAGTAGGGCGCGACCTTCGGGGTGGACGTCAGGACGTCGATCAGGCCGGGCCGCATCTCCGCGGGCTGCAGGTAGCTCACCCGGACCCGCTCGATGCCGTCGACCTCGGCCAGCTCGGGCAGCAGCGACTCCAGCAGGCGGATGTCGCCCAGGTCCTTGCCGTAGGAGGTGTTGTTCTCGGAGACCAGCATGATCTCCTTCACGCCCTGCTCGGCCAGCCAGCGCGTCTCGTTCAGCACGTCGCTCGGGCGGCGGGAGATGAAGGAGCCGCGGAAGGAGGGGATGGCGCAGAAGGAGCAGCGCCGGTCGCAGCCGGAGGCGAGCTTCACGGAGGCCACCGGGGCGCCGTCCAGACGGCGGCGCAGGGGCGCGCGGGGACCGGAGGCCGGAGCGAGGCCTTCCGGAAGGTCGGCCGGGGCGTGCCCGGGCAGCGCGACCTCGGCTGCGGACTCCTGCCGCTCCGCCGGGCTGATCGGCAGCAGCTTGCGCCGGTCGCGCGGGGTGTGCGAGGCGTGGATGCCGCCGTTGAGGATGGTCTGGAGCCGGTCCGAGATGTCCGTGTAGTCGTCGAACCCGAGCACGCCGTCGGCCTCGGGGAGCGCCGAGGCGAGTTCCTTGCCGTACCGCTCGGCCATGCAGCCCACCGCCACCACGGCCTGGGTTCTGCCGTGCCCCTTGAGGTCGTTGGCCTCCAGGAGGGCGTCGACGGAGTCCTTCTTGGCGGCCTCGACGAAGCCACAGGTGTTCACGACGGCGACGTCCGCGTCCTCGGCGGCTTCCACGAGCTGCCAGCCGTCCGCCTCCAAACGGCCTGCGAGCTCCTCGGAGTCCACCTCGTTACGGGCGCAGCCAAGGGTGACCAGTGCGACGGTACGGCGTTCAGGCATGGGCTCAAGAGTACTTCGTCCCACTGACACCCCACGTCGACGGGGTTGGCCGATCCCGGCCAACCCCGTACGTCGGACACCCCTCGGGCGCGGTCACCCGGCCTCGGGGTCGCCCTTCGTGTACGTGAGACGTTCCACGGAGCCGGGCTGGAAGTCGTCCTCGATCTTCTTGCCGTTGACGAAGAGGTCGATCGCGCCGGCGTCCCCGAGGACGAGGTGCACCTTCGAGCTGTCCTGGAAGGTCTTGGAATCGCCCTGCTTGAGGACACCGTCGAAGATCATCCGGCCGTTGTGGTCCTTGGCGGCGATCCAGCTGCGGCCGTCGGCGGCGGCCACCCGGACCGTCACCTTGTCCTGGGGCGCGGCCGCGATGGCGCTGTCGGAGGGTTCGGGCTTGGGTTCGGCGGGCTTCTTGGACTTGGTGGTCGGGGAGACGGACGCACCGGGCGTGGAGCCCTCGGCCACATTGGCCTCGTCGGCGCCGTCGTCGCCGCCCTGGAACATGGTGAACCCGACGAAGCCGATCACGACGACGATCGCGGCGACCATGGCCGCGGTCCAGTTGGGCCCCCGCCGCTCCGGACGGATGCGTTCCGCCTCGAACAGGGGAGCTGCCGGGGTCGGTGCCGGACGTCCGCCGTGCGCGTCGCCGTACTGGGCGAGCAGCGGCGCCGGGTCGAGGTGGACGGCCTTGGCCAGGGTCCTGATGTGCCCGCGGGCGTAGACGTCCCCGCCGCAGGCGGTGAAGTCGTCCGCCTCGATGGCGTGCACGATGTTCATACGGACCCGGGTGGCGCTGCTGATGTCGTCGACGGTCAGTCCGGCGGCGATACGCGCCTGCTGCAGGACACGGCCGATGGAGGGGCGGGCTTCCTCGCGGTCGTCTTCGACGCGCTCGTTTTCGAACGGACGCTCGTCTTCAGGGGAGTTGCCGATGGACACGGGGGCGCCTTTCGAGCGTGTAGCCGCCTGTGCAGGAAGTTCAGTCTAGGGGGGGTATGAAAGGGTGGGGCAACCGGGCGGTGTCAGTTTGTACGCCATCGGAATGGCCCGACATTCCGATGGTGGGGTCGGTGCTTTTCGCCTCCCTCAACTTGACGTACGCCGGAGGGAAACGGTTGCTCAATGATCCCTAACGGGTGAGTCACGATCCGGACACCCGATCGGCGGACCCGCCCCGCGAGGCGACCACCGCTTCCCTACCCTTCAGACTCCCCCCGGATCAGCGCGAGCACGCCATCCAGCTCATCAGGCTTCACAAGAACGTCACGAGCCTTCGAACCCTCGCTCGGTCCGACGATGTTCCGGGACTCCATGAGGTCCATCAGCCGACCGGCCTTGGCGAAGCCGACGCGCAGTTTGCGCTGGAGCATGGACGTCGACCCGAACTGCGTGGAGACGACCAGTTCGGCGGCCTGGCACAGCAGGTCGAGGTCGTCGCCGATGTCCTCGTCGATCTCCTTCTTCTGCTTGGTGCCCACGGTGACGTCGTCCCGGAAGACGGGCGCCATCTGGTCCTTGCAGTGCTGGACGACGCCCGCGATCTCCTCCTCGGTGACGAAGGCGCCCTGCATACGGGTGGGCTTGTTGGCCCCCATCGGCAGGAACAGTCCGTCGCCCTTGCCGATGAGCTTCTCGGCGCCCGGCTGGTCGAGGATGACCCGTGAGTCGGCCAGCGACGAGGTGGCGAAGGCCAGCCGGGAGGGCACGTTGGCCTTGATCAGGCCGGTGACGACGTCGACCGACGGCCGCTGCGTGGCGAGCACCAGGTGGATGCCGGCCGCGCGCGCGAGCTGGGTGATGCGCACGATCGCGTCCTCGACGTCCCGCGGCGCGACCATCATCAGGTCGGCGAGCTCGTCCACGATGACCAGCAGATACGGGTACGGCTGCAGCTCCCGCTCGCTGCCCTCGGGGGGCTTGACCTTGCCCGCGCGCACGGCCCGGTTGAAGTCGTCGATGTGCCGGTATCCGTAGGCCGCCAGGTCGTCGTAGCGCAGGTCCATCTCGCGTACGACCCACTGGAGCGCCTCGGCGGCCCGCTTGGGGTTGGTGATGATCGGCGTGATCAGGTGCGGGATGCCCTCGTATGCGGTCAGCTCGACCCGCTTGGGGTCGACGAGGATCATCCGGACGTCCTCGGGGGTCGCCCGCATCATGACCGAGGTGATCAGGCAGTTGATGCAGGAGGACTTGCCGGAGCCGGTGGCGCCGGCGACCAGCATGTGCGGCATCTTCGCCAGCGAGTGCATGACGAAGCCGCCCTCGACGTCCTTGCCGAAGGCGACCAGCATCGGGTCGTCGTCCTCCGCGGACTCCGCCAGACGCAGGACGTCACCGAGGTTGACCATCTCCCGGTCGGTGTTCGGGATCTCGATGCCGACCGCGGACTTGCCGGGGATCGGGCTGATGATCCGCACGTCCGGGGAGGCGACGGCGTAGGCGATGTTCTTGGTCAGCGCGGTGATCCGCTCGACCTTCACGGCGGGGCCCAGCTCCACCTCGTAGCGCGTGACCGTCGGCCCGCGGGTGAAGCCGGTGACGCTCGCGTCCACCTTGAACTCGGTGAAGACGGTGGTCAGCGACTCGACGATGGCGTCGTTGGCGGCGCTGCGGGCCTTGCCCGGGCCGCCGCGCTCCAGCAGGTCGAGCGACGGCAGGGAGTACGTGATGTCGCCGGAGAGCTGCAGTTGCTCCGCGCGCGGGGGCAGGTCGCGGGGCTCGGAGGGCGGGGCCTTCGTGAGGTCGCGGACGCCCGCCTTCGGCTTCTCCCGCTCGGGCTCGTCATGCTTGAGAAGCTTGTCCTGCTTGGGCTTGGCCTTGTCCTGCTGGGGGCGGGCGGCCGGGACGGGCGTCGGCGTGGTCGCCTCGCGGTCCCCCACCCGCACGCCCTGGGTGAGGTCGGCGACGATCGGCGAGGGCGGCATCCCGTGCATGACGGCACCGTCGAGCGCGGCGGCGGCCGCGGCGGCGACATCCACGGCGTCCATGGGCCGGTCCATGTCGGGCTGCGGCACGGCGGACCGCCGGGGACGGCCGCGGCGCCGGGAAAGGGCCTCCTGCTCGGCGCTGTCGGGGTCGTACTCCGCGGGCGCCGGCGTGCGCCTGCCGCGCGGCCGGGCGGGCAGCGCCTCCCGCCACTGCTCGTCGTAGCGCTCGTCGTCCTCGCCGAACTCGTCCTCGGCCGGGTCGCGGACGATCCCGAGCCGCACCCCGAGCAGCCGCAGCCGCTGCGGAATGGCGTTGACGGGAGTAGCCGTGACGACGAGCAGCCCGAAGACCGTCAGCAGCACGAGCAGCGGTACGGCGAGCACATGGCCCATGGCGTACGACAGCGGCGTCGCCATGGCCCAGCCGATGAGCCCGCCGGCGTCCCTTATGGCCTGCATGCCGGCGCCGCGCGCGGGCGAGCCGCAGGCGATGTGGATCTGGCCGAGCACGCCGATGACGAGCGCGGACAGGCCGATGACGATGCGTCCGTTGGCCTCGGGCTTCTCCGGGTGACGGATGAACCGCACGGCGATGACGGCGAGCAGTATCGGCACGAGCAGGTCGAGCCGGCCGAAGGCTCCGGTCACCAGGATCTCGACCAGATCGCCCACGGGGCCCTTCAGATCGGCCCAGGTGCCCGCGGCGACGATCAGCGCGATGCCGAGCAGCAGCAGCGCCACACCGTCCTTGCGGTGCGCCGGGTCGAGGTTCTTGGCGCCCTGCCCTATGCCGCGGAACACGGCACCGACGGCATGCGCGACACCGAGCCACACCGCGCGCACGAGCCGGTAGATGCCTCCGGTCGGGCTGGGTGCCGGTTTGGGCGCGGGCTTCTTCGCCGCGGCCTTCTTGGCGGGCGCCTTCTTCGCGGGAGCCTTTTTGGCAGCGGCCTTCTTCGCCGGAGCCTTCGCTGAAGCGGCCGCCTTCTTCGCGGGCGGCTTCTTGGCTGCGGAGGAACGTGAGGCCATGGGTGTGAGGTTACCGGTGGAGACGACAGGGGACACGTGTGCCTACGGCTTCACCCGTTCGTGTCGCTCCGGGAGAGGCGCGAAACTGACGCGTATTCATGGACGGGCAACCACGCCCGCCCGCACGTCAGTTCTGCGAGGGCACCGAAGACGTGCTCCCGGTGCCCGGCTCCAGCGCGTCCAGCGCCCGCCGCAAACCCGTGAGCTTGCGCTCCAGATGAGCCGCCGTGGCCACCGCGGCCGCGTCCGTCGACTCGTCGTTCAGCTGCTTGGTCAGCGCCTCGGCCTGCTCCTCGACGGCCGCGAGCCGTGCGGAGAGCTCCGCGAGCAGCCCGGCCGACTCCTTGGCCTCGCCGCCCGCGCTCTTGTCGCCGCCCTCCAACTGGAGCCGCAGCAGCGACGCCTGCTCACGCAGCTGGCAGTTCTTCATGTAGAGCTCGACGAAGACGGAGACCTTCGCGCGCAGCACCCACGGATCGAACGGCTTGGAGATGTAGTCGACCGCGCCCGCCGCGTACCCCCGGAAGGTGTGGTGCGGGCCGTGGTTGATCGCCGTGAGGAAGATGATCGGGATGTCCCGGGTCCGCTCACGCCGCTTGATGTGCGCCGCCGTCTCGAAGCCGTCCATGCCCGGCATCTGGACGTCCAGCAGAATGACCGCGAAGTCGTCCGTGAGCAGCGCTTTGAGTGCTTCCTCCCCGGACGATGCCCGCACCAGCGTCTGATCGAGCGCAGAGAGGATCGCCTCCAGCGCCAGCAGATTCTCCGGCCGGTCATCGACCAGGAGGATCTTGGCCTTCTGCACCATGGCCCGCCCTCCTCGCCCCGGCGTGGGGCCTCCCCTGTCCGCAGGACCTGAGGATGCACCGGTGGGTGCCGCCCCAGGGGACGACTCCCTTACGTCGCCCGTCCTTGTGCCGGTCATCGTAGCCGCACCCTGCCTGTCGCCACACCCTGTCACCGTGATGTCACTGTGCACGTAGCGGAAACGCAGCAGGAGACCAGAAGGTTCCCCAGATCTTGTACTTCTACACGACTATGCGCACATCGAGTCGGCAACTCCGTGTGAACACCGAACCTTCCCGGCATGGTTGCGTATCGACCCGACGTTCCCCTCATTCCCCTCGCATCCACTGATCCATCACCGTGAGCAGGTGATCGGGGTCGACCGGCTTCGTGACGTAGTCGGAGGCACCCGACTCGATCGCCTTCTCCCGGTCGCCCTTCATGGCCTTCGCCGTCAGCGCGATGATCGGCAGCCCGGCGAACTGCGGCATCCTGCGGATCGCTGTGGTCGTCGCGTACCCGTCCATCTCGGGCATCATGATGTCCATCAGGACGACCGCCACATCGTCGTGCTGCTCCAGCACCTCGATGCCTTCACGGCCGTTCTCGGCGTACAGCACGGACAGGCCGTGCTGCTCCAGGACGCTGGTCAGGGCGAAGACGTTGCGGATGTCGTCGTCGACGATCAGGACCTTCTGGCCGCCGAACCGGATGCCGCGCTGCGTCTTCGGCGCCGGCTGCTGCTCGGCGGGCGTCCACTGCTCCGGCGGCGCGGGGCGCGCCTCCAGCTCGGGCATCCTGCGGCGCCGCCGGAACAGGGCCGCCGGTCCGTTCTGCGTGTCGCGGTACGACTTCACCTCCGCCGGAGTGTCGACCTCCACCTCGGACAGCTCCGACAGGTCGGACGACGACACCAGGTCACCGGCCTCCAGGGCCGGCAGCTGCTGCTGGTAGCCCTGCGGCGGCAGTTCGCTGGGGTGCAGCGGCAGGTACAGCGTGAACGTCGAGCCGCGGCCCGTCTCGCTCTGCGCGTAAATCTCACCGCCGAGCAGCTGGGCGATCTCCCGCGAGATGGACAGCCCGAGGCCCGTACCGCCGTACTTGCGGCTGGTCGTGCCGTCGGCCTGCTTGAACGCCTCGAAGATCACCCGCATCTTGCTGGAGGCGATGCCGATCCCGGTGTCCGTCACGGAGAACGCGATCAGCTCGGCCTCCGGGTCGGTCAGCGACCCGGTCTCCAGCAGCTGCTCCCGGATCCGCTGCGGCACGTCGTCCCGCGCCGGCCTGATGACCAGCTCCACCGACCCCGAGTCGGTGAACTTCACCGCGTTCGACAGCAGGTTGCGCAGCACCTGCAGCAGCCGCTGCTCGTCGGTGTGCAGCGTGGCGGGCAGCTCCGGCGACACCCGTACGGACAGGTCCAGACCCTTCTCCGCGGTCAGCGGGCGGAACGTGGCCTCCACGTAGTCCACGAGCTGCACGAGCGCGATACGCGTCGGGGAGACGTCCATCTTGCCCGCCTCGACCTTCGACAGGTCGAGGATGTCGTTGATGAGCTGGAGCAGGTCGGAACCGGCCCCGTGGATGGTCTCGGCGAACTCGACCTGCTTCGGGGAGAGGTTCCCCTCGGCGTTGTCGGCGAGCAGCTTGGCCAGGATCAGCAGCGAGTTGAGCGGCGTACGCAGCTCGTGCGACATGTTCGCCAGGAACTCGCTCTTGTAGCGCATCGACACGGCGAGCTGCTCGGCGCGCTCCTCCAGGACCTGCCGCGCCTCCTCGATCTCGGTGTTCTTCACCTCGATGTCGCGGTTCTGCTGGGCCAGCAGCTCGGCCTTCTCCTCCAGTTCGGCGTTGGACGCCTGGAGTGCCTTCTGCCGCTGCTCCAACTCCGCCGACCGCTCACGCAGTTGCTCGGTCAGCTCCTGCGACTGCGCCAGCAGCAGCTCGGTCTTGGTGTTGACGGAGATGGTGTTGACGCTCGTCGCGATCATCTCGGCGATCTGGTTGAGGAAATCCTTCTGGATCTGCGTAAAGGGAGTGAAGGAGGCCAACTCGATGACCCCGAGCACGCTGCCCTCGAACAGGACCGGCAGCACGATCACCTGCGCGGGCGGCGCCTCGCCGAGCCCCGAGGAGATCTTCAGATAGCCGCTGGGCGCGTTCTCCACCAGGATCGTGCGCTTCTCCTCGGCGGCCGTCCCTACCAGCGCCTCACCCGGCTGGAACGATGTCGGCATGGAGCCCATCGAGTAGCCGTACGAGCCGAGCATGCGCAGCTCGTACTGGTCGTCGCCCGCGGCGTTCTTGTCCTCGCCGTCGACGAGCGGCATCGCCAGGAAGAACGCGCCGTGCTGCGCGGACACCACCGGCGTCAGCTCGCTCATGATCAGCGAGGCCACGTCCTCCAGGTCGCGGCGGCCCTGCATCAGCGCGGAGATACGGGCCAGGTTGCCCTTGAGCCAGTCCTGCTCCTTGTTGGCGATCGTGGTGTCACGCAGGTTGGCGATCATCTTGTTGATGTAGTCCTGGAGCTCCTGGATCTCCCCGGACGCGTCCACGTCGATCTTCAGATTCAGATCGCCACGGGTCACCGCGGTCGCCACGCGCGCGATGGCCCGCACCTGCCGGGTCAGGTTCCCGGCCATCTCGTTCACGGACTCGGTCAGGTCGCGCCACGTCCCGTCGACGTCACGCACGCGTGCCTGCCCGCCGAGCTGCCCTTCCGTGCCCACCTCGCGGGCGACCCGGGTGACCTCCTCGGCGAAGGAGGACAACTGGTCGACCATCGTGTTGATGGTCGTCTTCAGCTCCAGGATCTCACCGCGCGCGTCGATGTCGATCTTCTTCGTCAGGTCACCCTTGGCGATGGCCGTGGTCACCATGGCGATGTTGCGCACCTGGCCGGTCAGGTTGGACGCCATGCCGTTCACGGACTCGGTGAGGTCCTTCCACGTACCGGCCACACCCGGCACATGCGCCTGACCGCCGAGGATGCCGTCCGTACCCACCTCACGGGCCACCTTGGTGACCTGCTCCGCGAACGAACTCAGCGTCTTCACCATCGTGTTGATGGTGTCGGCGAGCTGCGCGACCTCACCGCGCGCCTCGATGGTGACCTGGCGTGTCAGGTCACCGTTGGCGACCGCCGCCGAGACCTGGGAGATGTTCCGCACCTGCGTGGTGAGGTTCTTGGCCATCAGGTTGACGTTGTCGCTCAGGTCCTTCCAGATGCCCGTGACACCCGGCACGTGCGCCTGTCCGCCCAGGATGCCCTCGGTGCCCACCTCACGGGCCACCCGGGTCACCTGCTCGGCGAAGGAGGACAACTGGTCCACCATCGTGTTGACGGTCGTGACGAGCTCGAGGATCTCGCCCTTGGCGTCGACGGTGATCTTCTTCGACAGATCGCCCCGGGCGACCGCGGTCGTGACCTCGGCGATGTTGCGCACCTGGATGGTCAGGTTGTTCGCCATGCCGTTCACGGACTGGGTGAGGTCCTTCCAGGTGCCGGAGACACCCTGTACCTCGGCCTGGCCGCCCAGGATGCCCTCCGTACCCACCTCACGGGCCACACGCGTGACCTCCTGGGCGAACGACGACAGCTGATCCACCATCGTGTTGAGGGTGTTCTTCAGCTCCAGGATCTCCCCGCGCGCGTCCACGTCGATCTTCTGCGACAGATCACCCCGGGCCACCGCGGTCGCGACCTGGGCGATGTTGCGCACCTGGGCGGTGAGGTTGCCGGCCATGCCGTTCACGGAGTCCGTCAGGTCACGCCACACACCGGCGACCCCGGGCACCTGCGCCTGACCGCCCAGCCGGCCGTCCGTACCCACCTCACGGGCGACCCGGGTCACCTGGTCGGCGAAGGCCGAGAGCTGGTCGACCATCGTGTTGATGGTGTTCTTCAGCTCGAGGATCTCCCCGCGCGCGTCGACGTCGATCTTCTGGGACAGGTCGCCCCGGGCCACGGCCGTCGTCACCTGCGCGATGTTGCGAACCTGGGAGGTGAGGTTCCCGGCCATCGAGTTGACGGAGTCGGTGAGTTCCTTCCAGGTGCCCGACACACCGTCCACCCGGGCCTGGCCGCCGAGACGGCCCTCCGTGCCCACGTCCCTGGCCATCCGGGTCACCTGGTCGGCGAAGCTCGACAGCTGGTCCACCATCGTGTTCACGGTGTTCTTCATCTTGAGCATCTCGCCGGAGACGTCGACCGTGACCTTCTGCGAGAGGTCACCGTTGGCCACCGCCGTCGTCACCTGCGCGATGTTCCGCACCTGTCCGGTGAGGTTCCGGAACGCCGTGTTGACGGAGTCCGTCAGGTCCTTCCACGTCCCGGCCACACCCGGCACCTGCGCCTGACCGCCCAGCTCACCCTCGACACCGATTTCACGTGCCACACGGGTCACTTCTGCACCGAAGGCGGACAGCTGGTCGACCATCGTGTTGACGGTGTTCTTCAGCTCCAGCATCTCGCCGGCCACATTCACGGTGACCTTCTGCGACAGGTCACCGTTGGCCACCGCCGTCGTCACGGCGGCGATGTCCCTCACCTGAGTGGTCAGATTCCGGAAGACCGTGTTCACCGAATCGGTGAGGTCCTTCCACGTCCCCGCCGCACCCGGCACGTTCGCCTGACCACCGAGCCGCCCCTCGGCCCCGACCTCGTTGGCCACACGCGTGACCTCGTCCGCGAAGATCCGCAGCGTCTCGGTCATCTGGTTGATCGTCTCGGCGAGCTGCGCGACCTCGCCCCGCGCCTGCACGGTCACCTTCCGCGACAGGTCACCGTTGGCGACCGCCGTCGTCACCTCCGCGATGCCGCGCACCTGGGCCGTGAGGTTCCCGGCCATGGTGTTCACCGAATCGGTGAGTTCCTTCCACACACCGTCGACCCCGGGCACCTGCGCCTGCCCGCCCAGAGCGCCCTCCGTGCCCACTTCGCGGGCCACCCGGGTCACCTCGGAGGAGAACGCCGACAGCTGGTCCACCATCGTGTTGACGGTGTTCTTCAGCTCCAGCATCTCGCCGGCCACCTGAACAGTGACCTTCCGCGACAGATCGCCCTTGGCGACTGCCGTCGTCACCAGCGCGATGTCCCTCACCTGGGCCGTCAGCCGGTACGCCATCGTGTTGACGGAGTCCGTGAGATCCCGCCACGAACCCGACATGCCACGTACGCGCGCCTGCCCGCCCAGCTTGCCCTCGGTGCCCACCTCACTGGCCACACGCGTGACCTCGTCGGTGAACGTCGACAGCTGGTCGACCAGGTTGTTGACCGTCCGCCCGACCTTCAGGAACTCTCCGCGCAGCGGATGCCCGTTCCCGTCCGGGGCCTGCGTCCGCAACTCCATCCGCGGTGACAGATCACCCTCGGCAACCGCGGACAGCACCCGGCTGACCTCGGAAACCGGCCGCACCAAGTCATCCACCAGGGCGTTCGAGTTGTCGATCGCCGTCGACCACGAGCCCTCGCAGGCCCCGGTCTCCAGCCGCTCGGTGAGCTTGCCCTCACGGCCCACCATCCGCCGCACCCGGGCCAGCTCGCCCGTCAGATGCAGATTGCGGTCGGCCACTTCGTTGAAGACGGCCGCGATCTCGGCCATCACGCCGTCCCCGGACACCGTGAGCCGCTTGCGGAAGTTCCCGTCCCGCATCGACACCAGGGCCGCCATCAGACGGTTCAGGGCTGCCGTGTCCACCTCTGTGGTGCCATTACGCGCTTTGCCCTGGTTACCCGGGGACTGTTTGCCCTGGTTGCTCGGGGACTGTCCGCCTTTCGCGCGCGTCTTCGTGCCACGCGTCGCTGCGCCAGACTCCACTGTGTCCCTCCCGCAGGGGTCGACCGTCACTGCTGTGCTCGGGTACCGCGCTCGGCGTACCAGTTACTACTGCGTATTCTCTGCCCTGCATATCAGGCTCTTGCCAGAGGGCTGCTGCCCGCCGTACGCCTTGGGCACTCAGTTTGCCCGGACCTTCACAAGAAGCTTGCCCAGTGTTTCACCCCGGCCGAACCAGGCCATAACAGTTCGGCAGCTTCGCACATCGTCCGCACACCCTCCGGACGGAAACACTGCAGACCGGCATCCGAATGGACCGCGAAGGTAAGTAACCTTGCATCCGGCTGTCCAGCCGCGCCGGTCCGTCCGGCCTGGGCGGTGGCACGAAGACGAGCGGGCATCGGAGGGGCGGCCGCACACATGACCACCGGACTGATCCCGGGGGGACAGCCCCCGGACCCCCGGCCGACGGGCAGCCTGCCGCAACAGCGGCGCGAGCCGGTCGGTCACGCAGCCCAGCACGTCGAGAACCGGTCAAGGAGTTCTGTGATCACCGCGCGCGCGGCCGCCAGTTTCGAGCCCGTCGGGCGATCGGTCGCGAGCGCCCGCTCCTTCGTTCGCGACACCCTCCAGGGCTGGGGCTTCGCCGACATCGTCGACGACGCCGTGGTTCTCACGAGCGAACTGGTGACCAACGCCGTGGTCCACGCCGGCACCTCCGCCGACCTGCTGTGCCTGCGCAGCGACGAGGGCGTGCGCATCGAGGTGGCCGACCGGTATCCCGAGCGCGAGATCCCGCTCCAGGGCGCGGCCATCAACATGGGCAGCCCCGACCGCGAAGGCGGCCGCGGCCTCCAGCTCTGCGCGGCCCTCGCCGGCCGCTGGGGCGTCGAGTACACCCCCACGCACAAAACCGTCTGGTTCCAACTCGACCTGCCCGCACGCGCGGTCGGCACCCGAGCGGCCGGACCGGCCCTCCCCGCCGACCTCCTCCCCCTCGCCGACGGCCGGGTCCGCGTGGCCGTCATCCAGATCGACCGCACCGGCCACATCAGCGCCTGGAGCGAGGACGCCGAGGAGCTCTTCGGCTACCCGGCCGAGCAGGTCACCGGCAAGCCCCTGACCGACCTCGCGGCCTGGCCGCACACCCCGGGCACCAGCACCGGCATCGCCGAGGCACTCCAGCTCTCCCGCTGGGAGGGCAGTTACGGCATCCGCGCCGCCACCGGCCGCGTCACCCCCGTCTACGCCTCCCACCTGCGCGTCCGCGACACCGGCGGCGAACCGTCAACCGTGTGCCTCCTCGTGAGGGACCACGAAAGGGCCGTTCTGCAGACGCCCCTGCGCGTCCCCGCCTCCGACACCTCGGCCACCTCCGAGGGCCAGGGCACCGACCCCTTCGAGGTGTTCATCGGCTACCCCGCCCCGGACGACCTCGACGGCCTCCTCCAGCGCACAGTGGAGCGCGCCCGCGACATGCTCGACGGCGACTCGGCGTTCCTCCTGCTGGCCACCGACGACGAGACGGAGCTGGAGGTCCGCGCCTCCACAGGCCTGCCCTCGGCACGCCAGCGCTTCGCCCGCGTCCCCGTCGAGGCGGGCCCCGGCCGCTACGGTTCGGCCCGCATGCCGGCCGTCCACGACGACCTGACGGCGGTCCCCGGCGCGGTGCCGTTGCTGAACGGCACGGGCATGCGCTCGATCGTCACGGTCCCGCTGAAGGTCGAGGGCCGCCTCACCGGCTCCCTCGGCGTCGCCGCCGAAGCCCCCGCCAGATACTCCAACGAGGAGGCTCTGCGCCTCCAGTTCGCCGCCGACCGCATCGCACTCGCCGTCGAATCGGCCCGCCTCGGCGAACTGGAACGCCTGCGCCGCGGCTCCCTGAACTTCCTGGTCGAGGCCTCCGACCTGCTCGCCGGCACCCTGGACCGCGACCAGACCCTGGCCTTGATGGCCCAGATGACGGTCCCCACCCTCGCCACCTGGTGTGCCGTCTACACCATCGCCCACCAGGCTTCGGAGCCGTACCTGTCGTACGTCCTGCACGAGGACGAGGAACTCATCGACGGCATCAAGTCCCTGCTGTCGAAGGTCCCCCCGCCCGACCCGGTCCCCACTCCCGGCGCCCGCGTCTGGACGGCCCCCGGCGAAGTGGCCCACCAGGCAGCCCTGCGCAGCTCCATGCGCAGCCTCGGCCTCAGCGGCGGCCCGACCCGCCAGGTCACGCCCGGCATCGGGCCGACCCTGGCCACAGCCTCGGCCGTGGGCGGCGAGACGGTCGTTCTCCCCCTGGTCGCCCGTAACCGCGTCATCGGCATGCTGACCCTCGGCAAGCCGACCGACGAGCACTTCCGCCAGGAGATCCTGGAACTCGCCGAGGACCTCTCCCGCCGAGCCGCTCTGGCCCTCGACAACGCCCGCCTCTACTCGGAGCGCACGGCGATCAGCCAGGCCCTCCAGCGCAGCCTCCTGCCCCCGGAGCTCCCCGTGATCGCGGGCGTCGAGGTCGAGGTCATCTACCGCGCCGCCGGCGAGGGCAACGAGGTCGGCGGCGACTTCTACGACGTCTTCCCCATCAGCGACGGCGCCTACGGCTTCGCCATCGGCGACGTCTGCGGTACGGGCCCGAACGCCGCAGCCGTCACCGGCCTGGCCCGCCACGCCCTGCGTCTCCTGGCCCGCGAGGGCCTCAGCGGCCCGGCGGTCCTGGAACGCCTCAACTCCGCAATCCTCGACGAGGGCGCCCGCAGCCGCTTCCTCACCCTCCTCTACGGCGAGATGCGGCCCCAGGAGGACGGCAGCGCGGAACTGAAGGTCGTCTGCGCCGGCCACCCTCTCCCGCTGCGCCTGCGCCAGGACGGCTCGGTCGAACCCGCGGCCGAACCCCAGCCGCTCCTCGGCGTCATCGAGGACCTGGAGCTCTACGAGCAGACGGTCACCCTCGACCCGGGCGACGTCCTCCTGTGCGTCACGGACGGCGTCACCGAACGCCGCGAAGGCGCCCGCATGCTGGGCGACGACGGCCTCGCCGACGTCCTCACGACCTGCACGGGCCTGACAGCCGGAGCGGTCGCGGCCCGCATCATGCGCGCGGTGGAACGCTTCGCGTCGGACGCTCCGTCCGACGACATGGCGATCCTGGCCATGCGCGTCCCGGGCCTTCACAAGGACTAGGACATGCGAAAGGCCCCACCCGTATGGGTGGGGCCTTTTCTGCTGGAGCCCCCAAGCGGAATCGAACCGCTGACCTTCTCCTTACCATGGAGACGCTCTACCGACTGAGCTATAGGGGCCTGTCGCGTTGCGGTTTCCCGCGCGGCAACGGAATAGATCATACCCCGAACAGACCCGTGCTCCCAACCACGTCAGAAGGCGGGCTGCAGCAGCCCTCCGAGGGCATTGCAGGCGGACACGATCCGCTGCATGTCACGCTTGGTCAGCGCCGCGTCAACCGGCAGCGCCAGCGTCTCGTCAGCGGCTCGCTCCGTCTCCGGGAGGGAAACACACCGCCGGAATTCGGGCAGCCGATGCACCGGGGTCTTCACCGGCACCCGGCATTCAACTCCCTTGGCCCGCACAGCGCGCGCGAAGGCATCCCGGTCCGGTCGCCCGTTGCCCGGAACCCGCACGACGTACTGCTGGTAGGTGTGCCCGTCACCGTCGTCCGGCGTCCGCACTCCCCTCAGCTTCGCGTCGAGGTAGCCCGCGCGCTCCCTGCGCTGAGCTATCTCGTCGTACGGCGCCTCGGACTCTCCCTGTTCCAGCACGAGCAGTCCGTGCCGCGCTCCCAACGTGTGCAACCGCGCGATGTCGGCGAGCCGCCCGAAGCGGTGCACGACAACCACGGCCGCGGTGCGCGGAGTTACCGCCGCTTCCACAGCGACGGCGTCGAGGCAGTAGGTGACAGGATCTATGTCGGCGAACACCGGCATCGCCCCGGCCATGGCTACGGCCTCGGCGACCTCGACGTTCCCGAACGCCGGCACGACGACCTCGTCACCGAGTCCGACTCCGGCGGCCCTGAGCATTGCAGCAGTACCCATGCTTTGGATGCTGAGCGCGCAACGTGAACTTCAAGTGACGCGGAACAAAAAAGGGCCGGTCCCGTAACCAAAGTTACGGGAC